>CAYOYU010000068.1:0-20396 GCA_964408265.1 uncultured Syntrophorhabdaceae bacterium
AAGACCGAGCTTCCTCGCCTCCCGACGGTTTGCTCAAGGACAACCCTCCGCCATCGCCTCAAACCAAGCATACGGATTTATTTAATGCCGGGTTCACATCAGCCCCTGGACAAGCTGATGTGAACCCGGCTTGGGTGGGCCTGTCCCCGGAGGGGGCGACGGCATGGAGAGATGCTTCAGATGTGGATGGGCTGCGCCTGTGCCCGGCGAAAGCAGGGCGAGCATTGCTGACCGAGGGCTGTACTGTATGTACGTCCGAGGGTGCAAGCGGAGCAGAATTCCGCAGATGGACATTTTGAACAAGCCGTTGGCCGACCAAAAAAGAAAGCCCGGAAGAGGACAAAACCTGTAAAAAATCAAGGAGGAGGAAATGAAAGTAACAGCCATAAACGGAAGTGCACGAAAAGATGGAAACACGGCGATCCTTATCAGACACGTCTTCGATGAACTCAGCAAAGAGGGCATAGAGACCGAGATGATCCAACTCGCCGGAAAACATATCAAGGGGTGCGCCGCCTGCTACAAGTGTTTTTCGAAAAAGAATCTGCGGTGTGTCATCAAGAGCGATGCCTTCAACGATTATTATGCCGGGCTCCTCAAGACGGACGGGCTCATACTGGCATCCCCTACATATGTTACCGATGTTACGGCCGGCATGAAGGCCTTTGTGGAGAGGATGAGTTTTGTCTCCAGGGCGAACGACGAGCCTTTCCGCAGGAAAGTGGGGGCAGCCTTGGTGGCGGTACGCAGGGGCGGGGCGATTCACGCATTCGACAGCCTGAATCACGTCTTCCTGGCACGGCAGATGATCATTCCTGGATCCATCTACTGGAATATCGGCATAGGCCGGGACAAGGGGGAAGTGGAGAATGATGCAGAGGGTATAGAGACAATGAAGGTTCTGGGACAGAACATGGCATGGTTGATGAAGAGGCTACAGGACTGACCTGGATAGCCGGGCAGTCAGCCTTCAGGGGCACCCACCCAGCCCCTGAAGGTATTCCTGACTTGCTTATATAAGTGTTGTGATATTAACATGTTATACCACATAAGTTATCTGTTGCTTTAGCCTTCCCATCCAATGTAAATGCCATTTTGAGATTTCAAGAAAGTGAAAAGTTTCTCTTGACAACTTTTGTGCCGACATTATAACCTACAAACATATCGACAACATTGTCGACAATATGAAAAGGAGCCGCCCCCATGGGATCAATTCGGGACACAATCTACGAAGAGATACGGGATTCAATCTCCTTCGGGAAACTTCACCCGGGAGAAAGGCTTATCGAAACTGACCTCGCCCAGCAGTTCAACTCGAGCAGGAGCCCCATAAGAGAGGCGCTGCGCATGCTGGAAAGCGAAGGGCTTATACGATCGGAGAAGAATAAGGGTTACACGGTGGCCAAGCTGTCAGCTCGGGATGTGGACGAAATATACGGCATCCGGCGGATCCTGGGAGGATACGCCGCGCGCCTCACGGCCCAATCCATCACTGAGGAACAGATCGCATACCTGGAGGAGTTGAACGGGCGACTGAGGGCATCGGGAGAGAAGGGTGACCTCAAGGCGTGGATTGAAGACAATGACCGGTTTCACAGGTTCTTTTCCCTCCAGTGCGGCAATGAGAATCTGAGACTGCTGCTCGACATGCTCCAGCGGAGGATACACCGGTATCTTTACACCATCGTTCAGATTCCCGGCCATTTCTCCAAATACGTTGAACAGCACGAAAAGATCGTGGAGGGATGCAAGGAAGGAAATCCCGACAAGGTGGGCACCTATATGGAAGCACACCTGGAAACAGTGAGGACGATTACCCTCGACTACCTGAATCAGTTTGAGGGCAGGTAAATATAGAGAGAAGCCCGGTCGCGCAGAGAACGGGCTCCGGAAAGAGAGATGCCATGAATGATGATTTGAAGCAGGCTCGCGAGAAATGGTCGAAGGAGACGGTGACGAAGGCAAGGCAGCAGAAGCCCGAGAGAAAGAACATCTTTCGTAATCAGGGTGGCACCGAGATAGGCGATCTCTATACACCGCTGGACATGGAAAGAGAGGGTTTCGATTACATAAGGGACCTGGGCTTTCCCGGAGAGTTTCCTTTTACACGGGGGAGGGATCCCCTGGGCTACAGGAAGGATTTATGGATCTTTCAGCAGTATGCGGGGTTTGGGGATGCGGAAGAGGCGAACAGGAGATACAGGTTTCTCCTCGATTCCGGACAGACTGGCATTTCCATTGCCCTCGATCTTCCCACACAGATAGGCCTTGATTCCGACGATCCTCTCTCGGAAGGGGAGGTGGGCAAGATAGGAGTGGCCATTGACTCCCTTGAGGACCTGGAGATTCTCTTCAACGGCATTCCGTTGAACAAACCGAGGCAGATCAGCTTTGTGGCCAACGCCATGTCTGTGGTGGGCCTTGCCATGTTCGTGGCTCTGGCTGAGAAGCAGAAACTGAAACCCGGCGATATTACCATCAGGATCCAGAACGATATCCTGAAGGAGTTCATCGCCCGGGGCACCTATATTTTTCCGCCCGAGCCGTCGGTCAGGCTCGCCTGCGACCTCATGACCTACTGTATGGACAACTGCCCCACCTGGAAACCCCTGACTGTCTGCGGTTACCATATAAGAGAAGCGGGCGCCACGGCGACACAGGAGGTTGCCTTCAGCCTTGGCAATGCCCTAGCCTACCTCGACTACCTGAAGGACCACGGATGGGACGTGGAACGGGTGCTGCCCAACCTCTCCGCTTTCATGTGCGTGAACACGGACTTCTTTGAGGAGATAGCCAAGTTCAGGGCCTTAAGAAGGATTTGGGCAAAGCTCTTCAGGGAGCGCTACGAGGTAAAGGACCTTTCGAAACTCCATTTCGATATTGTTGCCTTCACAGCGGGAAGCAGCCTTACCGCTCAGCAGCCCATGAACAATATAGTCCGGGTTGCCCTTGAATGCCTTGCCGCAGCCCTTGGCGGATGCCAGTCGCTTTTCCCCTGCTCCATGGACGAGGCCTTTTCCACTCCAACGGAGCAGGCTGTTAAGGTGGCACTCAGGACACAGCAGATCATAGCACACGAAACAGGAGTGGCTGATACTATCGATCCCCTTGGAGGGTCATACTACCTGGAGACTCTCACCTGCCAGTTCGAGAAAGAGGTGGAGCACTATCTGGATGAGATCAGCAAGAATGGCGGGGCCATCAGGGCCATAGAGAAAGGCTATTTCAAACGCCAGATAGAGGAGTCCTCATACAGGATTCAGAAGGACGTGGAATCCGGTGAAAAGGTCATCGTCGGTCTCAACCAGTACAGGGAGGATGAGTCCGTGGAGATTCCCATCTTCAGGCCGCCCGAAGAGACAGCGCAGAAGCAGAAGCGAAAACTCGCGGCACTGAGAACGAGACGGAATGCTTCGAAAGTGAATGAATTGCTGGAAAACGTGGAAAAGGTTGCAATCAGCGGGGAGAATGTGGTTCCCGCCTTGATCGAGGCTGTAAAAGAGTATGCCACGGTGGGGGAGATCTGCAACGTCTTCCGCCGGGTCTTCGGAGAATATAGAGAAAAGGATTTTTGGTAGGAAGATCCTTGAAGGAGATGGTGCAACGGTGAATAGAAGAATTCGCATATTAGTTGCAAAACCTGGACTCGACGGCCATGACAGAGGTGCGAAAATCGTTGCGAGGGCGCTTCGGGATGCGGGCATGGAGGTCATTTACACCGGACGCAGGCAGACGCCTGAACAGATAGTTGTGAGCGCAGTTCAGGAAGGTGTGGACGCAATAGGTCTGAGTATCCTTTCAGGGGCCCATCTGGCCCTCGTGAAGGCAATCAGGGATATTCTCGACAACAGGGGCATTGGTGACATCCCTCTGTTCCTGGGCGGGATTATTCCCGGGGAAGATGAGGCAGCCCTCAAGTTGATGGGTGTGGTGAAAGTCTTTGGACCGGGCACCCATACAGGTGACATCGTAGAGAGTATCCAGGCAGAGATTACTGCAAGGCGAGGTGAGAAAGAAGATGTTTAAAAAGATCGATCATATCGGCATCAGAGTGGTGGACCTCGATGCGACCCTTGACCAGTACAAGCGCCTCTACAAACTTGAGCCGGAGAGGATAGAGGTCATGGAGGAGTTGTTCCTCAGGATCGCTTTCATACCCGTCGGTGACGTGCTCGTCGAACTTCTCCAACCTACCGAGTCTGGAGCTGGACGGGTAGGCAAGGACCTTGCCGAAAAAGGCGAAGGCCTGGACCATATCGCCTTCGAGGTGGAAGACGTGGACAATCTCCTGGTGTCGCTCACAGAGGCCGGTATAGGTCTGCGGGATAAGAAAGCCAGAAGAGGCGCCGGAGGCACGAAGATAGCCTTCATCGAGGCCGCATACACACAGAACGTAATGACTGAATTGCTGGAGAAAAAGAAAGGATCGGAGGAATAGAAAGATGAACGTCAGCCAACTGCTGCAGCAGCAGGCCCAGGCCTATGGTGACAAGCCCTTTGTCTGCTACGGCGATGCAAGTGTAAGTTACTCGGAATTCAACGGTTATGTGAACATGTTTGCCAGCTCCTTCCGCAAACTTGGTGTTGGAAAAGGCGACATGGTAGCCATTATGCTGCCCAACTCGCCGGGTTATCTCTATGCCTGGATGGGGGCGAACCGGATAGGCGCCATAGAAGTGCCGGTAAACACATCATTCAAGGATAAGGAACTGGAATACCTTCTGGAACACTCGGAGGCGGCCTGCCTTATCATCGATGAACAGTTCTATCCGGTATTTGCCGGGCTCGACCGGGGAAAATTCCCTCACCTCAAGACCGTCATTTACCAGGGAAAGAAGCCTCTGCCGGCAGAGACGGCTGATTTCGAAACTCTCTTCGAAGGAAGTCCTGAATATGCTCCTGCAGAGATTGCCGATACCGACCCTGCCGTCTGTATCTACACCTCGGGTACGACAGACCGGCCCAAAGGGGTGCTCAACTCCCATGCAGGATGGGTCCTCACGGGACAGTCCTACGCGTATACTGTAGGAATAACCGATTCCGACAGAGTCATGACTCCAAACCCGCTCTTTCACGCCAATGCCCAGGTCTATTCCACCATGGGTTCCCTAGCAGCGGGAGCGACCCTTGTCATCCTGGACAGATTCAGTGCAACGAAACTGCTCGACCAGGCCCGCCAGTACGGAGCCACCGTGGTGGTTCTCGTGCAGGCCGTCATGCCCTGGCTCTGGAACCAGCCTGCAAAGGAGAATGACAAAGACCACAAGATCCGGACCATCGTGGCAGGCAATATGCCTGCAGCCATATATCGTGACTTCGAGGCGCGCTTCGGAGTGGAGTTTCAGACCATCTATTCGCTCACAGAGGCTACCTTCTCCATCATGGGACCGCGGGGAGGAGCGGCAAAAAGAAAACCCGGTGGAATCGGCGTTCCCATGGAACATCCGGACCCCGCAGTCCTCAATGAGGTGAGGATCGCCGACGAGAACTCCATGGAAGTTCCCCAAGGCAAACAGGGTGAAATCATCATCCGCAACCCTGCAGTGATGATCGAGTACTTCAAAAACCCGAAAGCTACAGGAGAGACGAAGAGAGACGGCTGGATACATTCCGGTGACATTGGCTACCGTGACGAGGATGGGTACCTCTTCTTCGTGGGGAGGCAGAAGGAGGTAATCCGGCGGAGGGGCGAACTCATCTCCCCGGGGGAGATCGAAGCGGTCCTTGTGTCGAATCCCGCCGTAGAAGAAGTTGCCGTTATCGGCATTCCTTCCGGTCTGGGCACCGGAGAGGAAGAGGTGAAGGCATACGTCAGGTTTGCCCCGGGTTCGTCGACCACGCCTGAGGAACTGATTACCTGGTGCAAGGAGCGGCTTGCTGATTTCAAAGTGCCCCGTTACCTCGAATTCAGGGATGCATTTCCGAAAAGCGCCATCGGACGGGTGCAGAAGAACGTGTTGAAAGCAGAAAAGAAGGACCTCACCGAGGGCTGTTTCGACAGGATGGGAGCAGAGAAGAAGGCATAATCCGGGCCTTGCCCGAAAAGGCGAAGGATCCGGTTTCAGATAGACGGAGGAATTGAAATGGAAAAAGAAGTAGCAGTGGTTGCAGTTGGTCAGAGCCCCTTTTTTCGAAAATCAGGGCTTTCCATAGGTGAACTCTGTGCTCTCGCGTTCAAGGAGGCAAAGCAGGAGATGAAGGTCTCCGCCGATGTTATTGATGCTTCTGTTGTCTGTTCCGCCACGGAATATGACAAACAGCGCAGCCCCGCAGGCGTCATCGCACAGTACCTCGGTTTGACCCACAAACCGACCTTCTGCGTTGAGAGCCTCTGTTCGTCGAGCACGAGCGGGCTCAGAGTGGCCTATTCACTTGTAAAATCAGGGCTCCACAACGTGGTGGCAGTGATAGGGTTTCAGAAGATGTCAGAGCTGACTTCCGCAGAAGCTGCAGAGAGGATGGGCAGGGCAGGGGAGGTGATGTGGGAGTCTCCATTCGGGATGTCCATGCCGGCGGGTTTTGCTCTTTTCGCGAATGCCCATTTTGCGGCTTACGGAACCACGGAGAGAGACCTCGCACTGGTTCGCGAAAAGAGTTCCTTCTACGGTACCAGCAATGAAAAAGCGATCTTCAGAAAACCCCTGACCGCAGATGAGGTCCTGGCATCCGCCATGGTGGTCACCCCGCTTAAGATGCTCGATTGCTGCGCGAACTGCGACGGCGCATCGGTAGTGATCGTGGCGAACAAGGACATTGCCCGTAAAATCACCGACAAACCCGTCTGGATCATGGGACTGGGGGCGTCATCGGACACGGCCACAGTATCGGGCCGCGATGTCTATTCCAGCATCCCCGTAACCAGGGAAGCTGCCGACAGGGCCTATGAGATGGCCGGTGTGGGTCCTGAGGAGATGGACCTGGCACAGGTGCACGACTGTTTTACCATTACGGAGATCATCAATTATGAAGATCTGGGTTTTGCAAAACCTGGTGAAGGCGTGAAGCTCCTCAAAGACCGCGAGGTTTTTCAAGGCGGTAAGATTCCCGTCAATCTAGACGGGGGACTCCTGAGCAAAGGGCACCCCATCGGAGCAACCGGCGGGAGCCAGGTAAGGACCGTTGTAAAACAGCTTCGGGGAGAAGCAGGGAAGATCCAGGTGGATGGAGCCAGGATAGGGCTCGTGCACAACCTGGGCGGCCCCGGCATATACTGCTTTGTAACCATCCTGGGGAGGGACTGAAATGGACTTCGGTAAATTCGGAATAAAAAGCTTCACCGCTGAAACAAAGGTAAAGGATTTTGTTGCCTATCTGGAACAGGGAAAAGTGATGGCGACGCGATGCAAGGGATGCGGAAATCTTTCCTTTCCACCGAAGATGGACTGCACGAAGTGCGGCACCGAAGAGGTGGAATGGGTGGAGGTCAAAGAGCCAGGCACAATCTCCACATTCACCACGGTCTTTTACGGACCGGCGGGTTTTGAAAAAGAGACGCCCTATACAATTGCCATTGCCGATTTCCCGGAGGGTGTCCAGATGATGGGCCATATAGATAAATCTCTGGCCACGGAGAACGTCAAAGTAGGAATGAAGGTGAAGGTCCGCCCGGTGACCCGGGATGACCGTTTCTGGTATCAGTTTGGTCCGGCTTAGGATATGGAATGTTCCATGCGTCTCTGGGACAATATTTCTCACAAGGGGGATTTTGATCGATGTTGAACAGGACTCTTGATCAAAAAAGCGGTCTCTTCTGGTTTGTAGCCGGATTGGTGATCATCTATTTTTCGGTGGGCTATGATATTGGTTCTCTGGGTACTCCGGGGCCGGGCTATGTTTCTTTCCTGATGGGCATCATCATGTCTTTGCTGTCTGCAATCATGGTGCTCGGCGATATCCACAAGAATCGTCAACCCCTGTCGAGCCTCTTTAAAGGAAACTGGCGCAGGGTGCTCTTCACCCTCATCGGTCTGCTCCTGTTTGCCATACTCCTGCCCTACATAGGTTTTATGGCAGACGCAATGATACTCATCTATGCCCTTATTCTCCTCGCCGGGAAACGGAAACAGTGGGTGGCAATCGTCACGGCCGTTATCGTCTCCCTGGCATCGTGGTATGTCTTTTCGGTGCTTCTCAAACAGAACCTGCCTGCAGGAGTTCTGGGTGAGTGGCTTAAAGGGAGGGTCCTATGACTTTTGATGCAGTTTTAACCGGTTTTGCCGTAGCGCTCCAGCCTACCAACCTGATGTTCTGCCTCTTCGGCTGCCTCATCGGTACCCTCGTGGGCGTGCTTCCCGGACTGGGGCCTGTAGCTGCCATATCCATACTCCTCCCTACCACTTTCGGAATCAGTCCTGTCTCTGCCATCATCATGCTTGCAGGCATCTATTACGGGGCCATGTACGGAGGGTCAATAACGTCCATCCTCGTCAACCTGCCGGGCGAAGCCGCCTCCGTCATCACCTGTATAGACGGCTACCAGATGGCCCGAAACGGCAGGGCAGGACCGGCGCTCGGCATAAGCGCCATCGGTTCCTTCATCGGCGGTACCGTTTCCGTTATCGGCCTCATGATCGTTGCCGTGCCGCTGGCGAACGTCGCCATTGCCTTCGGACCGCCGGAATACTTCGCGCTCATGACCATCGGCATGGTGGTGGTCACCTTTCTCGCAGGGAAGTCCATGGTCAAATCCCTCTTGATGGCCGCGGTAGGTGTCTTCCTCGGCTGTGTGGGCATGGACGTGATTTCCGCCAAAGCGCGGTTTACCCTGGGGTTTAACTTCCTGGAGGACGGACTCGGGCTGGTTCCTGTTATTATGGGGCTATTCGGGGTAGCGGAGGTCTTCACCAACCTTGAGGGCAATCTGACGGTTTCGGTCTTTCAAACAAAGATCAAGAACATCTGGCCCAATCTGAATGATTTCAAGCGTTCTATCGGGGCCATACTGAGGGGAACAGGTCTCGGCTTTATTCTGGGGATTCTGCCCGGTGGAGGCGCAGTCCTCTCATCCTTTATCTCCTATGGTATGGAGAAGAAACTGTCGAAACACCCCGAGGAATTCGGAAAAGGCGCCATAGAAGGTGTTGCCGGTCCGGAAACGGCGAATAATTCCGCTACCGGCGGGGCCTTTATCCCGCTCTTCATCCTCGGACTGCCCTTCAACGTGGTATCGGCGGTGCTCCTCGGAGCAATGATAATCTACGGGCTGAGACCCGGACCGCTGCTTCTCTCCACTGACCCCAAACTCTTCTGGGGCGTGGTGACAAGCATGTACGTGGGAAACGCCATGCTCCTTGTCCTGAACCTGCCCCTCGTCGGTCTCTGGGTAAAGATGCTGAAGATACCCTATCCGCTCTTCTTCCCGCTCATACTGCTCTTCTGCCTGATAGGGGTATATACGATCAACCTGAACATATCGGAAATCTATGTTATGCTCTTCTTCGGAGTCGTTGGCTATCTCATGAGGAAATTCGAATACGATTCAGCCCCGCTGATTCTGGCCATGGTGCTGGGACCGATGTACGAGAACGCCCTGAGGCAGTCCCTGATCCTCTCCCAGGGATCCTACTCGATCTTTGTGACAAGGCCGGTCTCTGCCGCCTGCCTCATCGTGGCATTCCTCCTGCTCGTCTTGCCCCACGTGCCGAGGGTGGCATTCTGGAGGAAGAAGGCAATCGAATCAACCTGCGAGGATGACAATTGAAAGAACGTGAGAACACAAAAACATTTATGGAGGCAACAAAAATGAAAAGACTGTTTATCGTCACGGCCGTTCTGCTCCTGATGGTCTGCCCTGTGCTGGCATCAGCCGCAGATTTTCCCACCAAGCCGATCACTCTCGAGATCGGGTACGCTCCGGGCGGTTCCACGGACCTCGTAAGCCGGGCTATAGCCGGCGAAGCTGCGAAGATCCTGGGTCAGCCCATTATCTGTAACAACACCCCCGGTGCAGCAGGCAACCTCGTCCTCGGCAAGATCAAGAACGTAAAGCCCGACGGCTATACCCTTGCCGCAGCACCTACGGCCAATGTGTACCGTATTCCTCATATGCAGGAGTCGCCTTTCAAGGTGTCCGACCTGGTGCCCATCGGTGAATACTCCCAGTACCAGTACGGTGTGGCTGTGAAAGCCGATTCTCCCTGGAAGACATGGGAAGAATTTATAGACTATGCAAAAAAGAATCCCGGAAAGATCCGCTACTCCACGGCAGGAATCGGTACCGGCCAGCACCTCGGTATGGAATTCGTTGCAAAGAAATACGGAATCCAGTGGACCATGGTTCCTTTTAAGGGTGGCGTGGAGGCAACAATGGCAGTTCTTGGCGGTCACGTCGATGCCATCTCCCAGACGACTGAGTTCAAAGACCATGTTATTGCAGGGAAGATGAGGATGCTCCTTGCCTGGAACCCGAAACGGCTTATAAGCTTCCCCAATGTGCCCACAGCCAAAGAGAAGGGCATTGATGTTCAGGTGGCAACAGGCATCAGCCTCTGGGCCCCCAAGGGCATTCCACAGGACGTGGTGAACAAGCTCGCCGACGCCTTCAGGAAGGCTGCCGCCACAGAGACTTTCAAGCAGGTTTGTCTCAAGTTCGATATGCCCAACGATTTTCTGGGGCCCAAGGAAGATGCCGAACTGGTGAAAAGCCAGGATAAGATCATGGGCGAATTCATCAAGAGTCTCGGCATAGGGATATACGCGAAAAAGAAATAGTGGGGTAAACAAATTAGGAGGGTGCAAGGGTTCAAGTGATTCCTGTCCGCCGGACAGGCGGCACTCGGCTCCTTGAACCCTTGCACCCCTGTTTTGGTGGTTTTGGAGGGTCCTTTAATGGTCTTATCAGATAAGACAGGTCTTGTTACGGGCGGCGGCTCCGGCCTGGGACGAGCGATTGCCCTCATATTTGCCCGGAAGGGCGCCGACGTGATCGTGGCGGACATTGACCTGGTCCAGGCGAAACGGGTAGCGGAAGAAGTGAAGAAGCTGGGCAGAAGATCCCTTGCCCTTGCCATGGATGTCTCCCGGGAAGAGAGTGTTGAAGAGGCCGTGAAAGAGGCGCTGAGACTATTCCCCCGGATCGACATCTGGGTGAACAACGCCGGAATAGGCAGCCGCGCAATGCTCGACGAAATGTCTGTGGACCAGTGGCAGAGAGTCATGGACATCAACCTCAAGGGAACCTTCCTGGGAACCAGGGCAGCGGCCCGGGTGATGAAGAACCAGAGGTACGGACGGATCATCAACATGTCGTCGCGGGCCGGCAAAGGCGGGAGCTACGGCCACATAAACTATGCTTCATCGAAGGCCGGGATAATTGGCCTCACCAAGAGTGCTGCCAGGGAACTGGGCGAGTTCAACATTACCGTGAATGCCATTCTTCCCGGTTTCATCGAAACAGAATTGACCAAACATCTTCCGGACAGCATAAAGAGACCGGACCAGGTCGTTCTCGGAAGGCACGGAACTCCCGAGGACGTGGCATATGCCACGGCATTTCTCGCATCGGATGAGGCGGCCTGGATAACGGGGATAACTCTCGAGGTTACCGGCGGAAGTGGACTATATGCAGGATAAAGACGTTAGCGGATAGCGGATAGCGTATAAGGAAAGATTCTAAACCTATCCTCTAGACACCGAAGATAGTGAATCGCGTTTAGCACATTGCGTGGAGTGAAATGTTTTAAGTCTATCCGCTAAACGCTATCCGCTAAACGCCAATCAAAGGGGTATTTCTCATGAGATTCAAGGGAAAAGTCGCCATAGTCACGGGCGGCGCAAACGGACTCGGAAAGGACTTCGCGGTGAGTATTGCCGCCGAAGGCGGGGAGGTTCTCGTAGCAGATTTTGCCGAGGCTGCGGGAGAGAATACGGCAGAGGAGATCCGGAGAAGCGGGGCGCAGGCCGTCTTTCAGAAGACCAATGTCACGGACAAGCGGGACGTGGCAGGCATGGTGGAGAAAGCCCGGGCGCGGTTCGGGCGTATCGACATCCTTATCAACAACGCCGGGGGAAGTATGGCGGTACCCAGAGCCCCTATCGATGAGATAGCCGAAGAAGACTGGGACAAGGTAATCGCATTGAACCTGAAAGGGACCTTCCTCTGTACGCAGGCAGCGGTCCCCTTCATGAAGAAACAGCAGGGAGGCAGTATCGTCAATCTCAGTTCCATCACAGCACGGATAGGCGGGGAACTGACTCCCGTCCAGTACGTGGCTTCAAAAGGGGCTGTTTCAACCTTTACCCGTCATGTTGGCCAGGAACTCGGTCCCTTCGGTATACGGGTGAACGCGGTGGCACCGGGGATAATCTTAAGCGGTGCCCGTCTCGAAAAGATGTGGAATGAACGGAAAACGGAAGCAGAGAGAGAATCCTATGTCCAGCGTATTCCGCTTAGAAGGCTGGGTAGGATTTCAGAGATCACCCAGGCGGTCCTCTTCCTCTGTTCCGATGAATCTGCGTACATTACCGGTCTTACACTCGACGTGAACGGCGGGCTGTTTTCCGTCTAAGCTTTTGCATGAGCCCGGCAGAGGGAGGTGGGATGGGTCAGAAGAAAGAGTTGAGTATACCTGAGGTCGTGAAGGCCGCTAAGCTCATGAGGGACCTCGAGGACCGCATCCCGGGTGCTTTGGAACGGCTCAAGGAAGTCTATCACAGGACCGGGCAGGCCTATGTCATCGGCGTCACCGGCGCACCGGGCTCCGGGAAATCGACCCTTGTGGACAGAATTATCGAGCAGTACCGGCTCCAGGGCAGGACTGTGGGTGTGGTAGCGGTGGACCCGTCAAGTCCCTTCTCCGGGGGCGCCATCCTTGGCGACAGGGTGCGCATGCAGAGGCACGCTGGTGATGACGGCGTTTTCATCCGCTCACTGGCCACCCGTGGGTGTCTTGGAGGAGTATGCAGGGCCGCCCAGGATGTAATCAACGTCCTGGACGCCATGGGCCTCGATATCATTATAGTAGAGACTGTGGGAGTAGGTCAGAACGAAATCGATGTGGTTCACATGGCCCATACCTCCGTAGTCGTCTTTGTGCCCGGTATGGGAGACGAGATGCAGGCCATAAAAGCCGGTATAGTGGAAATAGGCGACATCCTCGTGATCAACAAGGCTGACAGAGAAGGAACAGACAAGGTGGAAGGGAATCTGAGGCTGGCTCTCGGACTTGCCGCAAAAAGGGAGGACGGTTGGGATCCGCTTATTTTCCGGACCGAGGCGACCTCCGGCAAGGGGGTGCCTGAACTCGTGGCGGGCATAGAAGGGCACAGGCACATGCTCGAGGGCACGGGTGCCGTGGGCAGGAAGCTCAAGGAAAGGATGAGAATCACCTTCCTTAAGGTGCTTGAAAGCATGCTTATGGAGCATTTTATGGAAAAAATGGAGAAAGAGAAGCGCTGGGAGACGGTGCTCACCGATCTTGCTGAACGACGCACCGATCCTTACACTCTTGCTCAGGTGCTCATGGATGAGGAATTCGGAAAAAGGGGATAAGCGAAGTTGAAGAAGAAGGGTAAGACAGGGCCCGGAGCCGAAGAGACTACCGCAGAAGGAATGTCGCAGATTGACCTTTCGAAGATCCTCTTTACCAACAGGAAATGCCCTTTCTTCCCCTGTCATGATCTCCCGGAGAAGGACTGGGAATCATGTCTGTTCTGCTTTTGCCCTCTCTATCTCACTGATTGTCCCGGGAACCCGACCTTATTGGACAATTCGGTAAAAGACTGCTCAAATTGTACCTTTCCGCACAAGCCGGGTGCCTACAGGAAGATCGTGGAGATCCTCAAAACCAGGCCTCCCGGACCCTGCCGTTCATAGGTCATCTCCGTTTCTCTGCCGCTATAGAACCAGAAATTGAAGGGACTAACCAAAAAAGTTGTATACAGGCTTTTAGAATAAATGTTAAAATAATATACAGATTTGGCGTATGTAAAGAAAGTTAACAAATGGATAAAATAGTCCAGTTTACAGTTGGTTACGCGGATATGAGACATTCCCCTGCTAATTCTTTTATCACTTCGAAAAAAATAGGTCTCCATGGAATGGCATAATATATTGAAATGATGACACTATCTTGCTGGCATGGTCGTTGCATTTACACTTGACAGCATGTGCAATAATTCACGATAATAAAACACTGCGTTCAAAGGAGAAAAGGACAATACCGGAAAGAATGTGCTCTTCATCGATGACCGGAAACCCTGAGAAGAGAGGATTTTTCGAGAACTCTCCGGAAGGGTCGACGGCATCGTCAGAGTCTAAAGCCGGCCCATACTGACCCTCTTCGAGGCGTATATGGTGTCACCCGGGGGGAGCCGAATTATGGATATAAAATATTCCTATATGACAAAGGAGGAAGGATGCTGCAAACGGAACAGATAAAAATGGAACAGAGCAAGCATGGGTTTTCGGGGTTTAAGATTGAATTGTGGAAGTACCAGGGGGAGATGGGCGCACTTATCCCCCTTCTTCAGTCTGCACAGGAGACTTATGGGTACATTCCGGAGTCGGCAATCGATTACATCAGTGAAATAGTCGGGATACCATCGGCTGAGATCTATGGTGTTATCACCTTCTATTCCCAGTTCCGCTTGAAGCCGATGGGGAAGAATATCATCAAGGTCTGTGACGGCACCGCCTGCCACGTGAACGCCTCGACGGCCATAATCAAGACAATCGAGAGCGAGCTTCAGATAGGCAATGACGAGACCACGGAAGACGGTCTTTTCACCCTTCAGAAGGTGGCATGTCTCGGGTGCTGCTCCCTTTCCCCGGTTATCATGATCAATGATGAGACCTTTGGACGTCTCACGCCGAAGAAGGTGCAGCAGCTCTTGAACGAATACAGGGAAAGCGCCCAATAAAACTGACAGACGACGAGGAGAGAGGGATGAAAACAATCAAAGTGGGCCTCGGGACCTGCGGCGTATCAGCCGGCGGAGAGAAGACATATGAGGCCATAAAGGACGAAATAGAGAAACAGAACATTCAGGTCTTGCTGAAAGAGACGGGCTGCAACGGTATGTGCTATCGGGAGCCGTTGATGGAAGTTATCGACGAGCAGAACCGTACTTTTGTTTACGGGGACGTGACCCCGGAAAAGGCAAAACGTATCATGGCCGAGCACATAGTCAGCGACAAACCGGTTTCGGAGTGGATCATACAGAGCGCCGAACCTTCCGACGATGATTCCTTCTTCAAGAAACAGCACCGGATCGTGCTCAGGAACTGCGGAATCATCGATCCCAATTCCATCGATGAATATATGGCCGTGGGCGGATACCAGGCCATCCAGAAGGTCCTCAAGGAGTACACCCCGGAGGATGTTATAGACATCATCACCCGGTCCGGCTTGAGGGGCAGGGGCGGCGGCGGGTTCCTTACCGGAGTAAAATGGAAATTCTGCCGGCAGGCTGAGGGCAAAAAGAAGTACATCATCTGCAATGCCGACGAAGGCGATCCCGGCGCGTTCATGGATCGAAGCACGCTGGAGAGCGATCCCCATTCCGTGCTTGAAGGGATGATGATCTGCGCTTATGCCATCGGCGCTGAAGATGGATATATTTACTGCCGTGCCGAATATCCGAAAGCGGTGCAGCGGTTGAAGGATTCAATCAGGCGCGCCCTGGAAAGAGGATTTCTCGGAAAGAATATATTCGGCTCAAACACCAACCTCTCCCTGAAGATCAAAGAGGGTGCCGGCGCTTTCGTCTGTGGTGAAGAGACGGCGCTTATCGCATCCATCGAAGGCAGACGCGGCATGCCGCGGTTCAGGCCGCCCTTTCCGGCAAACAAGGGGCTCTGGGGAAAACCGACGAACATCAACAACGTAGAGACCTTTGCGAATGTCGCTTGGATTATCATGAACGGTCCCGAGTCGTTTGCCGCTATGGGCACCGAAAAGAGCAAAGGCACCAAGGTGTTTGCTCTGTCCGGCAAGGTGGCCAGGGGCGGACTTGCCGAAGTCCCCATGGGAATTACCATCAACGAAATAGTCTATGACATCGGAGGCGGTATAAAGGATGGCAAGAAATTTAAGGCCGTGCAGATGGGCGGTCCCTCGGGTGGCTCCATTCCTGCTTCCATGGGTGAGCTCCAGATCGACTACCAGCAGATCAACAAGACCGGCGCCATCATGGGTTCCGGAGGCCTCGTGGTTATGGACGAGACGACCTGTATGGTAGATATGGCGAAATTCTTCCTCAGGTTCACTCAGGACGAGTCCTGCGGGAAATGTACCTTCTGCCGTATCGGGACCAAGAGGATGCTGGAGATCCTCGAAAGAATAACCGACGGCAATGGCCAGGAAGGCGATGTGGAACTGCTTACAGACCTTGCCTCCCAGATCAGAAACAGTACTATCTGCGGTCTGGGCCAGACTGCACCGAACCCGGTACTTACCACACTCAAGTACTTCGGCGACGAGTACGAGGCACATATCCGCGACAAGAAATGTCCGGCCCACAGTTGTTCGGCACTTCTTACCTACAGCATAAAAGCCGATGCCTGCAAGGGTTGTATGGTCTGTGCCAAGGCATGTCCGGCTGAAGCGATAAAGGGCGAGAAAAAGAAACCTCATGAAATCGATGTTACGGCCTGCGTGAAATGTGGCAAGTGTTTCGAGACCTGCAAATTCGGCGCAGTCACAAAAATCTAAGGACGGAGAGAGCAGATGACTCAAGAGATAAAAGTGACGATAAATGGTAAACCCTATGCAGCCAGCCCGGGCCAGACGATTCTTGAAGTTGTCCGGGCCTATGACATTGACGATATCCCCACGCTCTGCTGGGACCCCAAGCTCCCGCCCTACGGTTCCTGCTATCTTTGCGTGGTCGAACAGGAAGGACTCGAGAAACTGATCCCCTCCTGTTCAAGCCCGGTGGCGGACGGGATGGTCATTCATACCAACAACGAAAGGATCAGGAAGGCACGGAAGACGGCCTTGGAGCTTTTGCTTTCCAATCATTATGCCGACTGCCTTGGACCATGTACACAGACATGCCCTGCAGGCGTCGACGTGCAGGGCTACATTGCCCTCATTGCCCAGGGCAAGAACCGGGAAGCGGTGAAACTGATAAAGCAGACGAATCCGCTCCCTCTCGTATGCGGCAGGGTCTGCGTGAGAGAGTGCGAAGCCGCATGCCGCCGCAACCGGGTCGATAATGCCGTTGGCATCGACTATCTGAAGCGGTACGCTTCTGATATCGACATCGAAGACCCCTGGATTCCGGAGGTTCCTCCACGGAACGGGAAGAAGGTGGCGGTGGTCGGAGGCGGACCTGCCGGTCTATCCTGTGCCTATTTTCTGACCCTGAAAGGGTATTCGGTGACCCTCTTCGAGCGGTCCCCTCACCTTGGCGGAATGCTCCGCTACGGCATCCCCGAGTATCGTCTGCCAAAGGCCACTCTGGACAGGGAGATCGCCTGGATCACTGATCTCGGTGTGGAAGTGAAGAAGAACACCAAGCTTGGAGAGGATTTCACGCTGCAGGGACTGAGGGATCAGTACGACGCAGTCTTCCTCGCCATGGGCGCCCAGAAAGCAAAAGGAATGGGACTTGCCAATGAGGATACTACGGAAGGCATCGTAGGAGGCGTTGAGTTTCTCCGTCAGCTGCAGATGCCGGATATACCTCAGCTCGCGGGCAAGGAAGTGGTTGTGGTCGGCGGCGGCAACACCGCCATCGATGCCGCGCGTTCTGCCTTCAGGATGGGTGCGAAGAAGGTGACCATTCTTTACAGAAGGACGAAGAAAGAGATGCCTGCCCACGAGATGGAGATTGATGCAGCCCTCGAAGAGGGTGTGGAGATTATCTATCTTTCCGCCCCGACGGCAATTGTCAGCACGAACAACCGCCTCGAATCTCTGACCTGCATCATGATGGAACTGGGCAAGCCCGATGCCAGCGGCAGGCGCAGCCCGGTGCCGAAAGCAGGATCCGAGTACAATCTTAAATGCGACATCGTTGTCTCAGCAATCGGCCAGGATATTGACCTCGGCACGATCTGCGAAGACGGCCAGCTCAAAGCCACGAAGTGGAGCACCATTATCACTGACGAGAAGACTTTTGCCACCTCTATCCCGGGTGTATTTGCCGGCGGCGACGTGATGACGGGCCCGAAGGTAGCGATCGATGCAATTGCCCACGGCAAGGATGCGGCGGAATCGATAGACAACTATCTCACAAAAGGGACCGCCGAGGTTGCCTCGATCGGTTTCGTGAGCCGCAAGGAAAGCTATGGAGAGCTGCCTGACGGCGATTTCCTGCCCATGCTGAAGATTGCCAGGGAGCGGATGAGAGAGCTTCCGCCGGAAGAGAGAACGAAGACTTTTGCTGAAGTTGAGCTGGGATTCACTACTGAGCAGGCAATGACAGAGGCATCGCGGTGTCTCGAGTGCGGCTGCTCCGCTCTATTCGACTGTTCCTTAAGACAATATGCCACAGATTTCGGCGTAGATATCACGCGGTTCCTCGGGGACGTGAGAAAACACAAGGTAGATCAGGACCACCCCTTCATAAACCTTGATCCCAACAAGTGCATCGCCTGCGGGCGCTGTGTGAGGACCTGCTCCGAGATTCTGAAGATCTCCGCACTCGGTTTCGTCTACCGCGGATTCAAATCGGTTGTGAAACCCTCGATGGAGAAGAAACTCCGCCAGACCAACTGTATATCCTGTGGAAACTGCATTGCTGCCTGCCCCACCGGCGCTATCACGGAGAAGGTGCCCTTCAAGAAACCGGGCCCCTGGGTATCGAACAAGGTGGAGTCGGTGTGCAGCTTCTGTTCCATGGGGTGTAATCTCAGCTACAAGATCTTTTACGACGACTGCTTCACCGTTGCCAACGTAAACGGTGAATCTCACAACAAGGGTTACCTCTGCTCCAAGGGACGCTTCGGATACCGGTACATGCTTGACAGTGACAGGCTTCTGAAACCAACCGTCAAGAAGAGAGGCCGCCACGTGGAGGTGGGTTGGGATGAAGCCCTGGACACTGCAGCGAAGAAGATAAAATCCATCGCCGATACCTACGGACCGGGCTCGGTTGCTTTCTTTGCATCGCCGAGGATGACAAACGAGGAACTCTACGCACTGCAAAAATTTGCACGGGTGGGCCTGGGGACCAATAACGTGGGGAGCTTCACGAACCTCATGAACAATGTGGACCAGGACTGTCTCGATGATATGTTCGGCCTCACCGTTTCCACAACGACCATGGATGATCTGAACAAAGCGGACGTAGTCCTGGTGATTAATGCAGATCTTTCCGAGGAGAACCTCATTGCAGAACTGAAGATCAAGGCTGCCCAGAAGAACGGGACCAAGATCGTCACTGTCAATTCATCGGAAATGCCTCTGAACAAGATTTCGGACCTCTGGATAGATGCCAAGCGAGGCACGAACACGGTGCTCGTACAGGGCGTAAGCAAGGCTGTAATCGACAGAGGGCTTGAAGACAAAGCTTTTGTCGGTGCCCGGACTGAAGGGTACGACGCCTTTAAGGAATCCGTCTCGGC
Source organism: uncultured Syntrophorhabdaceae bacterium (assembly GCA_964408265.1). Lineage (GTDB taxonomy): Bacteria > Desulfobacterota > Syntrophorhabdia > Syntrophorhabdales > Syntrophorhabdaceae > CAYOYU01. Next base: position 19,514 of record CAYOYU010000068.1, read on the forward strand.
ATTGAACGTCGAGGCGGTGGCCCGGATGACGGGAGTTGACGAGACCAAGCTCGTCGAGCTCTATGACCTCCTGACCAAACCTGATGCCAACGTGGTCGTTCTTTACAGCATCGACTCCCTCTGGGAAAAGTCGAAAAATGACCTGCAGGCTCTGGGCAACCTCATGATGGTAACGGGGAGAGTGGGCAAGCCGGGCAACGGCATCATAGTCCTCCGCGATTTTGCCAACTCCCAGGGATTGATGGATATGGGTTTTGATTCGAAGTACCTTCCCGGTTTCATCCAGGCAGGAAAAGTGAAGCGGGTAGACACCCTCGCCAAGCAATGGAATGTGGACCCTAAGACTTTCTTTACCCCCGTGGACCTGGTAAAAGCCATGGAGAATGATCAGATCAAGGCAGTTATAATATTTGGAGAAAACCCTCTTCATGAGGTAGCGAACTTCAAACTCGCCGGCGGAGCAGAGTTCATGCTCGTGGTGGACCACTTCATGACAGAGACGGCACAGGAAGCTGACGTTGTCCTGCCGGCATCCATGCCTGTGGAGACGAGCGGATCATACACCACCTGCGACCGAAGGGTCCAGAAGTTCCAAAAAGTCTTTGAGCCGAAAGCGGGCATGGAGAACTGGCAGATTATCGCCGAACTTGCTCGGAGGTTCGGTGCAGATATGGTATTCTCTTCAGCGGAGCAGATTTTTGCGGAGATAGGAGATGTTGTCCCGTTCTACGCGAACCTCTCACCCGACGGTTTCTGGGGGAACGGTTTCCTCAAGGAGAGATTTGCCACGGCATCAGGGAAGGGGCAGTTCAGCATCATTGGAGTTGACCTGGATCCCAACAACGTTGAAAAGACCCCATACCTCTTCAGCGAAGCTTACTAT
>CAYOYU010000069.1:0-4522 GCA_964408265.1 uncultured Syntrophorhabdaceae bacterium
GTGGGAAGATGGATACGCGATGGACTCTCGTGTTTCGCTGACCGGAGGCGTACTGAATGTACGCGGAGGGCGCGGAGCGCGGGAGGACGCGCGTAGACGCGCCCCCGCGAGGCGAGGACAGGTCCCCGAACACGCCTGTGGCCGGTCACAAAGACACCTTGCTTTCACATCATCGAATCACCCGCAGCTTCCACCGTAAGCCGCACCCAGCCCGACCCATGCAGCTTATCGGCCAGGTCCTGCGGCCAGGATTCCAGGGCAATTCCATCGAGAAAAACCTCCCTGATGAGCCCTTCCCCGGCACGCCCCTGCCAGGATGTCCAGAGCTGAGCGAACTGGCCGGCTGCCAGGAATATACCCCGCTCCAGAAGAACAGGACCGGCCTCGCTCAAAAGGAGGTTGAAGAGTTTGACCTTGATGACTCCTCTGCCTTCGCCCGCCTGCTCGCTCTCATTATGGTAGGTGATGCTGCTTCTGAGGGCTGCGTAGAAGCCACGGCGCCTCATGGTGGCACCCACAAGACCGGGCATGGCAGAGGAAAGAGCAAGCACGCTTCCGTCGGTGATGACGGCGGAATCTATGTTGTCTACAGGCCTTCCGTTGAGAAAAACGGTGCTTATCCGTTCTTCAACGTAGGTCTCGGAAAGACCGATAAATCCGGAGAGCAGGTCCTTGACGCTCTGCCCCAGCGGGACCTCCAGGAAGAACCCTTCCTGGAGGAGCCCGTGGAAAAGATTATAATGGACGTCGTTGACTAGGAGCAGGATCTTTTTCGCCTGCCCCAGGGATCCCCTGGAAGGGAAGAGAGCATCTCCGGCCATGTTTGAAGGCTGCTCCTACCAGTTGAATACCTGGTCCAACTCCTCGTCCTTCACCTGGAAGGTCACATTGTGCGGAGAGACCGGCTCTGTGCTGAAATATCCCGGCAGCCTGTCCTGTTCCTTGCCGAAGCCCGCCCTCCTGTTGAAATCTCTCTCCATGGTGAGGATTTTCTTTCCCAGCCCAGCCACGTCGTCCGGCGTGAGGCTGAGACCGTAAAATGCGTTGAGCATGTCGAGGAGGGCCTGAAAAGTTTCAGGCTGATCCATGATCGCAAAGGCAATGAAGAGGCACATGCCTGTCGCATCGATGGCTGCGGTGGCTATCTGGAGGTTCCTGGAGAGCTCCACCTGCCCTTCCGGATGGAGCGGGTCGACGAAGCCTCCCACCTTCAGGATGTTCGTTGCAACGGCATATCCTGCGGTATGATCCGCCCCCATTGGGCTCGTGGCATAGGTTACGCCTATGCCCTGGACTGCACGCGGGTCATAGGCGGGAAAGGCCTGCCCTTTCACCACAGGGACCCGTTCCATGCCAAAAACTCTTCCCGTCACTGCGGCGCCGCTTCCGATTATCCGGCCCAGGGGGGTTCCCTTTGCCACTTCCCGGACCAGGTTGATCGCGCCTTCGGCGTCACCGAACTTAAGCAGTCCGGCCTCCATGGCAACGCCGATGGTGACTCCCATCTCGATGGTGTCGAGGCCTGTATCGTCGTCGAGGAAGTCCATCATGGCTATGGCGTCGAGATCGTCGATCCCGCAGTGCCCGCCGTGGGCCCAGACAGTCTCATACTCGGGCTGCTTGCTCAGGAAATGGCCGTCCTTGTCATGGTAGATTCCGGAACAGCGGATCACGCAGCCCTTGTGGCACCCGTGAGTGGCCATGCCGCCCCTCTCCTGTTCCAGGGCGGCTTCGGTCTCCCCGCTTATCCTGGATGCACCCTTGAAAGCCCCTTCCTTGAAATTGTATGTGGGATAGCCCCCGGCCTCGTTGAGGATATTGGTGAGGACATTGGTTCCGTAAGCAGGGAGGGCCTGGCCTGTGACGGCGTGCTTTCTCAATCCATCCACAAAAGCCTTGTTGGCATCTCTGAATTTCTCAGGGTCTTTCGGTTCCCGCATGCGGAGTCCCGTATCATCCAAAACGATGACCTTCACGTTCTTCGATCCCATTACCGCGCCTACACCTCCTCTCCCGGCGTGGCGCGTGGGCCTCAGTTCCATGTCCGTGCAGGCAATGGAAGCACCGCCGAGCCTCATTTCGCCCGCAGGACCGATTGAGATGCAGGCGATCCTGTTGCCGAACTCCTGGACCATCTTTTCCACGGTCTTGTAATTGCCGAGCATTCTGAGGCCATTGTCGACGGTGATCTCGACGCCCTCCTTGTCGATGACTATCCGATAGAGGTCATTTCCCTCCGGCTTTCCTTCGAGTATGATGGCAGCATATCCCAGGCGGGCAATCACCTGGGCGGGTTGGCCCCCCGAGTTGGCTTCCTTGATGCCTCCGGTAAGCGGGCTTTTGCACCCCACCGAGAGTCTGCCCGACATTGCAGCCACGGTCCCGCTCAAGAGTCCCGGCGCAATAACCAGTTTGTTGGCAGCGCTCAAGGGGTGGCATGTTGGCGGAACTTCCTTATCCACCACTGCGGACGTGAAACCCCGGCCGCCGAGGCCCGCATATTCGCCGAGGGGCTCCACAACAGCCTTCGGACCGCCTTTCGCTCCCATATTAATCCTCAGAATCTTTTCCATCTGTTCCCCCTTCTATTCTTATGTGTAATATCCTCTATTATTGATAGCAGAATTCGACGAGCCCGCAACATCTTTTCCACGGGCCTGTCCCTTGGGACTCTTTCTGCTTGCAGAAGTCTTTCTCCGCCGGTAGACTATGGCCGTAAGGAGGGCCCGTGCGCGCTGCAATCATTCTCGTTATCTTCATCGCCCTTGCCTTCATTGCCTGTCCAACGCCTCTCCCCGCAATCGACGGAGACCGCTTTTTCAGGGTTGGAGACGGCCGAATCCACATAAAGAACAGCCACAACAACAAAGAGGCAAAGGTAAGCCTCCTCAATGCGGACAATTCGGTAAACGAAAAGGCTCTCGACGCCGTCGACGCGGTCTTCGGCTTCTCCCCGGCAAGACCTGGCGAGCATATATCGCTGCGCCTCATCTTTCTCCTCGACTATTTCTCCGACCTTATCGCCCCGGGCAGGACCATCCGCCTCATATCAGGTTACAGGAGCCCCGAATACAATGAAAAGCTGAGGAACTCAGGCGGCAACGTAGCCCCCACGAGCACCCACATGGATGGCATAGCCCTGGACTTCTACATAGACGGGGTGGACGGCATGAAGCTCTGGGAGCGCATCCGTCGGGAGAACTGCTGCGGCGTGGGACATTACGGCGGCAGGAGCGTTCACCTCGATACGGCACGGCCGCGCTTCTGGCAGGCAGCAACATCCAAGACTTCCTCGGGAGAGAGCGATTACAACCGCCGCATCTATCTTTCCACCGAGTTCGACAGGTACCGGCCCGGGGAGAAACTCCGCCTCTCATTGACATCGGTGAGCGACTTCGGCTTCGGGGTGGCAAGGGAAATCAGCATCCTGCCCGAAGACGGCTCGAACCCCGCGCCTTCTGTCGCCATCCTTCAGACCGATGAGCAGTGCATGCTTGTCTCGGATAGAGACGGCTCCCGTTCCATTTATGCCACCTTACCGGATAACCTCAAGCCCGGGCGATACAGAATCCGGATTGACTTCTGCCGTATCCCCTCGCCCCAGATGCCTCCTGCCGTGGCCTCCAATATCATAGAGGTCAGGGAGAAAATTCAGCGATAACGGAAGACCGCCTGGCCGGCTTGACCGGTATCGGCCCATGTGATAGATTGTGCCACGATACTCTCTTTGTCTGGAGGCTGCTATGGGCACCGGTTATTATGTCACTTTGAGCAGGGAAGAGCGGGAATACTTCTCACTCCCCGCGCGGTGGACACCACTTCATTTTGCCGAAGCTTCGGAGAGCGGAACCAGGCCTTCCGTTGAGGATATGGCCCGTGAAGCCCTTGAAAGACCCGCGAAGACCCCACCGCTCCGCGCACTCGTTGAAGACGCAGGAAGCATTGCCATTATTATCGATGATTCCACCCGCCCAACGCCGGTTGCCGAGATCCTCTCCGTCCTCCTTCCATACCTTGCCGATGCAGGCGTCCCGCAGCAGAGCATTTCCATCGTCGTGGCCGTGGGCACCCATTCTCCCGTACCGGAAGCGGAACTGAAGACAAGGGTCGGATCCCGTGTCGCTGCAGAATACAGGATTGTACAGCACAATGCCTGGCAGGATGACCTCGTACCCATTGAGGTGCCCGGAGAGGGCACAAAGGTGAAGATCAATCCTGTTGTTGCACGGGCAGCGGTGAAAATAGGGATAAGTTCAATCCTTCCCCATCCCATGGCCGGATACGGCGGCGGACCCAAGATCATCATGCCCGGGGTTGCCGACTTCGAGTACGTCAGGGACCACCATATGCGGTATACCATCGATCCCCGGTCGATAGCGGGGAAGACTGGGAATAATCCTTTCCACGAAGGATGCATGAAGGTTGCCAGGGCCGTGGGCCTCGACTTCTCCATCAATTGCGTCTACAACCAGCATGGTGAAATCGTGAACATTCTCGGGGGCAGCCTCGACGAGGCCTTTGC
>CAYOYU010000069.1:4532-20310 GCA_964408265.1 uncultured Syntrophorhabdaceae bacterium
TGGTCACCAGCGCCCTGGAAGGGATGGTTTCGGGCAGTTCGGTGGCCAATACCGTCGAGTCCGGCAGTTTCACCATACCCATGATGAAGCGCCTCGGGTATCGGCCGGAATTTGCTGCGGCAGTGGAGGCCTGTTTCGAGAAACTGGGCGTCAGGTTCTCCGAAAAAGTAGATGTCACCATCACCTCCACCTATCCTCACACACATGCCCACCAGTTTGCCAAAGGGGTGAGCGCGCCCGACGTGATCACGAAAGAAACCGGGGCAGTCCTTCTTGTGGTTCCCACTGTCTCGCCGGTGCCGGAAGAGTTTCTCCGTTCCTTCGACCTGGTGAGGGCAAGGTCCCATAACCAGCCCGCGGCGTACGTGAGGGAAGCCATGTCAAAGGGTATGCCCTTCCTGCCGGAAAAGGCGCTGGAATTCAACATGGCCATGAAATGCCTCAACGTACGACCGGCGATAAGAACCATACTCGTATCGGATTTGATTACAGAAGAAGAGGCCCGTACTATGGGTTTTGAGTATGCAGCCTCCATTCCGGAGGGGCTTAAGGTGCTCGAAGAGGCCTACCCGGAGGCAAAGGTGGCCATATTTCCTTCAGGCGGTCTCATCGTCCCCATAACCGACTGGTAAGCCGAAAAAAACCGGGCGTTCTGATTTTTTTTGATTGCTTTAGATCTTGTCTCGGCAGGAGATACGTCCTGTCTCTAAGACAGTGTCTTTTAACGTAAGACACTTTCTTCAGGAAAACAACCCTCCAGCCCCCACCATCCCGTTGCCCTAATTTCGCGTCATAAGCCCTTGGTGCCCGCGAATGGCGGGTCTATATCAACGAACTGAAAGGCAAAGCGCTTTGGCATGTTTCTTGTTAAAGGAATCTGTACAGGACGTAGAGGAGAGCGTAACGGGAATTGAAACAGGCACCAAACATACTGCTGTACACCAGATCGGAAGAAGAGACGGAACAGCGGTTCAGGTCCGCTATAGAAACCGCCGTTGCCGGAAGGACCGTGAACGTTTCCGATGATATCGGGAGCCTCACGGGATGGCTCAGCGACTCGCCCTATAGCGGAACGATTCTGCTCATACTGGTGGACACCAAGGAGGACCTGGTAGAACTTCTCTCTGTAAGGAAGCTGCTCTTTGATGTGCGGACTATCCTTGTCCTTCCCGACAAGAACAGCGACACCGTTGCCATTGGCCACTCGCTCAGGCCGCGTTTCATCAGTTACAAAGACGGCAACTTTCTTGATGTGGCAGCAGTGCTTGGAAAAATGATCGAGACCACCGCTGCTCCGCCATCATTCAAAATTACAGAGGAGGCTTTCAGGAGATGAACCTTAACCAACAATATGTAAGGGAAGTGCCGATGCATCCCGTCTTTGGAAGCTTCGAGAAAGACAGAGCACACACGGATTTGAGTGAAGGAGGTGGGTTTATGTTCAAGAACGTTCACAGCATAGTGATGTTGTCTCTTCACTGCTTCGAGAAACTCTTCGGGAACGAAGGGACGCGCAGCGGTATAGAAGTGAATCCGGTAATCCGGGACGACCCCTACCTGGAAAATCTGCTCAAGCTTATACCCAGGTGAGATGGTCCGGCTTCAGGATAGGGCTGACGGAAAGCCCAAGGGTGGAACTATGCGGGAAAGAACAAGAAGCCCTCTATCGCCCGAGGAGAAACAGAAATGAGTAAACCCGAGTTGAAGAAGCGGGTCACATTCAAATTGTTTGCGCCTGACGCATCAGAGGTCTTCCTGGCGGGTAGTTTTAACGGCTGGGACTCGGGCATGAGGTTGCTTAAGCAAGACAAAGCTGGATGGTGGAAGACCTGGATGAATCTTGGTAGAGGCTTACATGAGTACAAATTCGTCGTTGACGGCACATGGCAGGAAGACCCGGCCAACATTGAGCGGAGCGTAAACGACTTCGGCAGTTTCAACAGCATAATTAGGGTGAAATGATGAAGACAGAGAACCCCCCTGAAAGACTGAACTGTGTGGTTCCGGTGGTGACGGAAGAAGGCAAGCGCTTCTTTTTCAATGAAGGAGATGTGAGGCAGGTATGCAGCATCATGCGTTGCGGCGATTCAATCGCGGAATGCCTGGAACTCCTGAGGAACAACAGAATGGAATGTACCCTTTGCTACGCCATGCTAAAGGTGTACAAGAAGCCCTATAGAACAATACGAAGGACGGCAGGGCTCAAACAGGTGGTTCGGGGAGGGTCCGTATGACTTACGCCGTGGAAAATCCGACGGATCAATCAAGGTCTGCGGGCTTGGCGGAGGGAATCGCCACGTACCGGATATCGGAAGGTCGACGCGAGGGTGCCGAGATAGCCCTGCACAGTAGCGTGGAAGAATTACATGAGCTGCAAAAGAAGATCGGCGTTGCCAGGCTGGCAGGGGGCATAGCCCAGCATTTCAAGAATATCCTGTCTACGGCCCTCGATTACGGCGATCTGTTGCAGACGAAGATGCGCGACGACGACCCCCGTAAGTATTACGTGAATCAGATGCTTTCCTCATCGGAAAAAGCGTTGGACCTTGCCAGAAAGCTGCTCGTATTTTCAGGGCAGCATACGTTGCGGCCTAAACTGATGAACCTGAACGAGGCGCTGGTCCTGACCGAGCGGCTCTTTCCAAAATACCTGGCTGAAAATGTTCGGGTGGCCATGAATCTCAGCACAGAGGAACTGCCTGTCTTCATCGACATCCTCGGCATGGAGCAGGTTCTCGCAAATCTGATCACTAATGCCTGCGATGCCATGCCCGCCGGCGGACAAATGACGCTGTCCACAAGGCGTCTGCCCTTCGGTGAGAACTATTTATCCGGTGGAGCAGGAAGGCCCGCATCCTGCGCGTTACTCTCCCTAGAGGATACGGGAGCAGGCATGGACAGAAAAGTGAAGGAGCAGGCCCTTGAACCCTTCTTCACCACGAAGGAACCGGGAAAAGGCATAGGATTGGGACTTCCCGTTGCGTATCACATAATCAAGCAGCATAACGGCAGCATCAATGTGGAAAGCGCTCCCGGCAAGGGCACAGCGGTGAACATTTACCTTCCTCTCGCCAGGGTGCAGACAAAAGAGAATGAACCCATACCTCTCCTGGGATCACGAGAGATATGAGCCTATACGCCCCTCATACCGTCCCACCCACTCCCCTCCCTGCTTCGTCTGAAGTCGGGGGAGGGGAGTGACCCCTCTTCACCACTTTTCCTGCTAAAGGTTATCGACGTCTCTTTCGGATTCCCCTGCCTTTCTTCGTCCAGCAAGCGGGACGGCACAAAGGGCTATGAAAGCGAGGAGCACCACAAGCACAAAGTAATCGCCATATCTGACGTAAAAGGTCTTGGAATCTTTCAGCCCGTACGTGCCTGTCAGTAATTCCTCCTTAAACAGAGGTGTCCTGGCCAGGATCCGCCCGTAGGGATCAATGATGGCGCTCGTTCCGGTGTTGGCCGCCCTCAGGACATAACGCTCCGTTTCGATTGCCCGGAACCGGTAGAAAGCGAGGTGCTGGTAAGGTGCGGAACTGTTGTCGTACCAGGCGTCATTGGTGAGGTTTATGAGTACCTGGGCACCCTTTCTGACCGTCTCAACGGTGATGGCAGGGAATATGCCTTCATAGCAGATAAGAACCCCCAGTTTCCCGGCGCCGGTGTCCAATGGCTCGTGGGAGTCTCCCGGAAAAAACTCACCGTTGGCAACACTGATCCGCTCCATGAAGGGCAGCAAACTCCTGAAGGGGGTATACTCACCAAAAGGTACGAGATGAACCTTACTGTAAACCTTCTCCTCTCCGGAGGGGCCGATCGCATAGGCCGAGTTATGGTATTGCTCCTTCTTATCCTTGGTCACCGTGCCCAACATGAGCGTGGTCTTCAGCGAGACTGGAAGACCTTCGACGATCTTCTTCACGTAGATCTCCTGGTTGAAAATAAGGGGCAACGCCGTTTCAGGCCAGATTATGAAATCGAAGCCCTTGCCCGCCTCCAGGGTCTTTGTGTAATAGGTCTTGATCGTCCTGATCTTGAAAGCCTCATCCCACTTTACGTCCTGGGAGATGTTCCCCTGAACGATGGCAACCTTCATGTTCGCCTCATCCCGTAACCCGAGACGGCCATGACCGTACAAGAGCGACGAAGCAATGAGGGTCACCATAACAGCCGAGCAGATTATCAGGGAACTTTTGCGAGGCGCCTGCCCCTTCCCGCGGATAACCAGGATGAAGCCGCAGAGGACGCAGTTGACGGCGGCGATAAGGAAAGACAGAAAATAGGTGCCTGTCACCGAGGCAACCTGAATGATGGGCAGGAAGTTGTGCTGCGAGTGGCCAAGGAGGCTCCAGGGAAAGCCCGACAAGGCGATACCCCTGAGGTATTCCAGAAGCACCCAGACCATGGGCGCTGACAGAAGGCAGGTTATCGACAGCCTTCGCTCGAGATAGGTGACGACCAGACCGAAGAGCGCCGTGTATATGGACAGGTAGAGGGCAAAAAGAACCAATACGAGACAGCTCAGGTAGAGATTGATTCCACCATACTTATGCATGGCCACCACTGTCCAGTATACGAGACCAAGATAGGAGATGAAGCCGGTAGCCATTCCGAGAATAAACCCCTGCAAGGAATTCTTCCCCTGCAGGGCCAAAAGAAGCGGAACGAGAGCCAGCCACGCGAGGAAACCAAGTGGGATGGGCGGCTGTATAAGGATGAGAAGGATTCCGGACAATGCGGGAAGCCCGAAGCTCATTTCGAGGCAACGCTCTTTGAGGACTGCCAAGCGGGAATGTTTAGGTGGACTGGTTCTGGGCGTGGATTTGGCCAACCTCACCGCCCCCTATTGACCGTTGCGGGGGGTAGGTGCTTTGTCGGGCGCCTGGGACAGGAGCCTTTCCAGGAAGCGTTTTTCCCTGTACCGCATCTTACGCCGCTCCTTTTCCCCTGCCTCGTGGTCGAATCCGAGAATGTGGACGAACCCGTGGACTATGAGCGCGTAAAGCCTCTCGTAAAACGGAATATTCGCTGCCTCGGCCTCCTCCATCGCCTTTTCCACCGATACGATGATGTCACCCACAACCTCATGGGGCGACCCGTCAAGATAGGAAAAAGAGATGACATTGGTAGGCTTGTCTCTTCCGAAGAATTTCAGGTTCAGGGCCTGGATCTTCTTGTTGTCTACCAGGAGGATGCTGAGATCCCTATCCTGCAGCCCTGAATATGCCAGTAAGCTTTCTGTCTTGTTTCGTACCGCCCTTTGGTCCACCTTCAAGAGACTTTGGGAGTTTTTTATCAATACCGTCATTGGCCGTCCTTTCTGGATACTCTATTCGCTGGTGGAAAATACCTATGAGCAGGCTTATGATGCTCTTCTGTATGGCATGGAGGTCTTTCAGGGTGAGTTCGCAATCGTCGAGTTGACCGTCGAGAAAGATATTCTCTATGATATTCTGAACGAGCACCTCAATCCTTCTCGGAGTTGGGTCTTCGAGGGTCCTCGATGCGGCCTCCACGGCGTCGGCAAGCATGAGGATGCCTGCCTCCTTCGTCTGAGGCTTCGGACCACCGTACCGGAAATCCCTTTCCTCCACGACATGGAGTTTGGGATCCTCCATGCCCTTTGCCCTGTTATAGAAATAGGCGACGAGGCTGGTCCCGTGGTGCTGCCGTATCATGTCGGCTATCTTCCTGCCCAGCCGGTAATCCTGCGCCAACTCGACGCCTTCTTTCACGTGAGACAGGATAATGAGGGCACTCATGTTGGGCGACAGGGACTGGTGCACGTCTCTTCCGCCCTTGCGGTTCTCAATGAAATAGTGGGGCATCTTCAGTTTTCCAATATCATGATAATAGGCGGCGACTCTCGTGAAGAGTGGGTGGGCGCCTATGCTTTCCGCGGCTGCCTTGGAGAGGTTTCCCACAATAATGCTGTGATGGTATGTCCCGGGCGCATTCACCATCATCTCCTCCAGGAGCGGGTGCTCCAGATTGGCAAGCTCCAGGAGCTTGATGTCCGTGGTGTAATCGAAAACCTGCTCAATCACCGGCAAAAGCCCAAGAGCGATGAAACTGCTCGCGATCCCGTTGAGGAGGATAAAGGCCACCTTCAGCGGGAGGTTGCCGAGGGGCTGCTCAAAAAAAGCGTCGGAAAGGACAACCAGAAAGCTCATGACAAAGGCGGTATAGAGGCCTGCCTTGAGGATGGTATTCCTATTCTCGCACCGGGCCGAGAAATAGGCGGCCAGTATGTTTCCAAGAAAGGCGTAACAGAAGATCTGGACGCTGTTTTCGAAGACTATAGCCAGGCCCAGAGCGAATATGACTGAGAAGATGAGGGCAGCCTCGGAGAAAAGCACGATCCGGATCATCATACCGAAGACAAAAATGGGCATCAGGTAGAAGAGGTTTGCCAGGTGATTCTGGACCAGATAGGCCACGGCGAGAATGCAGGTCTTCACCACCACCGTGCTGAAAAGCAGCAGCACCCCGCAGAAGAGAAGATCCTTCTCGCTGAGGCTGAATTTCTTTATGTTTCTGTCGGCATACTCGTAGAGAATAGTAATCAAGAGGAAGAAGAGTGCCGAAAGCGACATGAATTTCCAGAAATCGATGGTCTTTGCTTTCTCGATACCCGGAAAGGCGGAAAGCTTCTTAAGGTGCTCTTCCGATACCCGCTTCCCTTCCCGTATTATGATTTCGCCCTTCTTTACGGTGAGGTCCATCTTGGGGATATAGGTATCACGGGGGGCCCGGATGTTCTCGCGTGCTATGTCCCCGCTCTGGTACTCCAGGGGCCTCAGCGAATCGACAACATTGATTGTGACCGTGAAGGCAAGGGAAAGGGAAAGGGTAAGAAGAATGACAAGTCGTTTATAGTGCTGGTACGAGGGAGGTTTATCCTTTCCGTTCGGCATTCTTCGACTCCTTGGGTTCGGACTTCCTTTCGTAGGCACGAATGATCTTCTGGACCAGAGGGTGGCGGACCACGTCCCGTTCGGTAAAATAGACGAAGCGTATACCCCGTATCCCCTTAAGGATGGTCTGTATCTCCACCAGTCCGCTCGTCCTCTTGTCGGGAAGGTCGATTTGCGTCACATCTCCGGTTATGACCGTCTTGGAGGAGAAACCGAGGCGCGTGAGAAACATCTTCATCTGTTCCGACGCGGTATTCTGTGCCTCGTCGAGGATGACGAAGGCATCGTTCAGGGTCCTGCCCCGCATGAAGGCGAGAGGCGCAATCTCAATGACTCCCTTTTCGATAAGGCGCGAGGCACGATCCATGTCCACCATATCGTAGAGCGCATCGTAGAGGGGTCTCAAGTAGGGGTTCACCTTCTCGTACATGGTGCCCGGCAGATAGCCCAGCTTTTCGCCGGCCTCTATTGCCGGTCTCGTCAGAACGATCCTGGACACTTCCTTTTTGTAATATGATGCCAGGGCCATTGCCATGGCAAGGTAGGTCTTGCCTGTGCCTGCAGGGCCGATCCCGATCACCATGTCATGGGTTCCGATGGCCTGGACATAGGCCTTCTGATTCAAGGTCTTGGGCGTCACCACCTTTCTGGAGGGGAAGATGTAGATCTGGTCCTTATAGAGTTCCTCTACACCCTTCTCTGTGTGCGCTATATAGCGCACCGCATGGTCCACATCAGAGACGCTGATAATGGATCCCTTCTTGATGACTCCCTGCAACTCGTTGATGACCCGTCCGGCGCTCTCCACATCCCTGCGGCTCCCCACGATGGTGAGGTGGTTTCCTCGCACACTCGTTCGCACATTGAAATACTTTTTCAGGTGTTTGATGTTCTCTTCTCTGGGGCCGAAGAGATTTCGGGCAACGTCGGTATCGTCAAAGGATAATTTCAGTAAACCGTCTTCAGTCTTTTCTTCCAAGTAAGTGCCGGTCTCCTCCATACCGTGAAACAGCGCAAATAATATAACACAAAATATTTTCTTTCTGAATACGCAATATCCCGGGGTGCGGGCGTAGGGTGCGCGGCCATTGTAAATGAGCGTCGATTCGGTTAAAATATGGGGCAATGCATAAGATTCTCATCATCGACGACGAAAAAGACATCCTCAATAGCCTATCCTCCATCCTGAGCGACGAGGGCTTCATCGTCTTCAAGGCGATGGACGGGAAAGAGGGTCTGGCCATATTCGACCGGGAAAACCCGGGAATCGTGCTCCTTGATGTCTGGATGCCCGAGATGGACGGACTCCAGGTCCTGAAGCAGATCAAAGGCAAAGACCCCAAGGCAGTGGTCATCGTCATCTCCGGCCACGGGACAATTTCCACCGCCGTGGAGGCGGTCAAGGTCGGAGCTTATGACTTTCTCGAGAAACCCCTCTCCATCGACAAGGTCCTCGAGGTGATCTCCCGGGGGCTTGCAGGCGGCACGGGCTCTCTTGAAAAAGGCGAGGAAGCCAGGGTGGGTATTCCCGAGGGCCCCCAGGTGATGAAGCAGAAGACCATCGGAAAGAGCATTGTGGTCTATGGAGTGGGGCTCCATTCCGGCGTGAAGACGGGGATGATCCTCCTTCCCATGCCTGAGGGCACCGGCATCGTCTTCGAACACATTCCCGACGGCGAACGCATACCAGCCTACATCGACTACGTCTTCTCCGTCGGTTACGCCTCGTCCGTGAAAGGAAAGAACTGCATCGTCCGCACTATAGAGCATCTCATGTCAGCCTGCCATATGTACGGGATAACAAACCTCCTCGTGAAAGTGAGCGAAGAGATCCCTATTTTTGACGGTTCCGCCATTGAACTCTGCAAGAAGATCGATGAGGCAGGCATCGTGGAACAAAAAGCGGGCATAGAGCCGGTAAAGGTCACCGAAAAGATCTCTTTGCCGAATCTCGGCACCAACCGATACCTCTCCATCGAACCATCCGATACCTTCGAGGTGGAATATGTGCTTGACCTTCCGAAACCGATAGGGCTGCAGACTTACTTTTTCAGTGACGGCAGGGACACCTACGTGTCAGAAATAGCGCCCGCCAGGACTTTCGGCTTCCTCAAGGATTTTGAGCAACTCACAAAGATGGGTCTTGGCTCCGGCGGCAGGATCAACAACTTTATCATCCTCAACGATGAAGGGGTCATCAACACGAAGCTTCGATACCCCGACGAATTCGTCCGCCACAAGGTGCTCGACCTCATAGGCGACATATACCTCCTCAACAGGCCAGTGGTGGGTAAGGTGAGGGCCAAGGGGACGGGCCATCTCGAAAACATCGCCCTCGTGAAAGAGATGAAGAAGGCCTTCCTGTAAGTTCGTCTATAACCCCTCAAATGACTCATCATCGCCGACCGGCCTTCTCCAGCGCAGTAAAGCGTATCGACAAGCTCTGAAATAATCGGCATCAGGTCGTCACCCACTCAGCCCTCCAGCTTGCTCGACCCAAGGCATCCTCGTCGTCTGTTACAGCACGGGACCGATAGGACGTCTGGTGGCAAGAGATGTGTTGAAGCCTGTGGGATACCTCAAAAGTGAAGGCGCGTAGGAGTGGCTGAGCGGGCCCTCCGGCGGAGTATGAGCCTCCTGCTTGCTGCCAATGCCGGGACACCCGGAAGAACAACCAGGCACAGGGCAGCCGGCAATCCTAACTTGAGGCAGAGGAAACTGAAACCCACGACGGGAAGGAGAAGGATTCGTAGAGCGGCTTTGGCGGGTCCGTTACTCCGCAACGAATCTGCCATGGGAGGCGATAGACGGTAATACCAGTCCACAAAGGCGGTCCCCAGCCTGTTTGCGAGCAATACCCTGTCCCTGAACTGCCGCATGATTATCACGTAAGGATGGAGGTAGGAGCCGAAGGCGGCTGTTGCGATGAAACATCCGCCCCCTCCGCCACCCGCGCCGCTTAGAGTCGGCATGGCCACGGTCCCAAGCACGAGTGGGTCGGCGATGGTGTTCGCAAGAGTGGTCCCGTTGCAGTCCGAAGTCACCGCCATGGTGTAGTTGAGCATCGACCCTGCAAGGACCACGTTGCTGATGCCGCTGCACTCGTTCTTCGGGTAGAGTTGTTTCCATGTGGTCCCCACCACCTTGTAAAAAACAGCATTCGGAGGAATCGCATCGAAGGTTACCGAGAAATCGGCGCTGTCCGTGACGCCCGTCGCGGTGAAGCTGACCACCTTGCTGACCGTAAGGCTGGAAGGCCCTCCGGCTAGTGTGTCTGTAACGGTTGGCTCCGAAATTACAGAATTTCCGGATGAAACCCATGCGGCAGTGGAATCTGATTGGAGGATCGTGCCCAGATCACCGACTGCGATGAAGGTGTTCTTAGCATAGGTTATGCCGTTGAGTGGCCGGGTCATCCCCGAAGCTCTTTGTGTCCACACAATGCCGTCAGGAGAACTGAGTATGGTGCCGGAGTCCCCAACTGCCACAAAGGCACCTCCACCGTATGTGACTGCCCTGAGCTGTTTGTCTGATCCTGATATTCTTTGCGTCCAGCTTATTCTGTCAGTGGAGGTGAGGATAGTGCCATCGTCGCCGACGACAACAAAGGTATCATTGGCATAGGCGATTCCCCTAAGGACGCCGGATGTAGTTGATGTGGCTATCGTCACCACGGTTCCATAAGAAAAGTCAGAGTTATTTGGTGCACTTGTCGGCCACAGGACTCCGTCCGGCGAAGTGAGAATCACGCCTGGTACATTCCCGCATCCTCCCACAGCAACAAAGGCACCCATCCCTTGAACCACTCCATAAAGCGAACAGTTTGTACCGGACGCTCTCTGGGTCCAGGCGATACCGTCGCAGGACGTGGCAATGGCCCCGGAGCCACCCACTGAAACGAAGGAATTGTCTCCATAGGCCACTCCGAGAAGCCCGTTCCCGCCGGATGACACGGAGGTCCACGCGAGTCCGTCAGAAGAAGTGATGATGTTGCGAGAGTCGAACCATACGGACGATCCCACGGCAACAAACATGCCCTTGGCGTATACGACCGAATGCAGCCCATTAGTCAAGTCCGCTGCCGCCGGAGTCCAGGTCCAGCCGTCATCGGATACCAAAATGGTATATCCATAATCAGAAGATGGACTTATGATCCCCCCTCCTACGGCAACCAGCCTGTTGTTGCCTTGAGCTATACTATACAGTCTGCTGCTTGCCCCTAGTGTTGTCCTCGACCAGTCAAGGCCGGTGGGGGAGGTTAATATTGTACCCGAGCGACCCACCGAAACGAACGTGCTGTTACCATAGGCAACCCCATTACCACCGTCCTTATCCTCTAGCCTAAGCCATGTCCAGTTAAGACCGTCCGAAGAAGTCCAAACGACCCAATAACCCGAGACAGCAACAAAGAGACCATTTCCGTAGGTGATGCCAAGGCATTCAGCAGGTCTTCCCGATCGCCACACGATACCGTCAGAGGAAGCGATGCTATGGCCTCCAGCTCCCACCGCGACGAAGACATCGTTTCCGTAAGCAATTCCGGTAAAAGGGACAGGTGATTCCCATATCGTCAATGTCCAGTTCACACCATTCGTGGAGGTAACTATGGTACCCGAGTATCCCACTGCCACGAACATACCCTTGGCAAAGGAGATGGCTGACAGCCTGTTGGTTGTACCCGATACCATTTGCGTCCACCCGATTCCGTCGGCGGAAGCAAGGATAGTGCCGCTGTCGCCGACTGCGACGAAGGACCCGTTTCCGTATGTGATACCCCGGAGAGCGTTGGAGGTTCCCGATTCCCTTTCCACCCACACGGTTGCGTCGCTGGATGTAAGGATAGTGCCGCTGTCGCCGACTGCGACGAAGGACTCCTGCCCGTAAGCGCTTGCCCTGAGACCTGCTGTGCTGCCTGAAATCTGTTCTTTCCAAGCGCTACCATCAGATGAAGTAACGATGGCGCCCAGTTGACCAACTGCAACAAAAGTGCCGTTGCCGAAGGACACGCCGTACAGATCATTGCCCTGTGGCAACGGGTTCCGCCAGTGCCAGTGATCAAGCGGGTCTGCCGATACGTGGCCGCTGACAGCCATCAATATCGTCGTGACGAGGAGCACGCAAAATAGAGCAGCACCGAACGGGATCTTCCTCACAATACCTCCGCCAATAGCCCCCCGCAGGCAACACCTGAGGGAAAGGTCATGCAGGCCAACTTGTTTCTCAGCTGGGTTGGATAACAACTGATTATCATCACTCTTTCCTTATTTCAACCAAAAACCAACTGCCCCCGATCGCTGCCATGCGTATCGTGCAGCCGGGGTCAATGGCGCTGTCCTGGAAGCCGCTTCCCGATGTGCCCGCTCAGTTTGTGGCCTCGCCCAGGCCTGCTATCTTCTTATCCACCATCTCGCAGAGCGCCTGCAGCTTCTCCCGGAACGAGGTGAGATCTTCGCGGGTGTAGGCTTTGGCGTCCTTCCCGATATTGGTCGTCCAGGTATCCACGGCCTTGCTCTGGCGCGTGAGGGTGAGGGTGGTGGGTTTGGTTTCCTTGACTGCTTTGGGTTTTGTTGCCAGCATCTTCTCCAGGGCGGCGTTGGTCACCGGGTTCGCCATGACCTCGGCAAATATCTTCATGTGGTTCGGGTTGTCGAGGTGAGCGGCGAAGGTATACCCCTGGGTTACGTTGAGTGTTCCCGCCTTTAAAGCCTCCTGAATCTCATTTTCAGTTTTTAAGAGCGATAGTGCGTTAAACAGCGACCTTGTTGACTTTCCCGTGATTTTGGAAATTGCAGCAATTGTTGCTGCAACCGTGTCAGCGAGATCGGCGGGTCGCCTCATATAGTTCGTCAGCACCCCCAACGCATAGGGCAAGCCCTGGTTCGAGTCGGCATGTTTGATGTGGAGATACTTGAGGATGCTGTTGGCTTCGTCGATGGGATTCAGGTCGTCCCTCTGGAGATTCTCGGTAAGCTGGAGAGCGGTTATCTCGGCTTCCGATGTGCCTTCGGGAATGAACTTGACGGGGACCTCAGTCAGACCCGCGGCCTGGGCTGCAAGCAACCTTCGTTCTCCACATATAAGACGATAGGTGCCGTCACCTAACGCCATGACGATGAGGGGCTCCAGGATGCCGTAGATCCTGATTGACTCCACGAGGGCCAGAAATGATTCGCTGACGGTGTCGATTACGGAGCGGACCTGGGACATGACGACGATGCTGCTGATGGGGACGAAGAAGAATTCTTTGCCTGTCTCTTGAGCCATTTGTAACCTCCTCGGGGATAATCAATTACCAATCACCAAATCCAAATAGACTCCAAGGACCAGTGTTCCAAAGACTATGGAGCGCCCATGGTGCAGGTAGATCAGTGGTGCGGTGGACCCTGTAGCACAAAGGGAATAGATTTGGATCGGAATGAACAATTATTTACCGAAGACTGTACTAAGTCAAGAACAAAGAGTATCAATGGTGCCGCCCCTTCCGGACCAGCTACTGCAACAATTGTTCCCGTCCAAGGGCGATCCTGGCTGATTCCTTACAGGCTTGACTCTTTGAGAAAATAGAAATAGAAGGCCACGATGACAAGGGCGTGATTTATCATGCCCTTTTCGAGAAGCGCCGGAATTTCCGGCAGGGGAACTAGGACTACCTCGATGTCCTCATCGGCGTCAAAGTTTGTTTCGCTTACCTTCCTGACCCCGCTCACCAGGTACGTGTGGCAGAGGTTGTTGAATATGGCGGGATTCGGATTTGTAGACCCCAGAAACCGGATGCCCTCGCCCACGTAGCCTGTCTCTTCGAGGAGCTCCCTCTGGGCCGCGGCCCCGGGGTCATCCTCGTCCACGAGTCCCCCCGGAATCTCCAGGGTGATTTCCCTCGATCCGTGGCGATACTGCTTGATCATAACAACCTCACCGCTGTCCGTGATGGGGATAACATTCACCCAGTCTCTCGTGTCGATGGTATAGAATTCCGAGGCCTTGTTCGTCCTCGGAGAAAGGGCCTTGTCCACCCCTATCCTGAATACCCGGTAATCCCTGTCGATCCTCGAATCGAGGATTTCCCATTCTTTTATTGCTGACATATCGTTGAAGAAGCTATCACAGCGACGGCATCATTTCAACCAAAAGCCTTCATTGAAAAGTGATGCCTCAGGGGTATGATCTTTGGGAAGGGAAGGAGAAAGGGCCTGCCGAAGGGCAGGCCCCGACTTGCCGGATTATCTGCTATTTCTTCTTGGGCTTCATAGCTTCCCCGCAGCAGACGATGTCGCAAGTCTCGACACATCCGCAGAGGGTATCCACGGTAACCGCAAGTCCGCACACAGAACAGGCATACCTGTTCCCTTCCTTCATGGCCGATTTCTTAGGCTTCGCCTTGGCCGCCGGAGCTGCTTTCCCTGCTGCAGGTGCTGCTTTCGGGGCTGCCTTAGCCTTGACTGTCGTCTTGGCTGCTGTCTTTTCGGCCGCCTTTGGTGGAGCTTTCTTTGCGGTTTCTTTTGCCGGAGCTTTTGTCGCCATCATTTACCCCCCTGATTTTAATATGTTACTGCACCTTCTCCCGTAAGTGTAAGAATGCTCTATCCTTCTGTCAAGGGAAAGAGGCACTATTACAAGGACTTAAGCCTTTCACCCCACGAAATGACCCACAAACTGTGAGCCGTCCTGAATGATCCCCTTCTCCCGCCTGAATCCCAGCCCGCAGGCCTCGTAGGAAAAGAAGACCCCGGCCTGATAGGTCCTGCCCTGATTGTCTGCGGGCAGCGGTACGTATTCCTGATAGATGGACCTCTGGCCCGCATAGTCGCCGCCCGTGCCTTCCACAACATTACCGCCCGCATCGAGAACGGAGACGTTTGCGCCCTCGCGCCCGAAGAGCTTCTTCTCAACGCACCGTCTCCCCCGGAGAGGCTCGAAGGCCGTATCGAGAAGGAGCGGGTGCCCAGGGAAAAGATCCCAGAGGACCTTAAGAAAGCCTTTTGACTGGAAGAGAAGGGCATAGGGAGGATTGAGGAGGACCGTGGCCCGCCGTTTCACTATTCCAGTAAGGAGTTGGGCCAGTTCCGGCTCCTCTGCACCTATGTATTCGTAAGGTATCAACTTGAACCAGAAATCATAGGGCTGATACCCCGTCTCGGCTGTTCTCTTCAGGACCCCTGTCTCCTCGGAAAAGCAGACCTTGTCTGCATATTCGAAATCCGTCACGAAGCCGGCCTCCATGGCTATCTGCTCATAGAGGCGGGTCGTGTTCTCGTCCTCAATGGAGCAGTCGAGACAGGAGAAGAGGGCCGACGGTATGGCCCCGCTGTCCCTGCCAAAGGCGGGGTGGAGGTCCTTCAGCCTGAAAAAGGAATCCTTCAGCGCCTCGTAGAGGTTGTTGAATTGTCTCGTCTCATCCATATTGTTGTGCTTGAGCATCATCCACTGGATCAGGGCCGTCTCGAAAATGAGCGAGGGCGTGTCGGCGTTGAATTCGATCATTTTGATGGGTCTGCCGTCTATACCGCCTGCAAAATCGAACCTCCCCACCATATGAAAATGGGACTCATCCTCCCAGGCAGTTTGGATCATCTCCTGGAGGTTCCCCGGAATCCCGAGAAGATCATAGAGCCTGTTATCGATTACATGCTGGCCGGCCTCAACGAACATATCATAAAGCTCGTTGGCGGCCTGATAGTAACCCTCACCTTCGGGCTCGGTGAGAACCACAACCTCGTCGGCAAGATATTTGGGCTGGCCGATTGTTTCATGCCAGTAGAAGCCCAGCTCGTTGAGTATTTCAGTGGGCAGGGGCTTTATGCTCATGAAGCGCATGATTTTTTATCCCGACCCCTTGAAGGCCGCTGAAAGTCTTGAAAAAA
>CAYOYU010000070.1:0-19800 GCA_964408265.1 uncultured Syntrophorhabdaceae bacterium
CGGTCAACATCATCCTGCCCGTTTCCAGCACAAAGCCACGGTTGGCGATAAGGAGCGCCATCCGGGCGTTCTGTTCCACCAGCAGAATGGTGGTACCGGCCTTGTTAATTTCCTGGATGACCCTGAAGACCTCCTGCACCAGAACCGGCGCCAAACCCAGCGAGGGCTCATCGAGCAGCAGAATCTTCGATCTCGACATCAATCCCCTACCGATGGCCAGCATCTGCTGCTGACCGCCTGACAACTGCCAGCCCGGACGATTCTTGAACTTTCCCAACTGAGGGAAGATCCCGAAGACACGATCCACATCCTTACGGATTTCCCCCCTGGATGTGCGGCCCCTCGGCGTGGAGCCCAATAACAGGTTGTCCAGGACCGAGAGGCCCGGAAAGATGTGCCTTCCCTCGGGAACGCAGGCGATCCCGATCTTCGCGATCTCTTCTGCGTCCGTCCCTGTTATATCCTGACCGAGGAACTCGATCTTGCCCTTCAACGGTTTCAGGATGCCCGTTATCGTCATGATGGTCGTGCTCTTGCCGGCGCCGTTTGCACCGAGAAGGGCCACGATCTCTCCCTGTTCCACGTCCAGCGAGATGCCCTTGAGGGCCTGAATGGCACCGTACCAGGTCTCGATCCCCTGAATCTTAAGCATTCCCTACCTCCGTTCCCAGATAGGCGTCGATGACCTCCGGGTTCTGCTCGACCACCTCGGCAGGCCCCTCCGCAATCTTCCTGCCGAAGTTCAGAACCGTGATATGGTCGGAAACATTCATGACCAGGCTCATGTCGTGTTCGACAAGCAAGATGGTGATTCCCAGCTTGCAGATCTGAAACAGGAGGTCAACGAGCACCGCTGTCTCTGCGGCGTTCAACCCGGCTGCCGGCTCGTCCAGGAGAAGAAGTTTCGGGTCCGAAGCCAGAGCCCGCGCCAGTTCGAGCAACCGCTGTTGACCATAGGGCAGGCTGTTGGATTTGGTGAACTCTTTGCCACTGAGACCTACGAATGCCAGCAGCTCCATTGCCTTCGCCCGCATTCGGGCCTCTTCGGCCTTCTGCCGGGGTGGCCTAAAGATACTGGCGGTGAGGCCCGCCACCGATTGGCTGTGCTGGCCGATCAGAAGGTTTTCCAGCACTGTGAGTTCCCCGAAAAGTCGGATGTTCTGGAACGTCCGGGCTATGCCCAGGGAAGTGATGACGTGCGGCTTCTGTCCGCCGATGGCCTTCCCTTCCAGGATAATCTCACCCGCGGAAGGAACGTAGAGGCCGCTGAGGACGTTGAGGATCGTGGTCTTGCCGGAACCGTTTGGCCCTATGAGCGCCTGAATCTCGCCCCGCCGGACCTCCATATCCACTCCATCCACTGCCTTGAGCCCCCCGAAGTGCTTGGCCAACGCCTTGACGGTGAGCAGCACCTCGCCCGAGCCCGAACAATCTCCTGGTTTGAAGGAGTGGTGGGGGCCCTGGTCACCATCTTGCGAGATCGCCGCCGCCGCAATCTGCCGGCCTGCCTCGGAACCGGAATTCCACCAAGTCCGCAGTCGCAGGCTGACAGGCATGTTCTTCACCAAACCGGCGATGCCGCTCGGCATGAAGATCATGATGACCACGATCCCCGCGGCATAGACCATCATGTAAGAATCTCTCAGAAACCGCAGGACTTCCGGCAGAAGCGTCAGCAGGACAGCCCCCACGATGGAGCCTATGGCCGAGCCATTTCCACCCAACACGGCCATGACCAGCATAATTATCGAATGTTCCAGGGAAAAGGTGTCCGGGCTGATGTAATGGGAGCAGCTGTGGGCAAAGAGCCATCCCCCGAAGCCCGCGTAACCGGCCGAAAGCGAGAAAGCCACGATCTTGTAATAGGTGGTATCCACCCCGGCAGTCCCTGCGGCCATCTCGTTCTCCCTGATGGCCATAAGGGCCCGTCCCACCCGGGAGTTCTTGAGATGGATGGCCCCCCAGGTGAAGAGGACAAGAGCCACTGCTGCCACGTAGAAGAAATCTCCGGGGCTCTTCAGCTCAAAGGGGCCGAGCCACGGCGAAGGAATCTTGGTGATACCGTCGGAGCCGTTGGTGAGCCAGATCTCATTGACCAGGATGAGCTGGAGGATGATCCCGAACCCGATCGTCGCCATGGCCAGGTAGTGGCCGGAGAGTTTCAGGGTTGGGATGCCCAGCAGAATCCCGAAGAAGGCGGCCACGAAGAAGGCAGCGAACATCCCCACCCATACCGGCAGGCCCAACTGAGTGGTGAGGATGGCCGACGTATAAGCCCCAACTCCCCAGAACGCGGCCTGGGCCAACGAGAGTTGTCCCGCATACCCGAGGACGATGTTCAGCCCTAGACAGGCGATGGAGAAACTGATGGACAGGTTGATAAGGTTCAGCCAGTAGTTGCTTGTTACCACCCGGGGAAAGAGCAGAACAGCGACGGCCAGCGCAACAGGAATGAGCAGGTTTCTCGTGCTTCTGTTCATCGCCGCACCTTATGCCTTCTCGGCGACCTTCTCGCCGAAGAACCCCTGCGGACGCAGAAGGAGAACGAGAATCAGGATCATGAAGGCGAAGGCATCGCGATAGGCGGTGGAGATGTAGTATGAGGCGAATACCTCGGTGACTCCGAGAAAAACGCCCCCAAGGATCGCCCCGGGCACGCTCCCGAATCCTCCCACAATGGCTGAGCAGAACGCTTTGAGCCCGACCATCGCTCCCATATCCTTGGTCACGAAAAAGATGGGCCCCACCAGGATACCGGCTGCCGCTCCCAGAATCGAGCTGTACACGAAGGTAATGACGATCATCGTCGATACCCGGATCCCTAGGAGCCGGGCCATCTGCTTGTCCTGTGCCGTAGCCAGCATCTTCTTGCCCAGCAGGGTCTTTTCGAAAAAGAAGTATTGGAAACCGAGCAGGGCCAGTGTACAGATAATGATCACAATATACTGGGGGTCCACCAGCACCCCCAGTATATTAACCGTAGTCGCTGAAGTCGGCCGTGGCATCGACAACGGCTCTGCGCCAAAGATCATTTGGGCCCCGTTTTTCAGGAAGATGCCCACACCGATGGTACTGATCACGACCGGCAGGAAGCTGCGGTTCCGCAAAGGATAGTAGGCGATGCGCTGGAAGACGATGCCGAAAAGACCCATGAAAACAACAGTGATTACGCAGGCCAGAGGAAAGGAGATTTCTGCTTTGGTCAGCAGCCACACCGCCACAAAAGCCGGGACCATGGCAAACTCCCCCTGGGCAAAGTTGACCACGTTGACTGCATTGAAAATCAGGACGAATCCCAATGCGACCAAGGCATATATTGAGCCCATGGCCAGACCTGCGGTAACCATTTGAAGATTTGTAGACCAATCCATTCAAAGTCCTCCTTGGGGTGTCCGGTCCCGGCATTCTATCTGAGACGCGGGACCGGATGCCTCGTGTGTCGACCAGGGCGTAGGAAGGTGCTTATTTCTTTCCCACGCTGATGATCTTCAGGAGTTTAGGTTGGCCCTTTTCGATCTGAACGATGCTCACTTCGCTCAGGCCATCACCGTTCGGGGTAAAGGAAAAAGTGCCCTGGACGCCCTTATACCCCTGGGTGGCCAAGATGGCTTGACGGATCTTGTCGCGATCTTCCCCGGCCTTCTTGATGGCGTTGGCCAGGATCTTCAAACCGTCATAAGTCCACACGTTGAGGGTATCGTACTCCTCGTTGTACTCTTTCTTGTAGGCCGCGGCGTAGCGCTTGTTCTCCTCGGTCTGTCCCGGCACGAAATCGACTACGGCCCAGATCCCTTCGGCAGCCTCTTTGGCAAGGTTCAGACTGTCTTTCGATGCGGCGCTGGGCGAACCGAGATACTTGAAGGGAGAGCCGAGCTGGCGAACCTGGCGCTGGAGCAGTGCCGTGGCTTCCTGGTGGCCGTAGAAGACCAGGATCTGTGCTCCGGCGTTCTTCATGGCCAGGAGTTCAGCAGTAAAATCCTTTGCCCCCGTTGCGGTTTTCTCCCGTCTCACGATGGTCAGGCCCGCTTCCTTGGAGCCTTTCTCAACCAGGTCGGCGCCGCCGGTGCCCATTGCATCCGCATCGTGCAAGAGGCCTATCTTGGTGAACTTGGTGTTTTCCTTGATATATTTTACCATGGCACCCGCGGCGATGGAGTCATCGGGCCGCACACGGAACAGCCAGGGATTTCCCTGCTTGGTGATGTTGACGTTGGTGGCGCCGATAATAGTGGGGATACCATAGTTTTTGATGGCATCCGCCGTGGCAAGAACCTGGGTGCTGTAAAGGCAGCCAATAAGAGCAACCACCTTCTCCTGGTCGACGGCCTTCTGCAGCGCCGCCAGCGCGCCGGGGTTAGTGGACTGGCTGTCGATGATCCTCAGATCGATCTTCTTCCCGTTTATCCCGCCCGCTGCATTTATCTCCTTGACGGCGAGTTTGATGGCCTTAACCTGGAGAGATCCTGCTGCCGCGTGTAAACCGGTGATTGGGGGCGTAAATCCGATCCGGATGTCGTCAGCTGCCGCATTACCGACGCCGAAAATTGCCACGATCATGACAGATAAGAAAGTAACCGATAATATCCGCTTTATGTTTGTCATTCCTCCCTCCTTCTTTCTGTTTGATAAGGTTCGACAAAAATCCTTTTCAGGGCAAACCGATTAAGTCTCTAATCCATGCTGTCTCCGGGAACCGGACGAAGGATCACCTCCTTTCACTATTTCGTTGATCCACATTATGACAAGTGTCTCCTTCCATCTCTTTGCCGGGATCATCCCGTCGCACCGGAAGTCCGGCACCTGTTGACCAGGCGCTGCCAGTCTTCATCCACCTGCTTTTGCATGCGGTCCCGTTCTTCCACGGACATCCCCTTGAACCTGCCCTGCTGGTTCAGGTAGCCGTCTATGCCTTCCTTCTCAGGCATCGAACTCATTTGCCAAATATCCCCATTGGTCACTTCATATAGTGGAAAGACACGGCTTTTGATGGCCTGCCTGGCGACCTCGACGGAGAGTTCCGTGGCATGTCGCCAACCGGTCGGGCAAGAGGCAAAGAGATGAATAAATCGTGACCCCTTGGTATTCTGTGCTTTTGCCATCTTTTCTTTCAGATCATCCGGTGCACCGATGCTGGCTGTGGCCGCATAGGGGATACGGTGCGCCGCCATGATTTCAACCATGTTCTTCTTCCTCTGACTCTTCCTGGTGGGATCGGGTGTGGTGGTGGTCCATGCGCCGGCCGGTGTTGCCGAGGAACGCTGGATGCCCGTGTTCATGTAGGCTTCGTTGTCGTAACAGACGAAGAGGATATTATCGTTTCGCTCCACTGCGCCGGAAAGAGCCTGCAGGCCGATGTCGAAAGTACCTCCGTCACCTGCCCAGGCGAGGACGGCTGTATGGTCGTTATCCTGCATATCCAAACCTGCCCTCACACCGCCGGCAATGGCTGCGGTTGTTGCAAAGGCGACCGAAACCACCGGCACCGTCAGGCAGGTGTAAGGGTAGATACCGATCATGGTGGACCAGCATCCGGCGGGCATCACCACGATCGTATCTTCACCCAGGACCGACAGGGTGAGCCGCATGGCCAGGACTGCACCGCAACCGGGGCAGCCATAGTGACCCGGTGTGACCAATTCTCTCTTCGTTGGGAGTTCGCTCATGGCAACACCTCCGTCCAAAGCGACCTGCCTCCGTCGACTGCGTTCCCTTTGCCCGATATGGCCTGTCTCACCAAGGGGATGATCGTATCCATGTTGACATCGTTTCCGCCGATACCGGCGACAAAGCCCGTAACTCTGACATCCCCCCGGTTCTCGAAGAGACCCGCCTTGACCTCCTGAGCCACGATACCCTCAGCCCCTGAAGAGATATCCCGGTCTATGACAATGACCTCTTTGGCTTTTGCAACCGCTTCGCGCAACTTTTCCGCTGGAAAGGGGCGGATCAGGGCAAGCCGAAGGCTGCCGACTCGTAAGCCTTCATTCCGCAATCGGTCAACGGCCAGCCGCATGGCGCCGGTGGAACTGCCGATTCCGATGATGCACAGATCGGCATCCTCGGTCCGGTACGCTTCCACGGATGAGTGGGAGCGCTCGAATTGGGAGCAGAATTCTGCCGCCGTCCGGTCCCAGAGCTTTTCCAGCGAAAGGGTGTCGCAATGCCGTTTATACTTGATGGAGGTATACAGGTCGGCTCCGCACACATTGCCGAAGGTCTTGGGATCATTTACATCCAGCCTGTCCGACGGCCGGTAAGGGGGGAGAAAAATATCTACCGCCTCCTGCTCGGGCACATCCAGAACCTCGGAGGTGTGGGTCAGGTAAAATGCATCCATGTTGACCATGATCGGCAAAAGCGCCTCTTCGGCAACACGGTAGGCAATCAAGATGGCGTCCAGCACGTCCTGTGCGTCGGCACAGTAATACTGGACCCAGCCTGTGTCGCGTTGGGCCAGAGAATCGGTGTGATCGCAGTACAGGTTCCAGGGTGGGGTCAAGGCACGGTTGCAGTTGACCATCACGATCGGTACCCGTGCGCCGGCAGCATAATGGAGCATCTCATGCATGTAAACCAGGCCCTGGGAGGAACTCGCGATGAAGGCCCTGGCACCTACCATGGATGCGCCGACACAACTGGCGAGGGACGAGTGTTCCGACTCCATAGGCATGTACTTGGCCTTCAGTTCGTCCCGGGCGATGATATCGGCCAGAGTCTCAACGATTACGGTCTGCGGGGTGATGGGATATGCTGAGACCACTTGAACGCGGGCCAGCTTTGCGGCCACCGCGGCGGCTTCGGTCCCCATCATGACTTTCTTCATAGACCCATGTCCTCCATTGTAATCACCCCCCGGGGGCATTCATGACTACAAATGCCGCATCCCTTGCAGTAATCGTGATCGACGTGCCTCGATCCGCTCACCCGGTCATGGATGACGGAAAGGTCGGGACAGAAGAGGTAACAGTTGTCGCACTGATTGCAGACACCGCAATTGAAGCACCTTTTGGCCTCGTCCGTCGCCATATCGGCCGAAACCTGGAGGTCGATTTCATCAAAGGTTCGGATTCGCTCGTCCTGCGGAAGCCTCGGGTTCGTTATCCGGCCGGTACGGCAAAAATAATTTGTGTTGATCTCCTCATATTGCACGATGTGACGGTTTCGCCGGCTGCGGGGACTGCCCGTGTAGGTTTCCATGGAAAGCGATACGCCGTCACCGATTCTGCAGGATTCGAGTTTCGCGGGTATGGCATCGGCACCCTCCCTGAAGAACGTATCGAGTGCCATGGCCGCCTGCTTCCCGGAAGCGACGGCATGAACGACGCTCTTTACGTCGTTCGTGACATCACCACCGTAGACAATGGGCGGCGTCCCATCCTTTTGCACGAGGGAACAGCCTCCGAGACCGAGGACGCCCGAACCTGAGTTCAATCCCGGTGGCTCGATCCATTGATCTTGGGCTTGTGCACCCGTCGCCCTGAAGAGCCGTGCAACTTCGACCTCGCAGAAGGGCGTGTCATCCACGCGTGAGCGCCCTTTGTCGTCGCCGACGACGCGCATTCTCCGGAGCAGAACCCGGCAGCCGTTGCCGGCGGATTCGATGGATACGGGGGCAACAAGTTCCATGAGTTCCACGCCTTCAGCAAGGGCCATCTCAACCTCGTTGTCAAAAGCAGGCATATCCTGGAGCAGGCGCCGGTAAAGGATAAGGACCTTCCCTCCGAGGCGGACAATGCTTCGGGCCACGTCAATGGCGGTGTTTCCTCCCCCAATAACGGCGGAAAGGCCAGGGACTGCAGGTAGCCGGTGGCGCTTAAGCTCCGCGAGGAAAGACAGGCCGTCCTGGACGGCGGGAAGAGTCTCGCCGGGGATATTTAGAGCCGTCGTCTTACCGTGGCCGCAGGCGATATAGACTCCCTCGTACGATCGGAGTAGTTCGCTCAATATCTTTGTGTCAATCGCCTTTTCGCTGTGAATAGCAGGGCCGAATGCCTCAATTTGAGCGATCTCGCGCCGCAGGACGGAAAGGGGGAGCCGATAGAGCGGGATTCCCCAGCGAAGTATCCCGCCCGCTTCCGCCTGGGATTCGAAAAGATCACAGGTGTAGCCCAGCCGGGCCATAAACCATGCCGCTGCAAGCCCTGAAGGACCCGCTCCCACGATGGCGATTCGTTCCGGACGGGTGGGGCGTCGCTCAAGGTGTGGCTTGAGGTCGTAGCGCTCGGCCATATCGGCTGCAAACCGTTCGAGTCTGTGGATGGCAATGGCGTCATCGAATTCCCTGCGGTTGCATGCGGCTTCGCAGGGATGGAAGCAGACGCGCCCGCAGACGCCCGGGAAGGGGTTCTCCTGGAGGATCATTTCCCAGGCATCCTTGTAGAGCCCCTGGGCAATGAGCATCTCGATTCGGGCCGTGTCAATGCCCGCGGGGCAGGCGTTACTGCAGGGGGCTGTTTTATCCGTGACCACGGGCGTCACATAACGCCAGTCACCGGTTTGGTTCCAGAGCATGGTGCCGATGGTTGACGGCCTTGTGGGAAGTTCCGATAGACGCTCAATTACTTTCTTACGCTGCATCAGAATCTCCTGATATCCTGAATACCGCCTCATATGCCGCTTCGGCGGCGGCCATGTTCTGCTCCGCGTGCGTCGGGACGCTTTTTTCAATGGCCTCCAGCAGATTGGAAAGCATAAGGTCTCCGGAAAGTTTTGCATAGGCGCCGAGGATAACGGTGTTAATGACCGGGGCCGTCTTGGAGCCCAACCCATGTTGAAGTGCTATCCTAACGGCGTCCACCCCGGCCACCCGAAAGGGACCCTTTATGGCTTTATGGCTTTCCGTTTCTCTGCAATTGAGCAGAATCAGTGCCTGAGGCTCGGCGCCAAGAGTCACATCCACCCTGTGCAAGAGGGATGAATCCAGCACGATGACGGCAGATGGGTTCCTTATTTCTCCACGCTCCACTATGGGAGCGCTATCGATTCTGACAAAAGCGGAAACAGCGGCCCCTTTTCGCTCCATCCCAAAAGACGGAAAGGCCTGTACGTAAAGCCCCTGCTTGAAATAGGCGTTGGCTAAAATCTTGGAAGCGACAACAGCGCCCTGACCACCTCTTCCATGAAACCGGATGCCAACCATATTCGCATTCCTCTCCTTTCGCACGGTATTCGCCATGCTTAGGGCTCGCTCAATGAACCTGAAATCTTCCCGGCTGTTTCCGATACCAACTTCGCAAGTGTGTCGCGCGTGCTTGCAGTAGCCCGATTCTTCGGAGCTGAGATGCTGATGGCCGCCACACATTCCCCCTTGCCGTTCAGGATTGGTGCGGCAACACAGTAGACCCCCTCCAGCGCTTCTTCATCATCCACCGCCACCTTCCTGACCCTGACTTTCTCGATCTCCTGAATCAGTTCATCGACGGAAGTAATCGTATTCTGCGTGTATTTCTTGAAGGAGTTGTCCAGGCTGTAAATCTGCCGGATATCTTCGTTGCTGTAGTATGAGAGCAATATCTTGCCTGTTGCCGCACAGTAGCCCGGGAATCTTGCGCCGGCCGTTGTTGAAATTCGAAGCAGCGCTTCAGATTCCAGCCGGTAGATGTAGCGTATGCCGTTATATTCCCACACAGCTGCGTTCACCGTTTCCCTGCAGGTCTCGTAGAGTTCCGTCAGGAAGGGGGCCATGGTTACACGAAGGAATCTTTCCTTTTTTGAGTCCATTCCGATTTCCAGGGTCCGCACGCCGAGGCCGTACATCTTTGTCTTGCTGTTCTGCTGGATGAATTTTCGAGCTGTCAGGGTGCTGAGGACCCGGTGAACCGTTCCCTTCATCATGCCCAGTTCTTTGCTGATCTCCGTTATGGAGAGATCCCTGCCCCGGTCTATCAGAAGCTCTAGAATTGAAAGCGCCTTGTCAAGAGAGGTCACCCGGTACTCTTTGATGGGGCTTGAGCGGATCTTCGGCTTTGGCATAACGAATTCTCCCTCTCGGATGCTTTATATGTTGTGATTCTTTTTTATCATAGGGAAAATTTAAGTCAAGCAAAATGTTCCGCATATTTAATTGATAGTTCTAATATACGGAACAAGTGAGGTTTCAACGCGAAATACGGCTTGAAATGCAGAATCGGATCTGGTATACATATCCACCGGATGACCTTATCTAACCATTTGAATTTATGGAGTAAATATATGCAAACATGGAAAAAGCCCGGAAACATCTTCGCCTCATATCTCGGACCGGCCGTGATCGAGGACGTGTCCGGATTGCCATTGGCTGAGGAACATCATACCTGGCTATTGAGAGAGACGGGGAAGGGGAGATGACCGGAACTTTCATAAACGTCATTGCCATAGTGATGGGCAGCAGCATGGGCATGTTGTTCGGGCGGCGCCTGTCCGACCGACTCAAATCCACGGTGCTTTCGATAATGGGGATCTTCACCGCGGCTGTAGGCATGCAAATGTTCCTGAAGACGGAAAACATGCTGATTGTCCTGGCCGCGCTGATTCTGGGAGCCGTACTGGGCGAGTGGCTGAAGATAGAGGACTGGGTGCAAAACCTCGGAGCCTGGATCGAGAAACGGATTTCCCGCAGTTCGGAGGGTAGCTCCGGCCGTTTCGTACGGGGTTTTCTGGCAGCATCCGTGCTCTATTGCACCGGACCCATGGCGGTCCTCGGCTCCATCAGCGACGGTCTCAGCGGCGATTATCTCACCCTGTCGATCAAATCCGTTCTGGATGGCTTTCTCTCGATCGCCTTTTCCTCCGCACTGGGGATGGGAGTGCTCTTCTCTGCACTGCCGGTCTTCTGCTACCAGGGAACGATCACCCTTTTGGCGGCCAGGCTGAACGCCGTCGTCACCCCCGCCATGATGAACGAGATGACGGCTACGGGTGGGATTCTGCTCATCGGGATCGGCATCAGCAGCATGCTGGAGCTGAAGAAGATCCGGGTGGGCAACCTCCTTCCGGCACTGGCTATGGCGCCGGCAATCGTATACGTCCTGGGTTTGTTCACAAAATAGGTTTCCGAGGTTACGCGAGGATTCAAGTGAAAAGCCTCCGGCGCCCTGATACATGGGCGCCGGAGGAGTATGATTTTTGCTCAGATGTCGCTTGAGGTTATGGGTTGTACGGAGGCTCGCCCTGGATTGACTGAACCAGCTTGAGGGCGTTCGAGACCTGCTCCCTGGTCCCCCTGAAGACAAGCCATACTGAGCCTTCCGCACCGCTGATGCCTCCTGCGCTGGACTGAAAGGCAGTTGCTCCGGTGAGTATCTTGATGGCCTCCAGTTCCGTCACAATTTCTCCGGTTATGAGCCACAGAGAGGGAATAGTGTGACCGGGAAACATGGTCGACGGGCGTCCGGCGGGGGCGGGAACCGTCAGAGATTCCACCGGCTCACGCATCTTCAGGCTCGTTTCCACTAAATCTCCTGCAACCAACTTCTCCAGACCCACGGGAATGACGAGGTGAACCTTTCGTGCTATCACATAGGGCATGGTGATCCCCGTCGTTCCGCCTGCGGGGTCCAGAATATCGATAGCGGCCAGTTTGTTCTTGTAGTCCAGGGCATTGGCCCCTTTCATGACAACGTCACCCGCCTTCAGCTTCTTCGCGGCCTCAGGAAGAGGGATATCAACTACCTTGCCTTTCTCCAGGATTAGGTGGTTCACGGGTTTCGCCGGTGGCAGGTTCTTGGTTCCTTTCTCGGGCTCGATTCTTCCCGTCACGAATGTTACATGGTCCGGTTTCTGCCCGGTGATTTCCTCTGCCACGTAGGCATTCGTTGTCCCCTTGATGACAATGACCATACCGTTCGCAAGGGCATTCTTGACGATGGGCATCTGTACCACAGCCTTGGCTATCAGTCTCTTCGACTCGGCGACCGTCAGAATCGCTCCGCTCTGGACAATCTTCTCCGGTTCCGCCGCGGTCAGCATCGCGGCAAAGACCCATTGAAGGAGCAGAACCGCCATAAGAAAGAAAAGTGTTTTTCCTGCATTACGATTGGCCATGATTTTTCCTCCCTGTTGTTTTAGATGGCTTTGACGTAAATAAATCACTGCTTCAATACCATTAAGAATCGTACAGTTGGGTTCTTCCGTTTTATTACAATTCATCTTATTACCCATAGGGAAAATTAAAGTCAAGCTAAATGTTCCGCATATTCCATGCTGAGTTCTAATATACGGAACACATGATGTTTCGATGCGATGCGTTACAAACCTATCTCCGCCGGAATGATCTTTCTGCCCCTTCACCACCATAGCGGACCACCCCGGTTTCCGTGGAGTCGGTGAATCCAAACCCTCTGTTTTTGCCAGCTCCAGCCTACGCACGATCCGAAGACGACAATCCGAAGTCTGTATACATTTTGCAGAGCTGCAGACAGAGTGTCTGCAAACCAACCTGATCGCTGCAAAGCGATGAACGACGGGGCTTTATAGGGTATGCCCTTTCAAAGCTGAAAATGAAAAGTTGGGCCATTTTCGACTACTTTCAGCAGTACAACGACACGAGAGGTCACTTCAAAGGCGGTTTGCGGTTCTATCCCAAGGCACATTATTACTGCTTTCCTTATATCGTAATCTGGTTATCCAAGAAGACCACCAAGCGACACCTCCCTCTAACGAAGCAACCCCCCCACTCATGTAGGCAAATCGTACCCCTTACCGACAAGCTGACTGCACAGCAGTTGAGATGACGCGAAAACGCGAGATCTACTTGACCAGAGCTACCACACATTCGGTAGCCTCTCCTCAGTAATCCAAAGAATGGACGATGTCGTAGACCTCAGGGAACCCGAAATTGGAGGGTAAAAACGCTACTGATTTCAAGGGAAAAAAGAGCGTCCCCAGGGGGATTCGAACCCCTGTTGCCGGCGTGAAAGGCCGGTGTCCTGGGCCTCTAGACGATGGGGACATTTGGGCCGTGCAAGACTTGAACTTGCGACTCTCTGCTTAAAAGGCAGATACTCTACCAGCCTGAGTTAACGGCCCGCAAGGTGTATAAACATATGAAAAATTCCGGCCATTGTCAAGTTTAATACTACTTTCCGAGGGTCTTTCGGGGTTCCATCGCCAACCATGAAAAGGGCAACAAACCGATGCCTGCCGCCGAAGGACGCTGCTCCACGGTTCCAGGAAATCCGGAAGAAGAGGATGACCTAACCGGCCCACAGACGGCTCTTTCTATTCACCCGTGAAATAATCGTACCCTCCTTCGCAAGATGACTCTCAATATTGAGAATATGCCCGAATAGATTGGTTTTTTCGGTTTTGCAGATCTGAGTTGCCGAAGGTCCACTAGGCTTTAAAGACAATTAGTTGCAAACTTGATCCGACAGGTTTTCCACACCTTTCCCACGGTGGATGTTGAAAAGCCATGTTGGTCAGCCCACTTCGGTAGAAGTCAGGTCTGGCTGAGGGGATTATTTACCGATATTCTGAAAACGGGCGGTTATACCTGGCTTAATGCCGCAGGAGGCCGCGGCACCGCCATTGATTTCGAGTACATATTGCGCCTTTTGTGTCGAAGAGATGATATGTTCGTCAAAAGGCCGTGCATTACTGTAAACGTCAACCACCTTCAGACGGGAATCGATGAAAACGAGATCGAGAGGGATTGGCGTATTCTTCATCCAGAAATGTCTGGCCCCGTCGCTCTCATAAACAAAGAGCATGCCGGCCTCACGGTCAAGATTCTGCCTGAACATGAGACCCCTCTCCTGTTCCAGTGATGTCCGGGCAACTTCCACGACGAAACGACAGAGGTTCTTGCCCCCGGTATTCCTGAAACTGACACTGCTCTCAGCGGCATAAAGAAGGCCGGCATAAAGAGGAGAGAAGATCATCCAGAGGACAATCAGCCTGGTGAGAGTAAATGAAACGCGGTCAGGTCCTGGTTCCATAACGATGGCGCAGGAATTCGACTATCCCGGGAATGATGGAGATGAAGATGATGGCGAATATAACGAGAGTAAAGTTCTCTTTGACTATGGGCAGGTTACCGAAGTAGTAACCGGCAGATACGCACAGGGCGATCCAGGCGAGGCCACCGAAAACGTTGTATATGATAAAGCGCCAGTAGGTCATGCTCCCGATACCTGCAACAAAAGGGGCGAATGTCCTGATGATAGGGACAAATCTGGCGATGATGATTGTCTTGCCGCCGTATTTCTCGTAAAACCTGTGGGTCCGCTCAAGATGCTGCCTGTTCAACAGGCGGGTATTGGTCCCATGAAAGACCTTGGGGCCGACGAAATGGCCGAGCCAGTAATTCACCGTGTCCCCCGCCACAGCCGCGATCGACAGGATCAGGAAGACCCACATGACGTCGAGTGATCCTTTTGCCGCGAAGGCACCGGTAGCGAAGAGAAGGGAATCGCCCGGAAGAAAAGGTGTCACAACGAATCCTGTCTCACAAAAAATTATGGCGAAGAGAATCAGGTACGTCCAGACGCCATAATCCTGTATGATATTGTGTAGATACACATCAATATGCATGATGAGATCTATAAAAGCCTTAAGTAATTCCAGCATCTTCCTTCCTTGGGTTTCGTTACCGTCTGCCGGCTCTTGTTGAGCCCCTAATAGTACAACGGATGGACTTTTGAGTCAAATATTGTGGCCCTGCGACAGGACCACAAGGGTTTCCATGTGGCCGGTGTGCGGGAAGAAGTCGAAGGGTACAATCCTCTCCACGTGATAGCCGTTGGCAAGAAATAGTTTCAAATCTCTGGCGAGGGTGGATGGGTTGCAGGAGACGTAGATGATATTCCGAGATTTGAGGTCAAGAATCTCTTTGATTCCGCTGTCGCTTATCCCTGTACGGGGTGGATCCGTAATGACTAGGTCAATTCTGTCGGATCTTTCCTTCGCCAGAACCTTCTCGACTTCACCTTCGAAGAAGAAGCAGTTATCAATTCCGTTGAGACCGCAGTTTTCCCGGGCATTTGCTATATTTGCGGCTACCACGTCAATGCCTGTCACCCTCCGTGCAATCCGGGATAGATTGATCTCGATGGGTCCCATCCCGCAGTAGAGTCCGAGAACATTCTCCGGCCGGGAAAGCTTTGAAAGTCTGGTGATCTCTTCATAGAGAAGGCTTGCGGCACCGTGATTCGGCTGAAAGAAGGAGGCAGGGTAGAGTATGAACCGGAACGGGCCGAGTCCTTCCTCGATGAAGGGTTCGCCGAAGAGATGCTTTTGACGGGAGTAATTGATGACATCATTGTCGGCATCATTCACGATCCCGTAGAAACTCTTCACTCCAATCGCTTCCGCGGTGACCTTACGCCAGAGAGCCGAAAGGTCGGGAAGCCTCACGGAAGCGGTCTCCAGAATCAGCATCAATTGTCCCGTCTGCTTTGCCTCGCGGATAATGAGATGCTTCAGAAGGCCTCTTTTGCGCTTCGGGTTATATGCTTCAAGCCCTAAGGCCCTCATACGCTCTTCCATTAGGGGGATGATTATCTCTGCAGTCTTGCCGAAGACAGGGCATCCCTTAAGGGGGACAACCCGGCCGCGGTAGGGTTCGAAGGGAGATACCCGCTCCCTCAATCCGAGGACCAGACGGCCTTTTTCGTCTCCGAAGGCAAGTTCCAGTTTTGTCCGGTAAGACCATCTGTCCGGCGAGGGCGTGACGGAAGCAAAGGAGGCGGGATCTGCCTCTATGGAACCAATTCTCCGGAGCGTCTGCCGAAGATGGTTTTCTTTGATTTCAAGCTGTTTCTCGTAATCAAGATTCTGTAAAGTGCATCCGCCGCACAGCCCGAAATGAGGGCAATAGGGCTCAATCCTGAAAGCCGATGCCTTTTCGATGGCTGCTATCCTGCCATATGCGAAGCGTTTGTTCCTTCTTTCGATTCTAACCTTCACTCTGTCCCCTACAATGGCTCCGGGAACGAAGATGACAAGGTCCTTATCTTTGCCTACGCCGTAGCTGTCGGGCAGGGCGATATCGGTGATTTCAAGGGTGCATTCCTGAATAGACATCACACCGTCTTTCTGCCGGTCTCTCTGGCAGCGCGGAGGAAGATTGGCAGCAGGTGTTCCTTATGCAGTTCTTTAAGCGCCGCCCTGATGAGTTGCATACTTCCCGCATTGCGGTACTGAATCAGGGCTCGCTGCATTTTTCTCTCCGTAAAGGTTTTGGGTACATAGACGGGTTCGCCCGTGAAAGGGTGTTTTTCCGTGTAATAAATGGTGCTCGAAAGGGTCAGAGGCAGGGGCAGATAGTCCTGAATCTGCTCAGGATGGGAACCTTTTCTGATAAGATGGAGCGCCAGTTCGAGGGCGTCGTCGAGGGTGCTGCCGGGATGAGCGCTGATGAAATAGTTGACAAGGTACTGCTTCTTGCCGGCAGCACTGTTTGCCTCTTCGAAACGTTTTTCGAAGGTTTCGTAGGTCTTCCATGCCGGCTTATTCATTATCCGGAGTACCTTGTCGGCGTTGTGCTCGGGTGCCACTTTCAGTCTCCCGCTCACGTGGAACCTGCAGAGATGCTTCAGGAATGAGTCGGTCTTCCCATCCACGAGCAGGTCGTATCGTAGCCCGCTCTCCACAAAGACATGCTTTATCCCCGCCGTCCCGAGGATTTCATCGTAAAGTGCCATGGTTGGGCGATACCCCAGTTTCAGGTTGGAACAGACTTTTGGGACAAGGCAGCTCCGTTTTTCGCAGGCGCCTTCACCCTTCCAACGACTGCAGTGGGCGCCGTAAAGATTTGCGGTGGGCCCCCCAACATCCGTTATAGTCCCCTTGAAATCAGGTCGTTCCACGATAGACCTGACCTCTTTCATAATTGACTCTTTGCTGCGGGATTGGATGATCCTGCCCTGGTGCATCGAGAGAGAACAAAAACTGCATTCACCGCAGCATCCTCTATGGGAAATCACCGAAAACCTTACTGTCTCGTGGCCAGGGATTCCTCCGGCATGATCGTAGGTCTTGTGCCAGGAACGGGTAAAGGGGAGGGTATAGGTTGCATCAAGTTCCTCCCGGTCCATGGGATGAGGCGGTGGGAACTGTACCACAAACCTGTTGCCGTGTGGCTGCACAATCGTCTTTCCCCGGAAAGGGTCCTGATTCAGATAGATCGTCTTGAAGGCTTCATTGAACTTTTCCTTATTCTCCGTTACCTCCTCGCTTGACGGGATCCTGACCGTGTCAGAGAGGTCCTCGATAGTAGTCCTCACTATTGCGGTGCCCGGGATTCCCGAGATTTCCTTACCCGTTGACATACGGTCGGCAATTTCAATGACCTGGCGTTCCCCCATTCCGTAAACGAGGATATCGGCCCTTGAGTCCAGGAGTATCGACCTTCTGACGCCGTTGTCCCACCAGTCGTAGTGGGCGAAGCGGCGCAGACTTGCCTCTATGCCTCCAATAACGATAGGCACTGAACCGTAGGCTTCCCGGACCCTATTGGCGTAGACGATGGTGGCCCGGTCAGGTCGCAGTCCCGCTTTGCCCCCCGGGGAATAATCATCCTGCTTTCGGGGTTTCTTGTGGGTCGTGTAGTTGGCTACCATGGAATCGAGGTTCCCCGCCGTGATGCCGAAGAACAGACGAGGCTTTCCCAGTCTGGTAAATGGTTCCACCTGTCTCCAGTCGGGCTGAGGTATGATTCCGACCCGGTATCCGGCCCTCTCCAGGACCCTGCCTATAACGGCGGGCCCGTAGGAGGGATGGTCCACGTAGGCGTCGCCGGAGATGAGAATGATGTCGAGGTCCTTCCAACCGCGCTTGGCCAGATCTTTGGATGTTACGGGCAGAAAAATGAATCCCATATTCTATTGTAGCAGAATAGAAGGAGAGGGGCACGCCCAAATTGCCTGAATGTATTCGGTCCACGGGGAAAGGCTGCTTAGTCGGGCCTATGTAACCGCCCATAATCGATGGTGGAGACAATCTGCATCTTCTCCTGCTCCAGATGACTTGTCTTCCTTCTCAGGTCGATGACCATTACCGTAATATTATCCTTGCTGCCCGCAGCTCGCGCTATCCTTTTCACTGCCTCAGCACCATGGTGTGCATCGCCGGCGTTCCTGACAAGTTCCAGAACCCTGTCGTTGGTGAGCACATCCCATATTCCGTCGCAAGCCACAACGGCGAAGTCGTTTTCGCGTCCCAGCGTGCCGCGCACAACCCTCGGCGCAGAGGTGACAAAAGGCTTGAGACCCTTATCCCCCAGGGCACGGCTCATTGCGAGCATGCCGAGGACTCTGGGTACGTCCAGAAAGAGCACCTTGCCTCCAAGTGATTCTATCCGCCGTTTCTCAGGCTCGAGATCAGGTTTATGGTCTACAGTCAAGGAGAGGGAGCCCTCTTTGGTGCCCATGACCGCGCGGCTGTCGCCGGCGTTGGCAGCGACAAAGGAATGATCCAGGAAGTAGAGGGTCGCTGCGGCGGTTCCGCTCTCAAAGCCTTGTTTCAGGATATACTGGTCCGTGGCAAGGTAAGCTTCTTTGATAAGCGTTTCAAGCCTGCGTCTCCTGCGAGGCGACTTTTCCTGTTCCTTTCTCCAGGAATCGAGAAAGTGGGGCGTAAGCATCTCTGCAGCTGCTTGTGCGGCATTCCTGCCATTGTGTCCGTCGTAGACCTCGGCGCTGAGAAAATTGAGCGCATTAAAACGGTAGGAGGCATGTTCATCCTCCATCTGGTGTCGCCCGCCCATGTCTTCACTGACGCCTATAATTATATCCGTCATGCCTGTCAATGCCCTCTCTGCAGACTAAAAGCTGCTGCCTCTGAATTGCTCCCATGCCTTGAGCCTCCGGCACCGTTATAGAAGAGGCAGCTCAAAGCCATTTCTTCTTTCTGAAATAGAGAAGCATGTAGGCCGCGACGCCAACCATGAGAAGCAGGCAGAGCGGATAGCTCCATGGCCAGTTGAGCTCAGGCATGTGTTTGAAATTCATGCCGAAGACGCCGGCTATGAATGTAAGGGGAATAAAGATGGTGGCTATTATGGTGAGAACTTTCATGATCTCGTTCATCCTGTTGCTGATACTTGAAAGATAGATGTCAATCATCCCGGAGATGATATCCCGGAGAGCTTCCAGGGTATCGATGATCTGAACAATATGGTCGTAGACATCCCTCAGATAGATGCAGGTGTCCTGACGGATAAGGGGCGATTCCCCTCTCTGAAGGCTGTTGACCACCTCCCTTATGGGCCATACTGATCTGCGCATCATAATCGACTCTCTCTTGAGCTTGTGGATGGTCCGGAGAATCTTCGCATTCGGATTGGTCACCAGCTGCTCTTCCATCTCTTCTATTGAATCGCCCAGTTGTTCCAGTACCCCAAAACAACTGTCCACAACCATGTCTATGAGCCTGTATGCGAGATAATCGGCACCCATCTTCCGGACTTTGCCCTTGCCGGTGCGGATCTGTTCTCGCACCTGATCGTAGACGTCGTTCTGTCTTTCCAGGAGGGAGACAACAAAATTCTGTCCGAGAATGATGCTGATCTGCTCTGTACTTATCTGGCCTGTCGCCGGGTCGAAGCAGGGGAGCCGCAGGGCAATATAGAGATATTTTTCGTAATCCTCCACCTTGGGGCGCTGCTCCGTATTGAGGATATCTTCCAGCAGGAGCGGATGAAGGTTGAGATGCCTGCCAAGGTCCTGCACTATGGTCACATCGTGAATACCCTCTATGTCTATCCATGTCACTGCAGGTTCCTGACTGAGAGGGAAACAGGCTTCGATGCTGTCTACTTCGTTTTCTGTAAAATCTTCGTCGCTGTACCTGATCAGGGAGAGCTTCACCGCCTCCACTCTC
>CAYOYU010000071.1:0-521 GCA_964408265.1 uncultured Syntrophorhabdaceae bacterium
CGTAAAACTTCGGTGATGGAAATGTGAAGGTATCGACCTTGTCGCCGTCGAGTATGTTCTCGAAAATCGGACCTTCCTTCTGTTCTTTTGCCTGGATAACCTCCTTTACTGAAAGACTTACCCATTCCTTCGTGAGCTGGACGAGGGAGAGGTCAGGGCTTTTTCCGAGAATCATGGCCAGCCTTTGCGTAGTGCCGAAAGCGCCTGTCAGTACCGGGCTCTTGTACCCCTTCACATTCTCAAAGAGGAGCGCAGGACCGGACTTCTCTTCTACCACCTTACAGATGTGGGAAAGTTCCAGCTCCCAGTCAACCTCTGCCTTCACCCGTTTCAACTGCCCGACTTTCTCGCACATGGTTATGAAGTCTCTTAGATCCATTCTGCCCTCCTTTGGTTGCCCTAGGTTTTGTCACCCATCCTGGCGCTTTGCCCGCGGTAAAAAGTTCGCCCTGAATCCTTCCGTTGTATTCCTATCAGAACAATCAGGTTTGTAATCACATTTTCAATTCTACCCCTAAGGT
>CAYOYU010000071.1:531-9772 GCA_964408265.1 uncultured Syntrophorhabdaceae bacterium
CTAAGGTATTGACAGTCAATTCATTTAATCTTATGCTGTATAAGCAAAACTTATGATCTCATATTCCCTCAGCTCTCTTTTGGTATTCTCGACGGTTGTGAAATACAGGAGTTTTTCCAAGGCCGCCAAAGCGCTGTTCATGACCCAGCCGGGTGTTTCGAACCATGTGGCGCAACTGGAAGCGCAAGCCGGAAAGGTCTTGATCGAACGGGGACGGGGAAAGTTCGAGCTTACACGAGAAGGAAGATCGGTATATAAGGCTGCCGAGCGGATCGAGTCAGTGGCGCGGGAGCTTGACGAAAGGTTGAAGGCTATGCGAAAGGAGACGGCCCCTTCGCTCAACATAGGTACCACAATCCACTATGCGCGAAGGGTTATGCCCTATGTTCTGGGGGGATTTCAGAAGGGAACTCCTGATATCAAGATCAAGCTCGACGCCGGTTCTTCTGTAGGGATGGAAAAGACCCTCCTCGAGGGGCATAATGATGTCATCATAGTGGCGAACCAACATATCTCGAAGAAAGTGCAGGCTTTCCCTTTTGTGAGGGAAGAACTCGTCCTTATCACGTCCAGGAGCCATCCCTTGGCCCGCAGGAAGGTCGTGTCCCTTTCCGACATCCGTCCCTACCCGTTGATCATAAGGGAAGAAGGCTCCGCGACACGGAGTACCGTACTCAGTGCCTTTTCCGAGATGAATCTCACTCCTTCAGTTCTCGTCGAGGCAAACAGCATGGAATTCATAAAGGAGTGGGTCTCGCAGGGGAAAGGTGTCTCCATCCTCATCGAGAGGGCCGTGGAAAAGAACGACAGTCACTCGCTCGTGGCGGTCAGGCTGCTCGAACCTCTGTTCCTGGAGGTATCCGTGGCCTATTTGAAGTCCAGGCGGTACGATCCGTCGATCCAGGCCTTCACCAACTATCTGAGAGATATTATGGCCAGTCCCGACCCAAGGGCTGCTGTGCTTTCCTCAGCCGGCACGAAACTATCCGGATGAGCATCTCCTTCATCATCTTTGACCTCGACGGCACCCTTGCAGATACGGCCAGGGGTATGACGGAGGCGTTAAATGCGGTCATAGGCCCTGTGGACATCCCCCGGTTTGCCGTAGAAGAGATAGAGGCCGTTATGGGCGGAGGTGAGTCAAGGCTGTCAAAGCAGTTTTTCGACGACCACATCACCGGCATCGACTGGAAGACTTTTACGAGCCGTTTCGCTGATGTCTACGCCAAGTGCTTTGCCGACCATGTAGCTCTTTACCCCGACGTTGAGGAGACGCTCCGAACACTCTCGCAATGGCCGAAAGCAATACTCTCCAACAGGCCGAAGTCGATCATCACCGCCACGCTCAGCCATCTCGGCATCATTTCACACTTTGTGGCTGTAGTGGGCGGTGACTCGGGAGCAGGCAGAAAACCGAGTCCCGCACCGATCCTGCAGCTCTTGTCGCAATTCGGGGTGAAGCCTGAAGATGCCCTCATGGTGGGCGATTCAATAATCGATGTTGAGGCCGGACGATCGGCGGGCGTACAGACCGTCGCGGTGACTTACGGCTACGGCAGGAATGGATTTTCGCTGAAAGCCGATTTCGTCATCGACAGATTCGGAGATCTCCCCGCCATAATTAAACCCGCTCTATGATGCAGATGGATGGGACCTGGCCTTGATCAAAATATATGTAGACAGAAGATACTTTAGTGAGAGCGATAACAGGTGGGTGAGCTTTGAAAGCAATCCCAGGCTCGAAAAAACGAAGAGCAACATATACGGGAGATGCCTGCCCTGTATAACGAACCTTTACGAGCAACTGAGGGCAGGCAGAAGTGAGATAACGCTCGGGTCGGCCTACAATTGCTGGAAGGTCGTGGTATTGGTAAAGAACATGGCTGAATGTATAGACTTCCTGGATGCTCTTGCGGAAAGCGTCCCCGGCGACGTGGAGATAAGGGGGAGGTTCGGATCGGGC
Organism: uncultured Syntrophorhabdaceae bacterium; assembly: GCA_964408265.1. GTDB lineage: Bacteria > Desulfobacterota > Syntrophorhabdia > Syntrophorhabdales > Syntrophorhabdaceae > CAYOYU01. Next base: position 2,495 of record CAYOYU010000071.1, read on the forward strand.
GATGACAGCAAGAGCACGAAAGTGATCGTCTTCAATGCGGAAAGTGATGCGGAAAAGGACCTGCTTTACCGGGAACTTACCGCCTGCGCATCGCGCTCCAATCAGGAGGCGCAGGTGACGTACCACAGAGCCTGTGCCGACCTCTATCATCAACTGCTGGGTGATTGGCAGGAGTGGAAAGAGGTACAGAAGGTCGAACGACCTGAAATGGCGGAACCCATCCTGGAACGGATCAGGAAGGTCCTTTTCTGGGAGAAATGATACCGATTCGCCTTCATTCATATAACTTTGTTGACTTCGTCGTCGTCTCCTCGACGTACTAAAATGTACGCCTCCGTCCGGGTACCCGCGCGCGGGTGTTCCTTGTCGCCTCGTTCTATATCTGAATCCGGATCGGCATACCTTGTTCTGCGATCTGGATCAAGAGAACATCCGGCTGGGTAATTCCTGCCCACCCCATGTCAGTTCTGTGTTGTCTTGGAACAGTTACCAACAGGACACCGAATGGTTTGTCAACTATAACATATTGATATCACGGAAAAATGCGGTTAGGTCGACGGTGGTACTTTTTTTGCAGGGTTCCCGGCGAACTACACTCTAACAGATATTCCCTCAGGAGGAGAGACATGAACGTAGCCCGTAGCCTGGAAAACTCGGCGTACTTTTTCCCCGACCGTATTGCTGTTAGCGAAGGCGACACCAAGACTACCTACGCCCAACTGAATGAGCGGGCGAACAGAATTGCCACATCCCTCGTGGGACTCGGCATCAAACCGGGAGACCACATTGCTTTGGCGTATCCCAACTCGATGGACTGGATCGCTTTTTACTTCGGAACGCTGAAAGCCGGTGCGGTGGCAGTAACGCTGTCAACAGCGCTCTTCGGCGAAGAACTGAAGACTCTCATCAACCATGCAAAACCCCGTGTTGTCCTGATTGACGAGCCCAAACTTGCCATCATGAAGGAACTGAAAGGCGCCGGCGCGGTGGAAAAGATAGTCTGTCCGGGCGGCGACGTGACCGTTCAGGACCTCGTGGACAAGGGATCGCCCTCCTTTAGGGCCGTCTACAGGGACCGCCTCGATACGGCCGTTATCCCGTACACGGGTGGCACCACAGGCATGCCGAAAGGAGTCATGATCACACAGGAGCATATCCTCTTCTCCTACCAGGCTATTGCTGTTTCGGAACGTACCACTCAGTACGACATAGCCCTCTGTTTCCTGCCCTTCAACCATGTCTTCGGCCAGATTCACATCATGGGCTCCACCATCTTCAGCGGCGGCTGCGTGGAACTGCTCCCCATGCCCGATCCGGAACAGATCCTGGCTCTGATGGAGTCAGGGAGGGCAACGAAATTCTTTGCCGTCCCCACCATCTATGTCCGTCTCCTCACTTACCCTGATCTTGGCAAGAAGGTAGGCAATCTTCGCTACTGTTTTTCAGCAGGAGCCAGTATTGCCATGGAGATCGTGAGGAGATGGAAGGAGGTCACCGGGATCAATATCTCCGAATCCTATGGCATGACCGAAGGCATCCCCTTCACCTTCAACCATTACTATCCCGAAAAGCACGTTGTGGGATCCGTTGGCCAGCCTGTCCACCTCGTGGAAATCCAGATAAGGGATACCTCGGGCAACGAAGTGGAGCAGGGAAAAGAGGGTGAAATCTGCATGCGCGCCCCCAACGTGATGAAGGGCTACCTGAACAACCCTGAGGCAACCGAGGCAACCTTCTGGCCTGGCCGGTGGCTCCGCTCGGGCGACCTGGGCTACATGGACCCCCAAGGGTATGTCTACATCGTTGACCGCCTCAAAGACCTCATCATTACCGGCGGCGAGAACGTCTATCCCCGTGAAGTGGAAGAGCTTCTCTACACGAGGCCGGAGGTCCAGGAATGCTCTGTCGTTGGCCTTCCCGATAAGGAATGGGGCGAGCGCGTGGCCGCCTTCATCATTCCAAAGCCGGGACAGACGGTTGTGGCGAATGAAATAAAGTCGTTCCTGAAGACCAAACTGGCCCCATACAAGGTACCGAAGGAATACGTGACCGTAGAAGAGTTGCCCAAGAGCGCTGCGGGCAAGATCCTGAAACGGCAGATAAAGCAGGAATACGTCGAGGCCGGAGGAAAACAACAGAAGTAGAATTGCACAGTCCTTTACAGGCTGCTTCAAAAGCTGTCTGTACCCCCACGTGGCATAGCGGCCCCCGTCCACCCCCGGCGAGGGCCGCCACCCTTTCTCGCTCCCTGGAAGAACCCTGATGCGAACCCGGCATTAAATACGTCTTTATTCCTGGTTTGAGATGATGGCGGAGGATGATCCAAAGCCATCAGCTCTCGTCCTGCCTGGCCGGTTGCAAGTTCACCGCTACGTGTCTATACTTGTAATGAGCCGTACAGACACCATCTAAGGTAGCAAAGCGCGAGGCGGAATGCAGAGTGACGGCAGGAAGGGGCAGCGTGGACCCGGACATTACGGGATAACGGAGTCCTTCGGGGCGTTCCCCAATCCTGTGCTCCTTCTCGTTGCCGGCGCTGTCGCAGACTGTAACCAGGCGGCTGTCGATTTTCTCCAACGCACCAATAAGACTGACCTTGTGGGCAAACATCTCCACGAACTCTCACCGGATGTGCAGGAAGACGGGGTCGCTTCGGCCGTGAAAGAGACATTGCTTGCCAGGACCGCTGAAGGGACGGCAGGAATGGTCTTCCGGTGGGTCTTCCGGGTCCGTGACAGGCTATATATACCCATGGAGGTGACATCGGGTCCATTCCCCGTGGGTCCGCAAAAGGGTCTCCTTCTTTTTTTGAGAGGCCTCACGGCATCGAAGGCGACAGAGGCATCCCTGAAAGAACTGGAGGAGCGCTACCGGACGGTGGTGGAGAATTCCAACGACGGCATAGCTCTGGTGAAGGGTTCGGAACACGTATATGTGAACAGCAGGTTCCTTGATATTTTCGGCTATGAACGCAGTGATGAAGTGGTAGGGAATGATACATACATGAACGTTCATCCCGATGACCGTGAGATGGTCATGGATATCAACCGTCGGCGCCAGATGGGAGAACCCGTGCCGGAACGGTATGAGTTCAAGGGTATCAGGAAGGATGGCTCATGCAATTTCGTCGAAGTATCGGCTGCCAAGACAACCTTCTTCGGAGAAGTGGTCACGCTGGCCTACCTGAGAGATGTGACGGAAAGGAAGCGGGCAGAAGAAGCCCTCAGAAAATCTGAGAAAGAGTACAGAGAAATCGTGGACAATGCCCTTGTGGGCTTCTTCAAGACAACCGTCTCAGGAGAGGTCCTTTACGCAAACCAGGCCTTTGCAAGGATCTTCGAGTTCGATTCGGTGGAGGACATAAAAAGAGCGGGTCTTCTAAGCCTCTACAGAGACCCCCAGGCGAGAGACAGGCTGATCGAGGCCGTCTCCGAAACAGGCAAACTCGACAGGTTCGAGATGGAACTCATCTCTGCCTTGGGCAACCCGAAGCATATCATACTCAGTGCCGTTCTGGAGAATGGGATCGTGTCGGGCATAATCATCGATATCACGGGCCACAAGATGGCTACGGAGTCCTGGCACCGCAGCGAAAGCAGGTACCGTCTTCTGGCTGAGAATATTTCTGACGTCATCGTCACTCTCGACATGAACCTTTGCTTCACCTATGTGAGCCCTTCCGTTGAAAAAGCCCTCCAGTACACTTCGGAGGAGACGGTGGGGCATGCCCTCGAAGAGGTTCTCAGCAGCGGTTCCCTGGAAGCGGCGAGGCAGATGTACGCGGAACAGATCGCCTGGGAGCAGGGCGGCGGCGATCCCAAGCGCTCCTGGACCATAGAATTTCAGTGCCGGCGTAAGGATGGTTCCTTCATAACATTGGAAACGGTGGTCAGTTTCATGAGGGACGAAAAGGGAAAGACCATCGGGTTTCTGGGCGTTGCCCGTGATATAACCGAGCGGAAGAAGGTGGAGGCAGAGCGGGAACAGATGCGCACACAGCTTCTTCACAGGCAGAAACTGGAAGCCATAGGCACCCTTGCCAGCGGGATAGCGCATGATTTCAACAACGTACTGGCAGGGGTCGTGGGGCTTACCGAAATGGCCCTTGACGACATTCCGGGAGACAGCAAGCCTCACAGGAGGCTCCGGTTGGCATTGAAAGGGGCATACCGCGGCCGTAATCTGGTGAAGCAGATACTCACCTTCGGCCGGAAGAGCGAACCTGAGCGCAAGCCCATTGGGCTTCGGCAGTTGGTGATTGAGACGATAAAGATGGTCCGTCCTTCGCTGTCACCTTCCATCGAGATCAATGCATCCCTCACTGACGGACCTGATGTGGTGCTTGCTGATGAAACGCAACTTCACCAGGTCCTGCTCAATCTGTGCATCAATGCAGCCCAGGCAATGGAAGAGGGAAGGGGAACCATCGAAATCAGCATGGCTCCCGTGTACCTCACCGAGGCAGATTGCCTCTCCCAGGAGGGAATGGAGGCTGGTCCCTACTTCAAGGTTTCCGTCACTGACACGGGGAGCGGTATCCCGGCGGAGGTGATGGATCGCATCTTCGATCCCTTCTTCACCACCAAGGCCCCCGGCCAGGGCACAGGCATGGGTCTCTCCGTGGCCGACGGCATCATAAAATCCCACAAGGGGAAGATTATGGTGCAGAGTACGCCGGGTGAGGGGACCTCCTTCAGTGTTTTTCTCCCGAGGGCCGTCGGCGAGGCCGTGGTCAAGGGAAAGGGCGAATCGTCACGGATCTTGGGGGAACCCCACGTCCTTCTTGTAGATGAAGAAGATATTCTTGTGGAGATGAACCGGGAGCGGCTCGAACGTCTCGGCTGCAAGGTTACCGCCTTCAATGACCCTCTTCGAGCCCTCGCGGTCTTCAGGTCAACCCCCGAAGAGTATGCCCTTGTGATGGCAGCCAACACGATGTCCCGCATGAGCGGTCTCGAGTTTGCCAGGGAGGTCCTGCGCTTGAGGCCGGGTATCCCCTTCATCCTCAGCAAGGGAGCGCAGGACGGTAATATGCGTCAGGCGGCAAGAGAAACTGGGATAACAAGGATTCTACCGAAGCCCAGCAACCGTGCCGAGTTGGCCGAAGCAATAAGGCACGCGCTCAAGGAACACCGCAGGTAAGGGATTCCCGGAAATCTTCACCTCAAGGTAGTTTTTCCTTCCTTGGGACTATTATTTTTCGGCTTTTAATGGTACGATGACGCAAAAAAGCCAAGGAGGTAAGAGTGGCGACGCGCAAACCTTTCAGAAGTGATAAAAGAAAAAAAGAGGTTGCCAGGTTGAAGAAGCAGGAAGAGAAGAGACAGCGCCGTTTCGGAGCGAAAAGCGATGAGGGCGGGGAAGAGGTCGAAGAAACGAGTGCTCAGGAAGAGGTTGCCGGGGCAGAAACAGAGACAACAGAGACAACAGAGACAGTTCAAAAACCAGAATGAGAGAGAAGTGATACCGGTAGTTCAGATTATTTCGTTTTGTGCTCCGCTTTATGAATATACATCAGCTCGTCCGCTTTTTTAAGGGTCTCGTCTACCTCTTCACCGCATAATGCCGTGGCGGCGCCAATGGAGATGGATAGTCTCAGGTCGTCGTTCTCTTTATTCATCTCTTCCTGAGAAGCGAGGACTCTTGCCCGTATCTCCTCCGCCTTAAGGTCGTTGACTCCCCTCATAATGATGCCGAATTCGTCCCCACCAATGCGTGCCACCACGTCTTCGCTCCGGAAGACAGTGGTGAGGAGGAGGGCAGCCTTCTGAATGAGCTTATCACCGACAAGATGCCCCATGGAATCGTTGAGGTCTTTCAGGCCGTCCACATCGGCGACCATGATGCTTGCCGGAAAGCGCCGGCTTTTCTTGAGACGGTCCAGTTCCGTGTTGAAGTAGAGCCGGTTGTAAAGCCCTGTGAGTCCGTCGTGTACGCTTATGTAGGTGAGGTCAGTGTACGTGATCTTCAGTTTCTCCACCATGGTATTGAAGGCTGCCGAGAACTCGCCCATGAAGTCGACGCGCTGGCTCAGATCCCCCTCGGCTATCATCTGGGTCTGCCAGGTTAGATGACGGAGACTTGCCTGAAGGGCCATAAGGCTTCCGGCCACAGGTCCGCCGGAGAAATTCAATTTTTTGGATAGATCGCCCTTGGAAAGGGCCTCGGCAAAGAGGCTGATCTGCGACACATAGTTAAGGAGCCGTTCAAGTTCTTCGCGGTACTCGGCTTCCTCGGGTATCCTGTCCACCAGTCTTCCGGAGGCAAGAAGGTCAAGAATTCTTCGTGTTTCATCCGTCATGGCTATGCTCCCGGTTCCTTAAGACCTTCGATGCGGAACCGGCAGGTACGGTCGCCGGTGCACCAGCAGTCCACTTCCTTGACAGAGTATTTCCCTCCGGTATAACTGTCCATGAGGGCGGCAATAAAACCTTCATCATATGTACAGACCTCGTAGGCAAGTTCGGGAAGGCCCGAGCAGTCGAGGTCTTCTGAAACGGTGACGGTAAACTTGTTGTTTACCTCGTCAGCTTCCTCAACCCGCAGGATGCCTATCTTAAGTTCCTTAAGGATAAGCTGGAGGCTTCTGAGAAATTCCTTCAGACTCTCCACTGGAGGAAGGAGATGCCGGAAGAAATGCTGTCCCGCAAGATAACCGGCATCGTAGAAAACCCTGTCCGCTGCTGCCGTCCCATAGGTCTTCTCCAGGATATCGCGAAAGCAATACTGCATAAGGCGATATGCCTCGATACGTGTCTGGGGGCCAAGATTGGGCCTGCCCGCATTCAAGTCCCCGATAAGATCCCAGGTGAAACGGTACTTTCTTCCTTCAGCCATATGAATGTGAGCCTCCGGTGATGATGAGATTAGCAGCCATAACGTTAAATATAGTGCAGAGAGAGGGCGGGAGGAAGCCCCCATGGAGTTGATAGTGGTTAGCGGATAGCGGATAGTAAAGCACTTGGAACGTCCGGCGTCACTCGTCCCATTCCGGGTCAGACGCCACTAAAGGTCCATCCCGTGGCTGTCCCTTGCCTTTCCCTATCCGCTATCCGCTAAACGCTGATGAGTTCTTTCAGCTTCACGTAATCCGTTTTTCCTGTGCCGAGCTTGGGCAGTTCTCTCATGAATTTCATATCCCGCGGAACGGCAAGGTCTGAAAAGCCCCTTGTTCTCAGCCTTTCCCGGACAGCCTTCAGGTCCACCTGGGGGTCGTTGGTAATGAGGACCAGTCTCTCGCCTTTCACTTCGTCGGCAACGGACATGACGGCCAGGTCC
>CAYOYU010000071.1:9782-11172 GCA_964408265.1 uncultured Syntrophorhabdaceae bacterium
GTCCTTGCGCTCACTGAAGGCTCCTGCGAGGGCCTCCTCAACGGCCGAGAGAGAGATCATCTCGCCGCTGATCTTGGCGAACCGCTTCAACCTTCCCACAATTTTCAGGAAACCGGCCTCGGTGATCTCCACGATATCGCCCGTATCATACCAGCCCTCGTCTTCCACGAGATACTTGTGGTTGGCAGCATCGTTCTTCAGATAGCCCTTCATTACGTTCTTGCCCCGGAGGTAGAGTTTGCCCACGGTCCCGCCCCTGGTCTCTATTCCCTCCACTGGTGAGAGCCTGTACTCCATACCGGGAAGCACTTTGCCCACGGTCCCATACTCGTGTTCCAGGGCGCTGTTGATCGAAACGATGGGCGAACATTCCGTTGCCCCGTAGCCTGACATCACCCTGACCCCGAACGTCTTCGCGTACCTGTCGAAGACCGATTCGCTCAGCGCTTCTGCGCCGCAGAAAATGTAGCGGGTGGCATAGAAATCGTAGGGATTTGCCTTTCTGGCATAGCCGCTCAAGAAGGTGTTGGTGCCGCAGAGGATGGTGCAGCGCTTCTCGTAGACCACCTCGGGAATGATGCGGTAATGGAGGGGGCTTACGTAGAGGAAGGCCCTGGTATTGGAGAAGAAGGGGATGACTGTTCCCACGATGAGGCCGAAGCTGTGAAAGAGCGGGAGGGCTGCAAGGAAGTGGTCGTCCTGCCTTACGTCTATGCGGGAGAGAGCCTGATTGACGTTGGTGATGATATTCTCGTGGGTGAGGGGGACCCCTTTTGGAACCCCTTCTGAGCCTGAGGTGAAGAGGATACATGACGTTTCCTGTTCCTCTTTGGGACGCATGCGGGCGAAGTCGCCGGGAAAAAGGGATTTCATGAGGCCGCGCAGCCTGTCAAGGAAGCCGATTTCCTTCTTCAGGTCCTCCAGAAAGACGACCTGCCGATCCCCGAAAACCTCGGGGGAAAGTTTGATTCTTTCCAGAAACTGGCGGGATGTGATGATGACCTTAAGGTCTGCCAGATCCATGGCATGGTTGATGGCAGCGGGTCCCATGGAATAGTTGAGGAGGGCGGGGCATTTCCTGTAAACCTGGAGTCCCATGAATATGAGGACTGTGACGGCGAGATTGGGGAGCATTATCCCCACGTTTCTGTCGGGGAACTTAGAAAGATTGCGGCCCAGGACGAAGGCTCCTATGAGGGCTTTTCTGTAGGTTACCTCGCTTCCCGTGGCGTCGCCGTAAAGGATGCGTCCTTTATTCTCCCTGCACTTGGCGATGCACTCCCGTCCCAGGGGGGAAGGTTTGTTGCGGGCATCGAGCAAGACCTCGGACAGCATCGGGCAGACGATCCTCACCGGCAGTTACGATCATTCGGTGCGATTGTGGGACATG
>CAYOYU010000071.1:11182-15682 GCA_964408265.1 uncultured Syntrophorhabdaceae bacterium
GATGGTGAGCGTAATAGGTGCGAAGAGATGCCTTCCCGGATGCTTCTTTGCCCAGATGCTCTCGTAAGCCCCCCTGATGTGGAGGGGGAGGATGGAAGCGCCGGTGTGGAGCGCCGCAAACCCGGCGCCCTCGTAGATCTTCATGAAGTTGCCGGTGAGCGTCATGCGCCCTTCCGGAAAGATCAGAAGAGGGATGCCCTCGTCGACCTTGCGGATCACCTCTTTCAGGGAGTAAGGACTCATGGAGTCTATCTGAACGGTAAAACGGTTCTGCATGAAGGGACGAAAGAACCACTTTTGCGCCACTGTCCGGTCCACGATGATCCTGAAGGGAAGCTTCAGGTAGGTCCAGATGAGGAGTCCGTCCAGAAGAGAGACGTGGTTGGAGACGACAATCAGCTTCTCCCATCGCCGGGGAACGTTCTCCATTCCCTCGACCCTGACGCGGTGGAATAGAAAGAAGAAGGACTTGAATATGAAACGCAGGCTTTCCAGATAGACTGTCCCGAGCATGGTTAAAAGGCATACTATTTTGAGAGAGCCCTCTTTGTCAAATGAATTGTAGGGGCAGGCGGGTCAAGGCGGTTCCCGACGGACAATCATTCCCGGCTTGAATTTGAAATCAACGTGGAGGAAAATGGTCTGATCGAAATGAAGGAAAGGAGCGGGCGACCTCAGGACGTGGCTGACGCCTATCATCTCAGGGAACTGATGAGGAAACAGGAACGATGAAGGACAAGAAGGCGAAGAACCAACCGCAGCCACCCCTGCTGTACTGCAGGACAATAGAAGAGATGGTCGCATATAAGAACAAACCGGTGGAAGAGAAACTGGCCTGGCTCCAGGCCCAGATGGAGTTCTTTTACCGCGTCAGGAATGAAAACAAAGAGAATTCTTGACTTCACCGACGCATTGAAAAAGGGAGGGGACAATCTGTCCCCTCCCTTCTGTCTGACGCTCCGAGGGTGCCGTGAAACTGTCCCGGCGGAAATGAACCGATGCCTGATACCGTCGTATCCGTCGCCAGGATATATTCCACACACCCGCGGAATGAACCGGTTATATAGATATTCCTCAGGGACCTCAGTTTGATATCTTTCTTAATTTGAAGCACGAAGTCATTGAGTCCCATATAACTTCCCATTCCGTGCTCTGGCAGACTGTGCTGTACATCGATTCAATGGTGGTACCAATCCCACCGGAGCCATCAACGTGTCCGGTAATTGAGCTTATGCACTTCGAGGTTTGCCAATCTCCCGTGCTGCCCAGTGCAATCTTCTTGTTGTGGGTGCTTCCGTCTGCATAGGTGATCGTCATATCGCAAACCTGGTCGTTAAAGTATAGAGAGTTCTTGATTCTATAATGCTTGTCCGAAGCGTAAGCCATATCGGACAACAATAGAACGGCGAGAAAAAAGAAGGCGAGAGTGAATGCGATCTTTGCGGAACTTCCTTTGGTTGTACGTGGCGTTGTCTTCATGGGTCTCCTCTATTTTTGTCGATTTTCTGCTAAAACTACTCCTGTCCTGATGTATCGCGGCCGAAGGCCAAACCTAACCCTTGCCGGATTCTACCACCACCCGGAAAGAAGGTGCAACGCTGTTCTGCAAGAAAAGGGAAAAAAGGGGACAGGCTACTTTTCCAGGTCCCCAAGCCCTTGACCGTGCAAAGCCCCCCCCAACCACCCGCTTTGTCTTGAACCCGACCTCCGATGGGTTTACTGTTTTCTCATGATTGCAACATTCTTCAAGGCGACGTTCGCCCTCCTGGGGCTTTTGGCAGCCGGATGGATCGGTCTTGGCGCGCTCGCAGGCATCCTTCATCTTTTCTTCCGGTGGGACTGAGAGTCCCTGTCTGCCGCTCACGGCTTCGAAAGGGCTCCTCAATTCTTCGACTTACCTCTTGCGCGATTTATGTTATATTAAAGTCAAAATTGTGGGCAGCATATCGCGGAAGATCAAAGAAGATCCCGGCAGTCCCGTTTCACGAATGAAGCTCATTGGCGAGCATAGCAGGTACCCAAAAACCAGGGCCCACCAAAGGACGTGAAGGATGCTACATTTTTTCCTGAAAATGAATGAGACCATGGAGTATTGCTTCAATGTGGAGACTTCGGAAGCCTTGAGCGGCGATGAACTTGCCGTTCTCAGACAGCTTCTGGCAGACGGGTTCATAGCTGAGAGCGTCTCAACGATGCCCGCAAATCCTGAAGGGGCCGATGTGGTGGAGTTGGGGCCCAGGATGAATTTCGCCACTGCCTATTCCACGAATATCGTTGCCATCTGCCAGACCAGCGGTCTGGAGAAGGTGATCCGCATAGAGCGTTCCCGCCGTTATGTCCTGCCTCCGGGAGCGGACAAAGACCGGTTCATCCGGGAAAACCATGACCGCATGACGGAATGCGTTTACGACCAGCCCCTTCAGACCTTTGAAGCGGGCATCCTGCCGGAGCCGGTATTCGAAATACCCATGATGGAGAAGGGGCCTGATGCGCTCCTTGAAGTGCCGGGTCTGGCCATGGACGACTTCGACAGGAACCTTTACTACCAGTACTTTGTGAAGGAAGAAGGAAGGAACCCCACCATCGTGGAGATCAGGGACCTGGATAATGCCAACAGCGAGCATTCCCGGCACGGTTATTTCAAGGGGAAACAGATCATCAACGGTGCTGCCATGCCCGAAACGCTCATGGAGATCGTAAAATCGACGCTCAAGGCCAATCCATCAAACAGCATCATAGCTTTCAAAGACAATTCCAGCGGCATCGAGGGATACGACTGCCGGACCATCCTTCCGGAGGAGCCCGGAAAGCCTGCGCCCTTCAGGGAAGAAAAGGTCCGGTACCATATCATCTTTACTGCCGAGACCCACAATTTTCCCACCGGCGTTGCCCCATTCCCCGGTGCCGAGACGGGAACGGGCGGAAGGATCCGCGACGTCCAGGCCACAGGAAAGGGCGGTCTCGTGGTTGCCGGATCAGCGGGTTACTGTACAGCGCACCTTCTGATCCCGGGATATGACCTGCCCTGGGAACAGAAAGACCAGGCCTATCCGTCAAGCCTCGCATCGTCACTGGATATGGAAATCGGCGCAAGCAACGGGGCAAGCGACTACGGGAACAAGTTCGGCGAACCCTTGATCATCGGCTTTACCAGGTCTTTTGACCAGAAGCTGCCCGGCGGCGAACGCTGGGGCTGGATCAAGAAGATCATGTTCACCGGCGGCATCGGCCAGATCGACGGCAAGCACGTTGAAAAGGGTGAAGCCGAACGGGGCATGTGCATCGTCCAGGTGGGAGGCCCTGCCTACGGCATCGGCGTAGGCGGAGGTTCGGCCTCCAGCAAGCTCCAGGGGGAGAACGAGGCGGAGCTCGACTTCAACGCTGTCCAGCGCGGCGATGCCGAGATGGAGCAGAAGATGAACCGCGTTATCCGCGCCTGTATCGAGATGGGGGAGAGAAACCCTATCGTCAGCATTCACGACCAGGGAGCAGGCGGGCCTGCCAATGTCCTCAAGGAGCTTGTGGAACATGCGGGGGGCAGGATCGAACTTAGGCGGATCAAACTCGGGGACCCCACGCTTTCGGTCCTCAAGACCTGGATCGCCGAGTACCAGGAGCGGTGCGGTCTCCTGGTGCGGACGGAGAGGATGGCCGAATTCCAGTCCATCTGCCTCAGGGAAAAAGTGAACTGCGAGCTCCTCGGCGAGGTTACCGGGGACGGCAGGTTTGTTGTCCATGATGAGAAGAATAATTCCACGCCCGTCAACCTCAATCTTTCCAGGGTCCTTGGCAACATGCCGCAGAAAACATTTGCCGACGAGCGGGCTCCTGCCGCGCTGAACCCCCTTGATCTGCCCGATGGACTGACGGTGAGGGATGCTCTTTTCAGGGTGCTCCGCGACCTCGCCGTGGGGTCGAAACGATTCCTCACCAACAAGGTGGACCGGAGTGTTACGGGCCTTATCGCCAGGCAGCAGTGCTGCGGGCCCCTTCAGCTGACGGTGGGCGATGTGGCAGTCATCGTGCAGAGCCATTTTGGTATCACCGGAGCCGCGACGTCGATTGGCGAACAGCCCATCAAGATGCTCGTGGACCCGAAGGCGGGTGCGAGAATGGCCGTGGGGGAGGCGCTGACCAACATTGTCTGGGCCGGGATAAGCGGCCTCGAGGACATCAAATGCTCGGCGAACTGGATGTGGGCGCCCAAGCTTCCCGGCGAAGGCGCAGCTCTGTACGATGCGGTCTGCGCCATGCGTGATGTCATGGTCTCCCTGGGGATAGCCGTGGATGGAGGGAAGGACAGCCTCTCCATGGCTACCAAAGTGGGAACGGAAATCGTCAAATCTCCCAGGGAACTCGTTATCTCGGCATACGCCACCATGCCCGACATAACGAAGGTGGCGACGCCGGACCTGAAGAAACCGGGGAAGAGCAGTCTGATCTTCATAGACATGAGCGGCTCCCGGACAAGGCTTGGAGGATCGTCTCTGGCCCAGGTCT
>CAYOYU010000071.1:15692-19783 GCA_964408265.1 uncultured Syntrophorhabdaceae bacterium
ACACTCTTTCCCTAGACGTGTGCTCTTCGATCTGTCTCTGGCCCAGGTCTACGGGCAGTTGGGAAATGAGTCGCCTGACGTGGATGACCCCCTGGTGCTCAAGAATTCCTTCCAGGGCATTCAGAAGCTCATAGGAGAAGATCTGATCCTCGCAGGCCATGACGTGAGCGACGGCGGCCTTATCACCACGCTTCTCGAAATGGCATTTGCCGGAAACTGCGGCTTCAAAGTGGAGATGGCCGGCCCCTGGAGTCCCCTTGAAAGGCTCTTTGCGGAGGAACTGGGAGCGGTCATCGAATGCGACCAGGAGAGCCTCCCCAAAGCAGAGCGGATTCTCGACGGCCATAACCTGTCCTGGTACATTATCGGGGCAACGACAAAAGAAAAGAGGGTTCGTTTTGCCTGCAACGGAGAGACTGTGCTCGATGAGGAGATGCCTCTTCTCCGTGAGTGGTGGGAGGAGACGTCATACCGCATAGAGCGGCTCCAGATGAACAGCCAATGCGCTGACGAGGAAAAGGGAAATATTTACGGCCGTAAAGGCCCGCAATATATTGTACCATTTGCACCGGAGCCCACACCTGCACATTATTTCGAGATCAAGGAGAGACCCGAGGTGGCCATACTCCGTGAAGAGGGGAGCAACGGAGACCGTGAGATGACCTCGGCTTTCTACCGTGCCGGGTTCAGGCCATGGGACGTAACCATGACGGACCTCCTCAGCGGAAGCATAACATTGGAGCGCTTCAGGGGACTTGTGGCCGTGGGCGGCTTCTCTTACGCCGACGTGCCCGAGAGCGCCAAGGGGTGGGCGGCGGCAAACAGGTTCCATGACGGGGTCAAAGCCATGTTCCAGGATTTCTACAGACGGCCCGATACCTTCACCCTGGGTGTCTGCAACGGGTGCCAGCTCTTTGCCCTCCTCGGCTGGGTGCCCTGGCAGGGAATATCCGATGAGAAGCAGCCTCGTTTCGTACACAATCTTTCCGGCCGTTTCGAATCCCGCTGGGTCACGGTGAAGATACAGACAAGCCCTGCCATGATGCTCAGGGGCATGGAAGGGGCCACTCTCGGGGTCTGGGTGGCCCACGGTGAGGGGAGGCTCCATTGTCCCGACCCCGCAATCCTGGATCAGGTGATGGCGAAGCAACTGGTTCCTCTGGTCTTTGTCGATGATGAGGGGCGGCAGGACGGGCTGATCTCACGAAGCTACCCCTTCAACCCGAACGGTTCTCCTTTCGGAATAACAGGGCTCTGCACGGAAGACGGGCGCCACCTGGCCATGATGCCGCATCCCGAACGGGCATTCCTTAAATGGCAGTGGCCCTGGATGCCGGCCGACCTGAGAAGCGGACTGAAAGAATCGCCCTGGATGAGGATGTTCCAGAACGCCAGGGAGTGGTGCGACGAAGTGAAGGGGTAAGCACGAAATCCTAATATCTAAACTCTAAAGGGTGAACCTTAAGGCAAATCCTTAAAGGAGGAGCAAGCGCCACTCGAGCCCTTGATCCCTGTGTTCCTGTGATTTTTTCGTTTAGAGTTTAGAAATTAGGATTTAGATATTCGTGCTTAGGATTTATTGTTTCCTTTAGGATTTGTCTTTACAATATGTTGCCTGCAAATCCATATGTATCCACCTGCCAGCCTTCCGGAGGCATTTCGACGCCGTCGATGTAAACGGTCCTGCCGTCCAGGGCCACCCTGCCTTTCCCGATGAGGTCATGGACCGCAAAGGGGTAGATAAGCCAATCGCCTTCATCTCTTAGGGTGGTCTGGATAGCCGTCGAGACGGCTTGCAGTGCCTTGTAGAGGCCGTTTTGCTCCTGCTCGGCTGCAGCCCTGAATGTTTCGAGGGTCCACGAGCCGCTTTTCTCTGCAAATCTCCTGATTTCGCGCAAATCATCGTCCCAGCGCGAAAGAGGAATCGTTGCCGACTGGATCAGAATGGGGCCGCCATCATCGCTGGGGTCCACACAGAAGACGGTCGATTTTACCCCCTTTTCGTCTGCCAGTATGGCCTTGGCAGTGGGTCTCCAGCCGAGCCCCACGTACTTCCTTGCATCACCGGGATGGACGTTGAGGATCTTCGGAAAATACCGGTTGGCCATCCAGTCCCCTATCCAGAGATCGTAGCCTGCAAGACAGATGAGATCGGGCGTCTGGCCCACAGTCTGCTCCACAAGGGTTATGAGGGCCATATCGTAGGAGTTGCGCTCGACGCCGTAGCGGGGAACCTTTTCGAGGCCCCACATCTGCTTGAAATAACGTCCCGAATCGAGTGAGACCACGGGGGCTCCGTTATTCTGCGCCTTCACTGTACCGGGACAGCCCGGAGCATTGCTGAAGACCACGTGATACGCGGAGGGGTCACGCTCGTAGATTCTCTCGTAGTTCGTGCCCGAACCGGAGACTCCGCAGGCGTATTTCATAGGTCCCGAAGAAGGGTCATGCAAGAGTTTTGGCGCCATGGTTCACGTCCTGTCCTGAATGATTTTGATGGGAAAGCGTATCTCAGGTACCTCAATTCTTAACTGAAAGGATGGCGGCTGTCAAGGCGGAAAGAGGGGGTGTGCGCCAGGTCACAGAATTGCGCCTGAAAGCACGCCATATTTCTTGACAAAGCCCGTAAAATAGCAGCAAAATGGGGAATCCACATGACTGGTTGGAGGCGCCATGGACAGGGCAGTCGCAGCCCTTTCTGTGATGCATATGGGTCAGGAGGGGTAGATTAGAAAATGAGCTATATTTCAGGGAAAGAGCAGACTTCCTGGTCCTTCATCATCATGGTTGCTATTGCTGCGAGCATTATGCTTCTGGGGGCAGGGGGCGCCCGTGGAGCGGGTTGCGTGGGCGCCCCGGAGGGCTCTTTTTCATGGTGGACGGGGAACAGCACCGCTCTCGACTCAGGCGGACCAAATAACGGCATCCTCATGAACGGTGCTACTTACGCCGAAGGCAAGGTGGGGAAGGCTTTCAGCTTTGCCGGGGCGGGTTACGTGCAGGCTCCCGATACCAACCTTCCGACAGGAAACGGGCCGAGGACGCTGGCCTTCTGGATGAAAACAGACGTGCAGCAGGACGGCAAGGCCCCGGTGATCTACGGAACATGGTCAGCACCGAGTGCATTCTACGTTTCCCTCTTCGGCGACAAGGCCTGCATCGGCAACTGGGGAGGAGGAGACCAGTGCGGGACCAGGCCGGTCATCGACGGCGCCTGGCACTTTGTGGCGCTCACCTACGATTCGGGAACGGCAAAGCTCTATGTTGACGGTGTCGTCGACAGGACGGTGTCCCGGACTTACAACACGTCATTATCGGGGAATATCCATATTGGAGGCACTCCTTCCATCCACTATACAGGCCTGGTGGACGAAGTCATCATTCTCCCCGGCTCCCCAACCCCAGACGAAGTGGCGGCGGTTTACAGTAGCGGCAGCGCCGGTTTCTGCCCCGTCACCGACCCTTTTCCTCTCCGCCAGGGGTGGAATTTTGTCTCGTTCCCGAAAACCCCGCCTGCGGGTGTAGCAGCTGCACTGGGCAACCAGGCATCCAACGTGCCCGTAGTCTGGGGCTATGACAACAATAACCAGAGGTGGCTGAGATGGAAGCCCACGGGCGGTATGTCGAATACGCTCCAAACCTTCGAGATCGGCAAGGGCTACTGGATCTATGCCGCGAGCAACGGGAGTATAGATGTCTCCCAGTGGATGTGGCTCTCCACGTTCCTCCCTGTTATCTTCGAACCGGGGTGGAACCTTATCGGGTACAACGGCACTAACGGCCTTCCCGTGGCTGACGGGCTCCAGGCAATTTCGGGCCAATGGTCAATCATCTGGACCTGGGCCTACGGCACCTGGGGCGCTCAGACAACAGGCGTTATTGCGTTACCATCGGCAATCGAACCGCTCACGTACCTCTATCAGGGTGCTGCCTACTGGGTAAAGGTGAAGGACAGCTACGTCGCCCCGCCGCCGGGGACATGGGACCAGTCGTTGTGGGACCTGAGCGTATGGGGAGAGTGAGAGACGAGAAGACAAGAAGGTGAGAAGGTGAGAAGGTGAGAATGTGAGAAGGTGAGAAGGTGAGAAGGT
>CAYOYU010000072.1:0-4295 GCA_964408265.1 uncultured Syntrophorhabdaceae bacterium
ATTATATTGAATTTTTTTTTTTTTTAGAAGTATAAACTATCTACAAGGGTGGTTGGTATGAGAACTACCAATATTTCAAATTCCATGAGGAGGGCGTCATATGACAAAAGCAGATTTAATTGGAAAGATGGCGGCGGGTGCAAAGATCTCAAAGGCGGCAGCTGCAAAGGCCCTGGATGCATTGATTGACGGCGTCAAGGGATCCCTGAAGAAGGAGGAGAAGGTTACACTGGTGGGATTTGGGACATTCTCAGTGTCGAAGAGGAAAGCGAGAAAAGGAAGAAACCCGAGGACCGGCAAAGAAATCAAGATTCCTGCACGGAAGGTACCAAAATTCACCGCCGGAAAAGCGTTCAAGGATGCAGTTGGCTAAAGCAAAGTAGATCGGCACCGCGATCAATAGAAGAAGCGCTGAAATGCCTCCCCAAAGGGAGGCATTTCTTTTCTGGTATAAAGTATTTCCTGTGCGGACTTTGTTATCGGTTAGGACTGTCTTTCAGCCATAATCCTCAAGACTTCCTCGATAATCCTGTCGGCCTCTTCGGTCTCTCCCGTCCACGTGTCTTTCACGATAAGATCCCCGTCTTCTTTGCCGAAGGCGACCCGTAGAATGAATTGGCTACCGGTGAGACTGGCGTGAATTCCCAATGGAACCTGGCAGCTTCCGCCTATGCGCGCCTGAAGCCTTCTCTCGATAGAAATTTCCCAAAGGGTCTTTTCGTCGTTTATCGCTCTCACTAAGTCCAGGGCTTCGGGCTCGTCTCTGGTCTCTATTGCCACTGCCCCCTGGCCGGATGACGGCACCATGATATCAAACGGAAGAACCTCTGTTATGTGAGCATCAAAGCCCATTCTCCGAACTCCGGCATAGGCCAGAATGATCCCGTCCAGTTTCAGTTCGCGCATTTTCCTCATTCGCGTATCGATATTGCCCCGAAGAGGAACAACCTCCATGGCTCTGTTGTAGTGGAGGATCTGTGCCTTCCTGCGAAGGCTGTTTGTGCCTATAACCGTCCCTTTGTCTCGTGCACTGAAGGGCACGGGACTATCCGATATGAACACGTCCCTCGGATCTTCCCGCGGGAGAACTGCACCGATCACGAGTCCTGGCTCGAGTTCCGTGGGGACGTCCTTCATGCTGTGAACCGCCAGATCTATCTCTTTTCTCAGAAGTTCGTCTTCTATCTCCTTGACGAAGAGCCCTTTACCCCCGATAAGGTGCAAAGGTTTGTCCCATATGGTGTCACCCACTGTCTTGATGGTTTTTACGAGGAACTGTTGTCCCGGATGAAAACGTTCAAGACTCTTCACCACTATCTCGGTCTGTTTGAGAGCAAGCTTGCTGCCTCTCGTGCCTATGATCCATCTCTTCTTCATCGTCCCCCTCAAATCTGAATAAAGTCTTCATAATCTCAAGCACTGCAGGGCTCTCCTGTTCCTTAATGAGAGTAACATGAGGATGGATGAGCTTGTTTACTATGGACCTGGTCATCAGGTCTATCTGTTTCAACGTATCCTCGTCTATGGAGTGCAGCTTCTTCAGGGATTTCTTGATCTCCTGTTGTCGGATACTCTCTGCTTTCTCATAGATCTGGGTGATCAGGGGAGCTTTGTCCAGCTGAGCAACCCAGTCTCTGAATCTCGTGACTTCGTCACTAACGATAGCTTTGGCTTTTTCCGATTCCTTGTGTCTGTCAGACAGGTGCTGCTGAGAGAGTTGCCTGAGGTCGTCTATGTCATAGAGGTACACGTTATCCACCTGGTTAACGGCCGGATCTACATCTCTTGGAACGGCAATGTCGATAAAAAACAAGGGCTTGTTCTTCCGTTTTCTCATGGCGGCAAGGACACTATCCTTACTGATAATGGGACTTTCCGCTCCCGTTGATGTGAGCACCATGTCCACAGCGTTGAGAAGGGCCGGTATCTCTCCGAAGGGATATGCGGTGCCGGTAGTCTCATCGGCTAGTCTCTGCGCCTTTTCAAAGGTTCTGTTGGTGATGAGAACGTCACTGAGACCTTCTTTCTTAAAGTGCTTAAGGGCGATCTCACACATCTCGCCGGCTCCGATGACAAGTATCTTCTTCAGGCTCAGATCTCCAAAGATCTTCTTTGAAAGTTCTACGGCCATAGAGCTGATGGAGACGGGATTGTATCCGATTCTGGTTTCGGTCCTTATCCTCTTGGCCACACTGAAAGTTTTGTGAAAAACTTTGTCGAGAAAGAGCCCAGTGGAACCCTGATGCGTGGCTTCCCTGTACGCATCTTTTACCTGTCCGAGAATCTGGGGTTCTCCAATCACCATCGAATCGAGTCCTGAGGAGACGAGAAAGAGGTGTCTGTAAGCCGCTTCGTCAACCAGAGCGTAGGTGTAATCGGTGAGCCAGTCGGTCTTTATACCGAAATGCTGTGCCATTAGCTCGCGGAGTCTTTCCAGGGCCAATTCATGGTCCTCGGCGCTGAAGTATATCTCGGTCCGGTTGCAGGTCGATAGGATCACACTTTCCTGCAGCCCTATCTGCCTCAGTTCTTCTGTGACTTGGGGAATCTCGTGTTCGGAGAAATAGAGTTTCTCACGGATTTCTACGGGAGCGGTCTTGCGGTTAAGCCCGAAAACCGCAACATGTGTTTGCTTCTTCACCGGACCGGCTCCCTATGGTCATGTATACGGTCGCCAAGTAAACCGGTGGTTTTTGCGAAGTGCCTTCGAATATTTCTACACATAAGAATGGAGTCCTCCCATGAACAGGTTGACCCCGAGAAAGGTGAGCATAATGGACAGGAACCCGAGGATCATCATGTATGCCGTTTTTCGACCTCGCCATCCCATTGTTAATCTGTTATGGAGAAGTATGGCGTAGACGATCCACGTGATGAGCGACCAGGTTTCCTTGGGATCCCAGCTCCAGTAAGATCCCCAGGCATTGCCGGCCCAAATGGAGCCTGTAATGATCCCGATTGTGAGGAAGGGGAAGCCGTACGACATACATCTGTAGTTTATGAAATCAAGTGTTTCCAGAGAGGGGAGTTTCTCTGAAAGCAAGAGGAACCGTTTTCTTTTGATTGCCCTCTCAAGAACTAGGTAAAAGATTGAAACAAAGAAGCTTACGAAGAAAATGGCATTACCGGCGAAGCAAAACATTGTGTGCGCTGGCAGCCAGTAGCTTTTGAGGATCGGGGGCAGGGGCCTGATAGCTGTGGGCAGGAGGGCGGCCCAGACGAGCATTATCGAGAGAGCTGGGAGTATAATGGAGCCAATGGTGTTGATCTTATAGACACGCCTGAGGTAAAGGAAAAAAGCCGCTGTGGCCAAGGCGAAGAAGGACAGGGATTCGTGAAAGTTGGTTATGGGGGTGTACCCTGCCTGAATATATCTGAAAGAGGTGGAGAGGAGGTGCGTCAGGAAGGCAACGGTCAGAAAGACGTAGCCGATGCGCTCCATGATCTTCGTATTTACCGCGAGATGCAAAAGGTAGAAAAATGTGGATATAAGATAGAGAATAAGTGCCAGGTAGAATAGATTTATGCTCATCCGGCTGTATCCAGGTATCGCTTCTCCAGATCCTTGACGTTCATGGCATTCAATTCCCTTAACTCCATCTGCCCTAACTCCTTCATAATACGGCTCCTCTTCTTCTTATCCTTGATCCTGCCGATAAGGAGGCGTCTGAATTCTCCGAGGATAGAAACATACTTTAAATAATCCTCACTGATCAGTTTTTCAATCTCTTTTCTGAGAAGCTTGGAGAGCATGGGGAGGCTCCCCGAAGTTGAAATGGCGATGGTGATGGGTCCGCGCTTGGCTACGGAGGGGACTATAAAGTCGCAAAGGTCCGGGTTGTCCACTACGTTGACAGGTATACCTTTGGACGAGGCTTCCCTTAGTATTTCCTTGTTGATCCCGTCATTGTCAGTTGCAGCAAAAACGAGAGCTGCGCCCTCAAGGTCGCCCTGAGCGTATGGGCGATGTATGACCTCTATCCTGCCTTTTTCCGAAAGAATCCTAAGGCTTTTGACTATCTTGGGGCTGATAACTCTGACTAATGCATTAAATCTGAGCAGAAGGCGAACCTTTCTCTCCGCAACCTGTCCGCCTCCCACGACCACGCAAGGTTTCCCTGATATTTCTAAAAATACGGGGTAATAGGAACGCTTAGTACTTGATGTCGAAGGACCCGAATTCACCCTTGTAATCTTCCCACTCCACGTCCACCCGATAAACGACAGAACCGGGTGGTCCATTCTCGCACCAACGCATAAGCTGCTGAAGCTGGTCTTCCAGTGATACAGCGACA
>CAYOYU010000072.1:4305-19654 GCA_964408265.1 uncultured Syntrophorhabdaceae bacterium
CCGTTTGACCGGTTCTTTACCCAACCCCGGACTCCTAACTCAAGCGCTTTAAAGACGGTATTGCGTCGGAAGAATACGCCCTGGACCATGCCGCTAACCCGTATATGTACTCTTCTTGCCATGAGTGAATTTCTGTTGATTAGACGCCTTCTATGATTATAATTCACATACGGACCCCTCAAAAGCAAAAGCTTTGTAACCGACGGAGGTAGTTGAATGTACAGACTTGGCATCGATATCGGCTCTGTAAGCGTGAACTTTGTTGTCATTGATGATGCGGGCCACATCGTCGATGACAGGTACATCCGCCATATGGGTAAACCGATGGAAACTGCCCGGGAACTCTTGAGTAGAGCAGTCGACACATATGAGATCAAATTCGTAGCGGCCACAGGCACGGGAGGAAAGACACTTGCACCCCTGATCGGCGCTGCTTTTGTAAATGAGATTGTGGCTCTGGCGAGGTCATTCAGCTATCTCCACCCCCAGGTACGAACGGTCATTGATATTGGCGGAGAAGATTCGAAACTGATCATTCTTGAGAAAGGCCTTAAGGACAATAGGCTGAGAGTGAAAGACTTTTCCATGAATGCGCTCTGCGCAGCCGGCACGGGATCTTTTCTGGATCAGCAAGCCTCTCGACTCAGGTTTACCATTGAGGAGTTCAGCGAGGTGGCCCTGAAGTCGACCAATCCACCGAGGATAGCGGGAAGATGTACAGTCTTCGCCAAGTCTGACATGATTCATCTTCAGCAGATAGCAACCCCCGATTATGAAATAGTCTCTGGGCTTTGCTATGCATTGGCAAGGAATTTCAAGGGAAACATAGCAAAGGGCAAGGATGTGGTGAATCCTGTCGCCTTCGTGGGTGGCGTTGCTGCCAATGCAGGCATGAGCAGCGCCATACGGGATGTGTTCTCCCTGGAAGGGGGTGACTTCTTCATCCCTGACCACTTTACATCAATGGGTGCCATAGGTGCTGTCTTTACTGTAAGTGATGGTGAGGCGTCGATGCGCTCTTTTTCGGGCCTTCACGAACTTGACCGAGTGTTGGCTATGGATAGGACTGAGGAGTCACATGAACCGCTTACTCTCTCAGAGAAGAACAGACAGATCTCCTACGCTCTGCGGCAGATTGACCAGAAAACCCCGGTATATCTTGGTGTGGATGTGGGGTCTATCAGTACCAATCTTGTTCTTATTGATGAGTATAGAAATGTTATAGCTAAAAGATATCTCATGACCGAAGGGAGGCCGCTCGAAGCGGTCAAGCGAGGGCTTGCGGAAATCGGGCAGGAAGTGGGCGATAACGTGGAAATCCTTGGTGCCGGAACAACCGGTTCAGGTCGTTATCTGACGGGCGATTTCATTGGGGCCGATATCGTACGCAACGAGATTACCGCTCAGGCCGAAGCCGCCATCGACATTGATCCGGAAGTCGACACCATTTTTGAGATAGGCGGCCAGGATTCCAAATATATAAGCGTGGACAACGGGGTGATCGTTGATTTTGAAATGAACAAGGCCTGTGCGGCAGGAACCGGTTCATTCCTGGAAGAGCAAGCGGAAAGGCTTGGAATATCGATCAAGGATGATTTTGGACATCTCGCCCTTTCATCGCGTAAACCCATCAAGATGGGTGAACGATGCACAGTCTTCATCGAATCTGATCTTGTGCACCATCAACAGATAGGAGCCAGAACGGAGGACCTTGTCGGTGGCCTGTCTTACTCTATCGTGACGAACTATTTGAACAAAGTTGTAGGCGACCGGAGGGTGGGCAAGAGAATTTTCTTTCAGGGCGGTACAGCCTTTAATAAGGGGGTTGTTGCTGCTTTCGAAAAGGTTGTGGGGAAACCGGTAATTGTTCCGCCGCACCACGATGTTACCGGGGCTATTGGCGTGGCCATATTGGCCATGAAGGAGAAGGCCTGGGACCGTAGCACGTTCAAGGGATTCGACTTGAGCACAAGGCGTTATGATATTGATAGCTTCGAGTGCAAAGGGTGTGAGAATCTCTGTGAGATCAGAAAGGTTACGGTGGAAGGCGAGGCCCCGCTCTTTTATGGCAGCAGGTGCGAGAAATATGATGTGGTGAGGCGTTCGAACAAGAAAGAGGCAGAGGATCTCTTCAAGGCGCGGGAAGATCTGCTCCATGGGGTTTACGACAAAGTAGTGGATGGGGAGATTATCGGTATTCCCCGGATTCTCAGCATGCACGAGTATCTGCCATTCTGGAAGGCATTCTTCTCCGAGCTGGGATTCAAGGTAGTACTCTCCGACCTGACAAACAAGAAGACGGTGAGAGAAGGTGTAGAGAACATCATTGTGGAATCCTGTTTTCCCATAAAGCTTGCACACGGGCATGTTTTGAATCTCCTGGCCAAGGGCGTGAAGAAGATCTTTATACCCAGCGTGATTAATTTCAGAAAGCCATCGGAGAATGGTTCCAACTCCTTTGCCTGTCCCTATGCCCAGTCTCTGCCCTATACCATCAAAGGATCCATCGATTTTGAGAAACACGGCGCCACCCTTGAGTCTCCTGTGGTTTATTTTGGGGAGGGGCAGGTGAGAGCATTGAAGAATTTGACTGACTACGCCAAAGGGCTTGGCAGGTCGAAGAAGGTGATAGAGGATGCATTTCACGTCGCCATGAAGGCTCAGGAAACCTTTTATGACAGCATCCGGAACAGGGGAGTAGATTTTCTTTCCCGCATGGGTAAGGGCGAGAAGGGAATGGTGATCATCGGCCGCCCCTATAACAGTCTTGATTCGGGCGCCAACCTGAATATACACAGGAAACTGATGGACCTCGGGGTTAAGCCCATACCCATCGATATGATCCCCCTCCCGGACGGCAGCCAGACCAAAGAAGACCTGGAACATATGTACTGGGGCTACGGTCAGAAGATCCTGAGGGCGGCCCGGCTTGTAAGGGAGAACGCCGATCTCTACGCAGTATATATTACCAATTTCGGCTGCGGGCCGGACTCCTTTATCACCCATTTCTTCA
The DNA here is from genome assembly GCA_964408265.1 of uncultured Syntrophorhabdaceae bacterium. GTDB lineage: Bacteria > Desulfobacterota > Syntrophorhabdia > Syntrophorhabdales > Syntrophorhabdaceae > CAYOYU01. The sequence continues at coordinate 7,319 of CAYOYU010000072.1, forward strand.
AGCGTATCGTCGGTGATAAGCCTTTCCTTCAGCTGGAGATTGATGAGCACAGCGCCGACGCCGGAATCATCACCAGGCTTGAAGCCTTTCTTGACAGTATCAAGAATGCTAAACCGCAACGAACGCGCGCGAAGAGCGTTAAACCTCGATTTGAGACTAACGGCAATGGGAGAAAGATTTTTATTCCACACATGTCGGACCATTCAATACCCCTTGCGGCAGCTTTCAGGGGGTGCGGAGTAGACTCCGAGGTTTTCCCGGAGTCTGACGAGAACACCGTCTTCTGGGGGAGAAAGCATACCACCGGGAAGGAGTGCTACCCATGTATCCTGACCACTGGGGACATGCTTAAGATAGCCAAAAGAGAAGATCCTGACCGGATCGCTTTCTTCATGCCCTCAGGGGGCGGACCGTGCAGGTTTGGGCAGTATCACAGGTTTCACCGTCTGGTTCTGGATGAGATGGGTTTGGAAAGTGTCCCCATATACGCTCCCAATCAGGATCACAGGCTCTACCGGGAACTCAATTTGATGGGCGGAAAGTTCACGCGCCTCGGCTGGAGGGCGCTTGTAGCAACCGACATGATCACAAAGATGCTCCATGAAATAAGACCGCACGAAAATACCAAAGGGGAGACGGATCGAACCTACACAGAGGCTCTTTCCCGGATAGCACGCAGTATAGAAGAGGGGAGTGATTCCATAATCAGGGTGCTGCAGGAAGCTTCACGAGAGTTCAAGGCGATTAAGAGATCCGCTGAAAGAAAGCCCGTTGTTGGTATCGTAGGAGAGATTTATATCCGGTCAAACAGATTCAGCAATGATGACCTGGTAAGGAAAGTGGAGGATTTCGGCGGAGAGGTATGGCTCGCACCCGTATCGGAATGGATTTCCTACGTGAACTACATAAACAGGAGGCGACCGGAGAAAAAGAAATCTCTTTCCGACATGGTGAACGTTCTAATTGCCGATTACATCCAGCGAAAAGATGAACACCAGATGGAGAACGTATTTGTGGACTACCTCAAATATGGAAAAGAGCCCAAGATCAGCGATATTATCAGGAAAGCCCTTCCTTATATCCATGAGAGCTTTGAAGGGGAGGCCATACTGAGTGTGGGGAAGGCTGTAGATTTCATCGACAAAGGGGTCTCCGGGATAATCAATGCCATGCCTTTTACCTGTATGCCGGGGACCATATCGAGCGCGCTCATGCGGCTCATCCAGAATAGGTTTGACGTGCCCATAATAAATGTTGCATACGACGGCCAGGGATCAACCAACGTTTCCAACAGGCTCGAGGCTTTTATGTATCAGGTGAAAGAGCACTTCCAGGCCAATGAGTAGTTCTCTATTTGAGGTCCTTCTCATCCTTGTCCTTATTCTCCTGAACGGCATATTTTCGGCGGGGGAATTTGCCATTGTATCTTCCCGGAAAAGCAAGATAAAAGAGCTGGTTAAGGAAGGCAGGGAGAAACATGCAGAGACCCTGCTGGAAATGAAGGAAAACCCTGAAAGATTTCTGTCCATCGTGCAGATAGGTGTGACCTTGTTCGGGACTCTGGCGTCGGCCATGGGCGGAATATTGTCAGTCCAATATGTGAAGCCCTTGGTTGGCCGGATCCCGGGGCTCAAGAGTTTCGATGAAACAGCTTCCCTGATTCTCGTGGTGGCGGTGCTGACCTACCTCTTCCTCATATTCGGAGAACTGGTACCGAAATACATCGGTATCAACTACAAAGAAAGAGTAGGCCTTCGAATAGCCCCAATCTTCCGATTTGCGGCGGGAGCTTTGTTCTTTCTCGTCACTTTTATGACGAAGTCCACCTTGTTTATCGTGGGTCTCATGAATCTCAAGAAGACTGAAGAACACGTGGGAGAGAGCGAAATAAAGATACTCCTTGAGGAGGGGCGAAGGAAGGGGGTTTTCGATCGAACCGAGGAGGAGCTGATTCACGGTGTCTTCGGGTTTGCCGATAGGTCGGTGAAGGAAATTATGGTTCCCAAACCGAATATCTATGCCATAAATCTTGACGGAAACAGGGATGACATCATGGCATACATGATAGAAAACGAGTTTTCCCGCTACCCTGTGTATAAAGACTACCCTGACAACGTTGTCGGCATAGTCTACCAGAAAGACATTACCAAACAGATCTGGTCAAAGGATGCCTTTGACTTGAAGCAGTTGGTCAGGAAGCCTTTCTATGTTCCCGATACCATGGAGATAAGCCTTCTTCTTAAAGCGATGCAGAAGAGACGCCAGCACATGGCGGTGGTGGTTGATGAATATGGAACGACTGTAGGTATTGTCACTCTAGAAGATATTATGGAGGAGATCTTCGGAGAGATCATGGACGAGACCGATGTGGAGGACCGCATGGAGAGGCTGAACGATGGCTCCTCCATAGTCGATGCGTCTTATTCTATACGAGATCTCAACCATAGACTTGCTACGGATCTTCCCGAATCACCCGATTACGAGACGCTGGGGGGATTCATTCTCACGCAACTTCAGGGGCTCGCAAGAGGTGGCGAGATCGTCTATCATAATCTCCATAGATTTACGGTTGTGGGGATTCAGGGAAGGCGGATAACGAAAGTGAAAGTGGAGAAGATAAAGGAAACCGCTAAAGTGACGTGAGGTGAAGTTCAGGATCTTTCCTCGAAGATGCCCATTCTTCTGAATTTTTCATAACGGTTGTTCTTTAGTTCTTCAGGTGACATCCTCGTAAGTTCCTCCAAGCATTTCTTGAGGGAAACTTTGGTATTGGCAAAGGTCTCGTCCCAGTTTCGGTGAGCTCCGCCAAAAGGCTCCCTTATGACATCGTCAACGACCTTGAGTTTGAGTAACTCATATGACGTCGGTTTCAGGGCGTCTGCGGCAAGCGGTCCCTTCGAACCGTCCCGCCAAATTACTGAATAAGTTGCGTTTTCCATAATGAGCACTATGTTCCCCACGCTTACGGCCAGCGCTCCTCCGCTCCCGCCTTCACCGATTACGATGGTCACGATGGGAACGCTCAGCTGGAACATAAGGTAAATACTTGAAGCGATAGCCTCGGCCTGGCCCCGCTCTTCGGCCCCAATTCCCGGAAAGGCTCCCGGCGTATCAACAAAAGTGATAATCGGTTTCCTCCATTTATTGGCGAGTTCCATTATCCGCATCGCTTTTCTGTACCCTTCGGGATTGGCCATGCCAAAGTTCCTGATTGCCATTTCGCGGACGTCCTTGCCCTTTTGATGGCCGATTACGGCGCAGTTGATGCCTTCGAAACGGGCAAAACCGGCAATAATTGCCGGGTCGTCTCTGTACTTTCTGTCACCATGCAATTCCACGAACTCTGTAAATAAGCTGTGGACATAGTCCAGCGCATGCGGGCGGTTCAGGTGTCTTGACAGCTGCGACCGCTGCCAATTGCTGAGATCCCCATAGATCTCCTTCTCCAGTTTGGCAACCTTCTTCGTCAGGGCTGCCATCTCCTTGGAATGATGAGGGTCGTTTATGTCATAAAAGCGTTCGATCTCTCTGATTCTTCGCTCAAGAGGTTCGAGCCGCTTTTCGAAATCAAGATAATATCTCATCATTCACCTCATACGTTATGCCGTTCGCGAAGTGTTTGCTGAGTATACCCATTTTGTTATGGTCAACCCGGAGGCCTTCGAGGCGCAGGTATCTCCTGTCGCCGTTGAACTGGAACCTTATGGCAATAGACGCATTACCTTTGAGGCTATACAGTATGTCTTTCAGCTTTCGTAGGTCCTCTTTCTTAAACAGCTCGCAATCTACTGTAATGGTCACGGTCTTGCGCATCTCCGTCGCTACTTCCTCGAGAAGGATCAAATTCTTTGCCTTGATCCTTATGCTGCCTTCCTCGGATTTTTCGACATTTCCTGTGAACACTAAGGGTTTGGTACTTTTAATGACTGGCTGAGTCTTTGAATAGAGATCGGGAAAGACAATAATTTCCATCGTCCCCTTTGTATCATCGACGGTTAGATATGCCATTCTGTCTCCCCGTCTTGTTACCACCTCTTTCACCGAACTTACCATACCAACTACACTGGCATCCTCATTCGAATCGAAGTCCTTCAGACTTTGACTGTCGTAAGCCGTTACTCTCTTTATGAGATTCTCGTATGCAGTGAGAGGATGATTGCTCAGGTAGAAACCAAGGGCCTCCTTCTCCCCCTGCAGAATCTCTTCGTGACCCAACTCTTCCATATCTGGTATGTGTACGTGATCTTCAATCGTATGGGTTGTCCCGAACATGTCCATCTGGAGGCCGTTCTTCGGCTCTTTTTTCTGATATTTATCCAGTCTCTCCTGAATGACCTTCAGTATTTGTGATCGTTTGAGGCCGAGGTTGTCGAAACATCCTGCTTTGGCAAGACTCTCCAGAACTTTCTTGTTCGCTTTCCGTGAATCGATGAGACTTAGAAACTCGGTAAGCGAGGTGAATTCGCCGTGTTCCTGCCTGACGGAGAGGATGGAGTCCAGGGCTGCATCGCCTACACCTTTAACTCCGGAAAGACCGAAGCGTATTTTTGTACCGACTATAGAAAAAGGCTTTTCGCTCTTGTTTATGTCCGGCGGGAGTATTTCCACGCCATTTTCTCTGCACTCGCTGATGTACTTGAAGAGTTTATCCGTATCATTCACTTCGCTCGTCAGAATTGCTGCAAAGAAGTATGTGTAGTAATGGGCCTTCAGATAGGCTGTCTGGTAGGCGATAAGACCGTAGGCAGTGCTGTGGGATTTGTTGAAGCCGTATTCGCCAAACTTCATAATTGCATCGTAGATGCCTTGTGTTGTTTCCTCAGGAACGTTGTTGCTTTTTGCCCCGTCTATAAACTGTTGTCTATATTTCTCAAGCTGCTCCGGAATCTTCTTGCTGATGGCTTTTCGCAGGGCATCGGCATCTTTTATGGAGAATTTGGAGAGTACTGTAGCCATCTTCATGATCTGTTCCTGGTAGACGATCACGCCGTAGGTATCTTCGAGAATTCCTTTAAGGAGGGGCGTCTCATATTTCACAAGGGAAGGGTTATTCTTTCTTCGAATGAACTCTTCCACCATACCGCTCTTGAGGGGGCCGGGCCGATATAGTGCAATGAGAGGCATTATGTCTTCGAACTTGGAGGGCCTGAGTTTGGTAAGGAGATCTTTCATACCTCTGCTTTCAAGCTGGAACACGCCGGATGTGTTGCCGGCGGAGAGAAGTTCGTATGTCTTCTTGTCGTCGAGAGGAATCTTGTTGATATCAAGGTCGATACCATTATCCTTGAGAAGCTTTATGGTGTCATCAATGATCGTAAGTGTTTCGAGACCGAGAAAATCGATCTTTATAAGACCGATCTTCTCTATTGTAAACATGGGAAACTGGGTAATTGTTTCCTCGTTTTTTCCACGGCAAAGCGGAAGGTGCTCTGCAAGATGGGTATTGGCTATGACTATGCCTGCAGCGTGGGTTGAGGCGTGTCGGGCGAGACCCTCGATAACGGAAGCATTGTCGAGGAGTTCTTTGATTTTCTCGTCGGTGTGGTAGAGTTGGTGCAACTCGGGCTCATCGTTGATCGCTTTTTCAATTCCTTTATCCGTGGAGGTAATGAGCTTGGCTATTCTGTCTACGTCGGCATAGGGCATTCCCAGGGCCCTGCCCACATCCCTGACGGCGGCTTTCGATTGCATGGTCCCGAAGGTGATGATCTGGGCCACATTGTCTTTGCCGTATTTTTCGGTCACGTAGGCTATTACCTCGTCGCGACGTCTCTTGCAGAAATCGACGTCGATATCGGGCATGCTGATCCGCTCCGGATTAAGAAAGCGTTCAAAGATAAGGTCATATCGTATGGGGTCGATATCTGTGATCCCCAGACAGTAAGCTATGAGACTTCCGGCTGCCGATCCTCGACCCGGGCCGACCGGTATGCCATGCGATTTAGCGTAGTTTATAAAGTCCGACACGATAAGGAAGTAGCCAGAAAAGCCCGTCTTCTTTATGACGTCAAGTTCATATGCCAGCCGTTCCTGATATGTGTTCAACAATCGGTCTTCCCATACGGGCGCTGCAGATGATATCTGGGGCATCCGTTTTTCGAAGCCCATATGACAGAGCTTTTCAAAGTACTCATTGAGCCCCATATCTTCCGGCGGTTTGAACTCAGGAAAATGATAAACCCCGGTCTTTATGGTGAGGTCACACATTTCAGCTATCTTTGCGGTGTTTGCCAAGGCCTCGGGATATCTGGAAAAGGCCGTTTCCATCTCCTCCTTTGTCTTGAAATAGAACTCATCCGTGCTGAAAGCGAGCCTGTCCTTGTCGTTCATTGTCTTGCCGGTCTGAATGCAGAGGAGAAGCTCATGCGCCTTTGATTCCTCCCGTTTCAGATAATGGCAATCGTTGGTTGCGACCATGGGTAGATTGTAGTATCGGGAAAGATCAACGATTCCGTCATTTATCTTCTTCTGTTCTTCTATTCCGTTATCCTGAATCTCCAGATAGAGTCTGTCGCCAAAGATGGATATATAGTCTTCAATCGTGGTTCGCAGGTTTTCCTTGTCGCCTTTCAGTATCAGGTTTGGTATTTCGCCTTTTAAGCATGCAGTGAGGCAGATGAGTCCCTCAGAATAGGTCCTGAGGAGGTCCCTATCTATTCGAGGTACGTAATAGAAGCCCTCGAGATGGGCAAAACTGATCAGCTTGATGAGATTCTTATACCCGGTATTATTCATGGCGATGAGCACTACATGGTAAGCGTTCTCGCCGGGTTTGGCCTTCCTGTCGAAGCGAGACCTGGGTGCAATATAGGCCTCGCAACCGATAATTGGTTTTATACCCGCATCTTTGGCGGCAAAATAGAAATCCACCACGCCATACATATTGCCGTGGTCAGTGATGGCACAGGCGTTCATTCCGTATTGGCGGGCAAGGCCGAAAAGGCGATCAAATCTGATGGCACCGTCCAGGAGACTGAACTGTGTGTGGAGATGGAGGTGAACGAAATCGCTCATTATTCCCACTCAATAGTACTGGGGGGTTTCGATGAGATATCGTAGACTACCCGGTTGACCCCTTGGACTTCATTGATGATTCTCCTGGCCACTTTGTCCAGGATCTCGTATGGAATTCTTGACCAGTCCGCGGTCATGGCATCCTCGCTCTCTACGATTCTGAGGGCTATCACGTTTGCGTAGGTCCGCTCGTCCCCCATTACGCCAACGGTTTTAACGGGAACGAGAATCGCAAATGACTGCCATATGTGGCGGAACTTCGCGTTTCGCTCCACCTCATCCCTCACGATGGCGTCCGCTTCCTGCAAGATGTGAAGTCTCTCCCGTGTTATCTCCCCTATGATCCGAATGGCCAGGCCGGGACCGGGGAAAGGCTGTCTAAAAACGATGTGGTCGGGCATGCCCATCTCTTTACCTACGATTCTCACTTCGTCTTTAAAGAGTTCCTTCAAAGGCTCAAGGAGTTTCAGGTGCATTCGCTTGGGCAGACCCCCTACGTTATGGTGGCTTTTGATTGTGGCGGAAGGTCCCTTGTAAGATGTGCTCTCAATTACGTCAGGGTATAGCGTTCCCTGGGCCAGATATTTCACATCGCCCAGCTTCTTTGCTTCTTCTTCAAATATCTTAATGAAGAGCCGGCCAACTATCTTCCTCTTCTTCTCGGGGTCCCTGACTCCCTTGAGGGCATCGATGAAACGGTCTGCAGCATCTATGTACCGGAGGTTCAGGTGGAGCTTATCCTTGAAAACGTCAAGCACTTCCTCGGCTTCGTTCTTTCGGAGAACACCATTGTTCACGAAAACGCAGTGGAGATTGCTGCCTATGGCTTCGTGAATCAAGATGGCTACTACGGAGGAATCCACGCCGCCGCTGAGGGCGCAGACGACTTTGCCGTCGCCCACCTCCTGCCGTATCCTCTCTGTCGCCGTCTCGACGAATAGCCGGGGGGAGAAGAGTCCCTTGACCTTGCATATCTTGTAGAGGAAATTCTTGAGTATACGCTTCCCTTTCTTGGTGTGATGGACTTCGGGATGAAACTGAACTCCGTAAATGTTTCCCCCGATCTGTTTGAAGGCTGCACATGGGGAATTGTCTGAGTGTGCAAGAGCCTTGAAACCCTCCGGCATACGAAGAATCCTGTCCTGGTGACTCATCCATACCACGTCACCATCTGTGGTGCCTTCAAGGAGCTTATCCTTTTCATCCACAACAATCTGTGCCTTGCCGTATTCCCGTTTCTTTGATTTCTCGATCTCTCCGTGGTAGAGCACCGTGATGAGTTGCAGACCGTAGCATATGCCAAGTATGGGTACTCGAAGAGAAAAGATCCTCTTATCACATATTGGAGCATCGGGATCCGTGACGCTCTTGGGCCCTCCGGAGAGGATGATGCCCTTGGGGTCCATGGACGTGAGGCGGTCAAAGTCCATGTTGAAAGGGTATATCTCGCAGTATACCCCCAATTCGCGCACCTTTCTGGCGATCAACTGGGTGTATTGAGATCCGAAATCAAGTATTACTATAGTTTCCTTATGGTAATCCATGAATACCTCACTCGATCCTATAGTTTGGAGCCTCTTTGGTAATGATCACATCATGGACATGACTCTCTTTCAGTCCAGCCGAGGTAATCCGGAGAAAGCGTGCCTTTTCTTGAAGCTCTACAAGATTTCTTGCCCCGACGTAACCCATGCCTGCCTTCAATCCCCCGACGAGTTGTAGAATAGTTATTGAGAGTGCACCCCTGTAAGGAACCCTTCCTTCAATACCTTCGGGGACTATCTTGGCCTCCACCTCGTTTTCAGGAATACAGTAGCGGTCCCTGGTCTTGCCTTCTTTCATGGCTTCCAGAGAGCCCATTCCCCTGTATACTTTGTAAGTACGGCCCTGGTAGAGCACTGTCTCACCAGGTGTTTCGTCTGTTCCGGCAAAAAGATTGCCTATCATAACGGTCTGTGCGCCGGCCGCCAAAGCTTTCGTGATGTCACCGGAGAATTTTATCCCTCCGTCGGCAATGATGGGTATGTCGTACCGTTTAGCAACTTTGGCCACCTCAAAGATGGCCGATATCTGCGGAACCCCGATACCTGCCACTATCCTGGTAGTACATATGGAGCCCGGACCAACGCCGATCTTCACCGCATCACAACCAGCCTTTATGAGTGCCTCGCAGCCCTCGGCGGTAGCAATATTTCCCGCTATGAGCTGGACATCTTTGAAGTTTGCCCTGATCTCCTCTACGGAGCTGATAACGTTCTGTGAATGGCCATGAGCCGTATCGATGGCGATAACGTCGCATCCGGCCCTGACAAGTGCCTCAACGCGGCGGTCCCTGTCCGGACCAACGCCGACAGCAGCCCCTACGCGAAGTCTTCCGAGATGGTCCTTGCAGGAAAAGGGGAATTTCCTCATCTTTTCTATATCTTTAATCGTGATAAGGCCTTTCAGTTCATAGTTGCCGTCGACCACAAGGAGTTTCTCGATTCTGTGTTTGTGAAGGATGGCTTTCGATTCCTCCAAACCTATGCCTTCACTCACGGTAACGAGATTCTCTTTGGTCATAACGTTCTCAACCGTTTCATCTAAATTGGCCTCGAACCGAAGATCCCTGTTTGTAAGTATGCCCACGAGCCGTTTTCCCCTTGTCACCGGAATTCCGGATATTCTGTATTTGGCCATGAGATCAAGGGCATCCTTTATCTTTCTGTCAGGAGAGATGGTGATGGGATCCACGATCATCCCACTCTCCGACTTCTTGACCTGCTCCACCTCTTGGGCCTGCTCCTCAACACCCATGTTGCGGTGAATGATGCCGATTCCGCCTTCCTGTGCAAGGCAGATGGCTGTCTTTGCTTCCGTCACGGTATCCATGGCAGCGCTCAAGACCGGTATGGTGAGTCTGATGGACCTCGTGAGCTGTGCCGACACGTCCACGTCACTGGGCATTAAGTTGCTAAACCCCGGCATCAGCAGCACATCATCAAAGGTCAGGCCTTCTTCGATTCTGTAATCTGTCATTTTTGACTCCTTTTTGTACACCCCTTCCGGGTTAATTTCATCACCATGAATTATCTGGCGGATCCTCTCCTAATATAGCCCATTTTGCTTTCTAAGGAAAAGCCATGGGAGAGGATTGACGCCGCTTCTACTTCCATTGTGCATAAAAGCAACGAGCGTCAGATCTAATAACTGGTTGACAGGATATCTGTTGTGCGTAAGATTGCCGGAAATCTGATAAGACTGTGGATTTTTTGGATAGACCTCTTGTTTATCTTCGATTTGAGGAAGCTTCTTTGTATTCATAAGTTGTGTATTAAAAGCAACAACAGAAGCAAAAACCGGCACCACAAAAGGCTTGCCATTTTGCATTGGATTAGTATAATGCATAAGGTTGAAATAATCAAAATATTTCGTGGCAGGCTCTTGGCAAGCTCTTCAACAGACAACAGGCTTCTCGAAGTTCAGGATTTGCGCACTTCTTTCAGTTCAGGCGCGCAGATGGTCCATGCCGTCGACGGGGTCAATTTCCACATAGAAAAGGGAGAAATTTTCGGACTCGTCGGGGAGAGCGGCTGTGGTAAGACAGTGACGTCGCTCTCGGTTATGCGGTTGGTTCCTCCGCCGGGAAAGATTCTTGGAGGGCGGCTCATCTTCGAGGGGCAGGATCTTCTTCAACTGTCAGAATCGGAAATGGAAAAAGTCCGAGGCGACAGAATAGGGATGATCTTTCAGGAGCCCATGACTTCTCTAAATCCGGTTTTCAGAGTGGGTGAGCAGATAGAAGAATGCATGGAAATTCACAAGAATTTCGGCAGGAAGGTAATCCGTGAGAAGACCCTGGGATTGCTTGAAAAAGTTGGATTTGATGAACCGGAGAAGAAGTATCATCAGTATCCGCATCAGCTGAGCGGAGGTCAGAGGCAAAGGATTTTGATCGCCATGGCCATCTCCTGTGAACCTTCCCTGGTGATTGCCGACGAGCCCACGACTGCCCTGGACGTGGCTACGGAGTCCCAGATCCTCTGCCTCTTGCAGGATCTTGTTTCAGAGCTCAAAATGTCCATGCTTTTTATCACGCACAACCTTCATATTATAAAAAGCCTGGGTCATAGAATAGGCATTATGTATGCAGGCAGACTGGTTGAGGAGAACAATGTTGCCGACTTTTTCCGCAAGCCGCTCCACCCTTACAGTGTCGGTCTATTGGACTCAGTCGTCTGGCTCAGAGGTGATGAGACTCGATTGAGGACGATTCCCGGTTATGTTCCGAGACTGTCGGAACTTCCGAGAGGGTGCAAATTCCACCCGAGATGTCCCTATGTGATGCCAATTTGTTCCGTAGACGAACCGCCAATGATAGATATGGGGAATGGAAGATGGGTCCGGTGTTATCTGTTTCAGGGCTGAGTAAAACTTACGAGGTCAGAAGGAGCGCCTTTTCTCTCAAGAAAGAGAGCATATTGGCCGTGGATGACATCCCCTTTTCGGTGAACAAAGGACAGACCCTCGGGGTAGTGGGAGAGAGCGGGTCCGGAAAGAGTACACTCGCCCGCTGTGTATTACTTCTCGAAATGCCTGACAAGGGGAATATCAAGTTTCTTGGAAAAAGTCTTACGGACCTGGAGAGAAAAGAGCTGAAGAATCTGCGGCGGAATATGCAGATCATTTTCCAGGATCCCTATTCATCCTTGAATCCGAGGAAGAAGGTCTTCGAGGCTATAGCGGAACCTTTGCTGTTTCATCATGTCGTGTCCAGAGATCAACTCGACTCGAAGGTGTTGGAGATATTCAGAAATGTGGGTCTCGACGAGGACTTCCGGGGGAAGTATCCCTACGAGATGAGCGGAGGCCAAAGACAAAGGGTTGCCATAGGCAGGGCCCTTGCCACGAGCCCAACCCTGATCATAGCCGACGAGCCCGTTTCGTCCCTTGATGTGTCTATACAGGCCCAGATAGTAAATCTCTTCATGGACATCAGAGAGAAGCTCCAGGTCTCAATGCTTGTTGTGTCTCACGACCTAAGTATTGTGGGATCCGTATCCGACTATATCATTGTCATGTACAGGGGAAGGATTGTCGAGAAGGGCTCCAGGGATGAAGTCTTTCTCAGGCCGCTTCATCCCTATACAATAATGTTGATCACCTCTACGAGGGGGGAGTTCTGCAAAACGGGCCCGGAAAGTCTCGTTGATGACAGAATGGGGTGCGTTTACTATCATCGCTGCACAAGAAGGGAGCAGGCCTGCCTCAGGGGGCACCCGGAGCTGGTAGGCACCGAAGAACATAGTGTGGCATGCATAAAAGAAGCCTGAAAGATCTTCG
>CAYOYU010000073.1:0-6100 GCA_964408265.1 uncultured Syntrophorhabdaceae bacterium
TGTTCATTTCTGTTGGGCCACTCGTCGATGTAACCTTTGAGGAGCCTGTCCAGACGGATCCTGTTGGCCAGGTCCCCGGAACAGCGGGCTGTCTCCACCGGTGTGGCAAAATCCTTCAGTGATATGCTCACGATCTTTTCCGAAGGCTGGTGGCAGGTCCCCAGGATAACCAGTATAGGGCTGTCGCTGCCCTTGAGAAATGGATAGGTCTTCCGGTAAACCTGGTATCCGCGGTCGTAGTCGATATGAGGTGCCAGAATACCCGATATGGGGGACGGGAGATTTGCTGTCTCAGTACTGTTCCGAAACATCTCATCAAGGTAGACGAGAAGGTCTATTCTGTTTTCAGGATAGCTTCTTCCGGCGCAGCAGGATTCCCGGACAGGGAGTTCCTCGTACTCCTTCCGCACCTGTGCGTGAAAGAAGGCGTACCTGTCGTTTTCAAGAAGGAGGTTGGCGTCCATGACCTCCACGAGCTCCTGGATCTGTTCAATATAGATGAGATTGCCGAACTCCCTCATATAGTCGGCCTGGATATCACGCAAGGTCCTGGTGCCGTCCATAAGCGCCATAAGGTGGATCACATCCTTTGGCACCACCAGGGACTTGTCGGTGACGCCCTCGGTGTCCTGCAAGGCCACCAGTTCCACCCCTTCCTTCACAAAGGGGATTACATCCACCCATCGCAGCTTCGGTTTTTCCATCGCCTAATTGTATAGCACAACCAAATCACAATCTCCAAATAAGTTCCAATCATCAATTTTCCAACGACCTGAGCCGCCCGGACCTTGGTCGGAAATTGATTATTGATCATTCGGTCATTATTTGATTATTGGAATTTGATAATTGGTGCTTGTTGCGCCAGGGGTCAACCGAAAAACGTTGACAAAGAAGGCTCATAGTTTAAGAATCTAGAGGTCAAGACAACAAGAAAAGGGGGGGTCGCAATGCACTACGCCTGGATCATCGCCTTCACAGGAATTCTGGTTACTATTCTGGCCCACGGTTTCGGACGGATGTCCTACTCGGTGATCCTGCCGCCCATGAAGGACGGTCTTCATTTGACCTACACCCAATTAGGTTCCATCGCCATGGGGAATTTCATAGGGTACCTCTGCCTCGCCATCGTTGGGGGCTTCCTGGCTGCCAGGTTCGGTGTCCGCCGGGTCGTATTCGTCTCTCTCCTTCTCATAGGCGTGACCCTCTTTCTCACAGGCTTCACCGAGTCTTTTGTCTTTGCCTTCTTCATGAGAATGTTGACCGGCGCAGGCAATGGAAGCAGCTACGTGCCGATCATGGCTCTTCCTGCGGCCTGGTTTGTCATGAGCAAGCGAGGCCTTGCAACGGGTATAGTCTCAGGCGGGATAGGGACCGGTCTCTTCCTGGCAGGGATCATCCTTCCTCCGGTAATAGCCTATTTCGGTCCCGAAGGGTGGCGGTACGCCTGGTTCTCCATGGGCATCACCGTTTTTGTTCTTTCCTTTGTCTGCTATGCTTTCTTGCGGAACAACCCTCGGGAAAAGGGGCTTACCTCCCTGTACGGAGGGGTGGAGGAACAGAAGGTGGGTCCCAAGGTGACTCTTTTTTCAGCCTGGAACGACGTGGTGGCAGAACGGGAGATGTGGAAACTGGGCGTCGTCTATTTCATGTACGGTTTTTCTTACATCATCTATCTCACCTTCTTTGTGGCTTACCTGACAAAGGAAATGGGTGTTTCGCCCACTCATGCGGGGAGAATTTTCGGGGTTCTCGGTGTCTTCAGCATATTCTGCGGGGTTATTTGGGGCTGGATCTCCGATGTCCTGGGAAGGCGTTATGGTTCCATGCTGGCCTATATTACCCTGGCTCTCTCCTACGTTGTATTTGCTTTCTGGAAAGATAGCTCCGGTTTCTACCTCTCTGCCGTTCTCTTCGGACTCTCCGCTTTCTCCATACCGACCATTATGGCCGCGGCAGCGGGAGACGCCGTGGGAGGCAGGCTCGCCCCGGCAGGGCTCGGCTTTATAACGCTTTTCTTCGGCCTCGGCCAGGCCCTGGGCCCTGTCATGGGAGGTTGGCTCAAGGATTCCACGGGGACCTTCAGCAATGCCTTTTTGCTTTCCGCCGTAATTTCCTTCGTCGGGGCGGTGGGATCCCTCATGTTGAGGAAACGCCAGTAGGAGTTCTGCAGCATACGCTTGATTTCAGTACAGCGCAGGGCTTATTTTCCCCTTGTAGCCTGCTCAGCGAGCCGTTGCGAGGGGCATGGGACAGGTTTCATGGAGGGTAAGGGATGAAGATAAAAATCTGGGGGTGCCGTGGTTCCATTACGTCGCCCGGACTGGACACGGTCCGTTACGGCGGTAACTCGACATGCCTGGAATTACGCTCCTCTGACGGCCGGGTCATAGTCGTGGACGCAGGATCGGGCATCCGCAACCTCGGCAAAGCCCTGCAACGGGAGCCCGAAGTGTCGGGTATCAGGTTCTTCTACACCCACAGCCACTGGGACCATCTGGTAGGTTTCCCTTTCTTCGCGCCGGTCTACTCCGACCGCTACGACATTATCTTCTACAGCGGGCCGCACGCTGAGAACCCCATACAAAAATATGTTTCCCACCAGATGAGGGCACCTTATTTCCCCGTGGATTTCAGGCAACTTAAGGCCCGGTTTCAATTCCGGTGCGAGAACCCCGCCATGGAGTTGGGAAGTTGCCCACTGGGCCCTTTGCAGGTTTCTGCGATTCCTTTGAGCCATCCCAACGGCGGGTATGGCTACAAGTTTATGGAGAATGGAAAGGCTCTGGTCTTTATGACGGATAACGAGCTGGGCTTGCGGCATCGCGGTGGATTTACCCCCAAGCGGTACGCTGACCTCTGCGGCGGGGCAGATGTTCTGCTCCACGATGCCCAGTACACCGATGAAGAATACCGGCATACAAAAGGATGGGGACACTCTACCTACACGGATGCCCTCAATCTGGCAATCGAAGCCGGTGTGAAGCGTCTGGGTTTTTTCCATCATGACCCGGACCGTACCGATGACGATCTGGACAGGCAACTGGATCTATGCAGGGAACAGATCAGGCGGTCCGGAGCTTCCATGGACTGTTTCATCTGTGCCGAGGGCATGGTTCTGGATTTGTGAGGGAAGCCGCCTGTGTCTATTGTTTCATGTCGTTGAGGTCGAGCAATGCTCCAACATGCCCCTGGGCGGCTGCTTTTCGCCACCATTTCTCAGCCTCCACAGGATTTCTCGAAACACCCTCACCCAGGTGGTACATCAGCCCCAGGTAGTATTGGGCACTGGCCTCACCATTCTCGGCAGCTTTGAGAAACCACCTGGCCGCTTCTTCGCGGTCCCTTGAGAAGCCTTTGTCGCTGAAGTAGAAAATGCCCACATTGTATTGGGCCTTGGAATCACCCTGATCTGCAGCTTTTCTGTACCATTTCAGAGCCTCCTTGGTGTCTTTGGAGACCCCGAGCCCCTGGCTGTACATGTAGCCGAGATTACACTGTGCCCTCGTATACCCCTGATCCGCAGCCTTTCTGTACCACACCACCGCTTCAGCATCGTCTTCCTGCAGTCCTTCACCATGGTGAAGATGCATCCCGAGGGCGAACTGGGCCTTACGGTCGCCCTGTTCTGCCGCCTTCCTGCACCACGCAACGGACTCGGCATAGCTCTGCGGCACGCCCTCTCCGTAGTAGTACAGGACCGAAAGACCAAACTGGGCCTCGGCGTCTCCCCGTTCGGCACCTTCACGCAGGACTCTGGCTGCTTCCTTAAAATCACACTTTCCCTTGAGGCTGGAATCGCGGAGGGATTCGAGTCCATGGAGCAGATCTGTACTCTGTTTCCGGGGTGGGATCTTTCGCCCGGACAGAGCAGCATTTTTTGACCCCTCTGGCGGGCCCCCGATACTCTTTGTGACTTTCGACTTTGCAATGGGATGTCCCTGCTTTGCTGCCCTGGCAAACCATTCCGCAGCTTTTTTGGGGTCCCGCTCCACGCCCTCACCCTTCTCATAGGCCAGACCCAGTGCATACTCCCCATCCTTGTTTCCACGGTCAGCTGCCCTGGCAAACCACTCGGCCGCCTTCCCAAGGTCCCGCTCCATGCCTTCTCCTGAACGGTACATCTGCCCGAGAGAGACCATGGCACGAGGGTCGCCTTGTTCTGCTCCCGCGGTCAACCACTTTCGGGCCAGAGCGTAATCTCTGGGTATACCCTGACCGAGGCGGTATATGGTTCCCAGGGCAAGCAGAGCATCGGGGTATCCCTGCTCGGCCGCCTTGAGGAGCCATTGGATTGCTTGATCGTAGTCCTGGGGAACATCTTTTCCCCGGTAGTAGAGGATACCGAGGATGCACTGGGCCGAAGCAAGACCGGTGTCTGCCAGAGCTTTGTAGTATTTCACGATAGCTGCTGCTCGATCTCTTCTCTCAACTTCCGTATCCTCCGGCGGCCGGTCGGCAGCCATGGGGTTGATCGGCCAGGCAACGATGGCCAGCAACAGGAGTCTGGACAGCAGGCTGGATCTCATGGGGCGCTCCTTCACGGATGGAATCTGAAGTATGTTGCGGCCACCCGACCCATGGGAGGGTCACGGAAGGTCGCAGGAACCTTTCCTGGTTACGATGATGCAGAAAGCAAAGGGTATACATGGATAGTACAGGCCTCTGCCGAGACCTGTCAAGCCGTTTTCCGGGTTTCATCGGAGGCTGCTCTGACAGGGATAGTGGCAGGCTCCCGGCTCTGCCCCGGTTCGGGGCGGCCATGAAATAAAAATTGACTTGATTGGTTTCGAACCGGTATCATTTACTTATCCCGTCGGCCCAGCATGATGTCATTACAGCTCATAGACGCTCTCCGTCACTGGTTCTCCCGAGGTTCTCACATAAGCGATCCGTCCCGTCAAATCGAGGCCGGTGGAATAGCCGTACCGTCGTCTGACAGGAAGCATTTCCGTCTGCTCCTTTTATATGCAGCATTCATCGGTCTTCTTGCATTCTTTTTCCCTGTGACTGATTGCTCTGCAATCATGGTCGGGCTAAGCACCGAAGATCTGACAAAGGGTTCCGACACCGTCGTCACGGGCAGAGTGGAGACTACCGAGTCCTACTGGAGCGCCGACGGCAGGACGATCCTTACGAGGGCCACGGTTCTTGTGAGCGAGGTGGTGAAAGGCGCCCCCGGAAGCGAGAGGGTATTCGTCGAGTATGAAGGGGGCGAAGTGGGGGACATTGGGCTTAAAGTGTCTGATATGGCGCCCTTGGTCCAGGGCGAGACCATCGTCCTTTTCCTGAAAACGGGGTCCGCCAGAAGGGCCCAGTCCGTGGAAGGGCATGGGGCCGGTCCCACCTACAACATTGTGGGCAAAGCCCAGGGGAAGTATGTTGTCGACGAGAGGGGAATCGCCCGGAAGAGCGGCTTCTCAGTGGCCGGAGGCGAGGAACGCATAGAGAACGACATTCCCTATCACGAGCTTATCAACAGAATCAAGAGTATCAGATGACTCTTCAGTCCTTCGGCAGACATCTTCTAATCATCTTTGTATCAATCGTGGTCTTTTCCGCGACGGACCTTCACGCTTACCAGGTATACACTAGCCCGTCGGGGGCCGAGATCAAGTGGGTTTCACCGAGTACAACCTATTACGCCAATACCGAGGGAGGACCGGAAGGGAGTCTGACTGCGATTCAGAACGCCATGTCGACCTGGTCATCCCTAAGCTCCACGCCTTTTGTCTTTCTTTACGGCGGTACCACGATCAGCACGGAGTGGGCGGTGCGTGACGGGGTCAACATCTTCGTCTTCGGGAACATGGATCAGCCGGGAGTGATAGCGGAAGCCTACCTGTGGTATTCCTCCGCTTCGGGAGCATTGGCCGATGCGGACATCAAATTCAATACCGATCACATAGATAATAAGACAGTTAAATGCCCTCAGAATACTCCATCCAATCATGGCAGATGCAAGTGATACTCCAAGTAATTTAAAAAACATTGCTGAATAAAGGTATATTCCCGGGGTATATAATATGCTGAAATCTCTGTAAAAAACCTCTCCTCGCAAAAAACGCTCCGCTCCTACAGCTATCATTCCCCAATCGCCTTC
>CAYOYU010000073.1:6110-7293 GCA_964408265.1 uncultured Syntrophorhabdaceae bacterium
CAGAGTATCGCGTTGCACGAACTGGGTCATTCCCTGGGTCTTACCGATTTGTATAACTTTGGCGATTCGCCCAAAGTAATGTACTACGCGGCTGTCATGGGCCAGCAAAAACGGTCTCTTCATCAGGACGACATTGACGGGATAAACCATCTCTACCCGCTCTCTTCATGCACCTATTCTTTGTCCCAGGCAGAGCAGGCCTTTTGCTGGGCGGGGGGTTCGGGCAGCATAGCCGTGACAGCTTCGACGGGCAAATGTCCGTGGACGGCCTCAAAGGATAGTCCCTGGATTACCATTACTTCCGGTACGAGCGGCACAGGAAACGGGACCACGAACTATTCGGTCCAGAGCAATGCAGGCGCCGATTCCCGAAGCGGCACCATCTCGATCGGACAGAAGACGTTCTCCATTTCCCAGGCCGGAGCCCAGCAGTATCTTCTCCGTGTGACGAGGTCGGGAACCGGTACCGGCAGCGTGGCAAGCAACCCTCCCGGTATAGGATGCGGCACGGACTGCAGCGAGTCCTATACCTCCGGGGCGCAAGTAACACTCACCGCCACGCCAGATTCGGGATCCACCTTTGCTGGGTGGTCCGGCGCGGGCTGCTCGGGGCAAGGGCAGTGCATCGTTACCATGACGGCAGACAGGACGGCAACAGCCGTCTTTAACATGCAGCAGGGCGGCCAGTATTCGCTCAACCTCGATGGAGGGTGGAATTTCATCTCCACACCCCTTCAGCCCTCGAACCCGGCACCGGGAATTGTGCTCAGCGGGTTGGCGGCAATAAGAATTGTCTGGGGTTTCGATAATCAGACGAAGCAGTGGAAGAAGTACCGGCCGAATCCGCCTGACGGCTCTCCCAACACGCTCGACAGGATCGACGCGGGCAAAGGGTACTGGATATACGCGGACGGCCCCTGCATTCTGACCGTGTCGGGAGCAGTGCCGGATTGGGATGATACCCCTCTGTATGAAGGGTGGAACCTGGTGGGCTATCACGGAGTGAACGGCGTAACCGTGGAGAACGGCCTCTCCGATGTGGAGAAGAAGTGGAGAATTCTCTGGGGTTGGGAAAAGGGCATCTGGAAGGGCGCAATGGAGGAAGGCTATTCTCTTCCCCAATCGATAACCCGACTATCGGGATTTGCGAAGGGCAGGGCATACTGGATAAGGACTGAAGGCG
>CAYOYU010000073.1:7303-19236 GCA_964408265.1 uncultured Syntrophorhabdaceae bacterium
TGCAGGCGTGATCCAGTGGAGAACGGATCTCGTTCCGCCGAACGTGAATGCTACTGAGCCGGCCGACAGAGAGTCGGACGTGCCGGTGAACAGCCTTGTCACCCTTTCCTTCAATGAAGATCTGGACTGCGCGGCTTTCTCAAGCACCAGCTTCCACCTGAATAAGGGGGGTGTGGCGGTGAGCGGTGTGGCGGGGTGCAGCGGACAGAATATAACCTTCATGCCTTCCAGTACCCTCTCTTACGATACAACCTATAACGCTGCCTTGGCAGCCGGGGTAAAGGACAGGAAAGGGAATGCTCTCCAGGCGGATTATGCCTGGTCGTTTACCACTGTTCCGTCACCTTCTTCCATTTCCAGGATAGAGAAGATCGGGGATACCTTCATCTATCAGACAACCGTACTGTATGGCGGCCAGCAGTTCACGGGTGACCTGACAGTGGCCCTGAACAGCAAGGTCACAAACCCTTACGGGATGGCCTGCAATGTCTATGATATTACAGGGACCCTATCGGGCCCGGCCGGTTCTGTTCCGATGGACACCAAACACGTTTCCTACCAGGATGCCCGGGGCAATTGGTTCGGCTGCGGCAAATACAACACCAAGACTCAGCAATTCAACTTTGTTCAAAACAATGTCAATACACCGAATGGCCTTGTTCCGGACATGAAGAGTCCCATCAGGGTCGGCGACACAGGCCACCCCGGCACCGTCTATTTTCAGGATGGTTCATGGAAGGACTGCAACTTCCAGGTCACAGGCAAAGAGACGCTTGTCACCTCTGCGGGCAGCTTTGATACCTACAAAGCGAGCGTCAGCTGCACGTACTCGGACGATTCGCCCATGACGGGAACAACCTGGGTCTATCCTCCCATCGACAACATCAAAGAGCACTCTTCCGGCGGTGGCATCGATATGACCATGACCCTCAAGTCCTACACCCTCATGCCCTGACAATCGACAAGGGAGCGTTGACAAAAGAGTTTCCGGAGTCGAAACTATAGGTGTGTGACTCATATGAGACGCCGGAGTACCTGCTGCCCAGATAAAGGAGACGACATGGATAGGAAAGAGAGGGTTTCCGCTGTTATTATTCTGGCCTT
Organism: uncultured Syntrophorhabdaceae bacterium; assembly: GCA_964408265.1. GTDB lineage: Bacteria > Desulfobacterota > Syntrophorhabdia > Syntrophorhabdales > Syntrophorhabdaceae > CAYOYU01. The sequence goes on from CAYOYU010000073.1 coordinate 8,408, forward strand.
GCTGATGTTGTGCGGGACCTTTTCCGGCGCTGCCGCCGACTCCTTCATATGCCCGCCGAACGATAGAATCATATCCACCGGCGACAGCATGTACGACGTACAGGCCCTCTGCGACCCTCCTGTGGCGAAGAACCAGCGTACCCTCGTGAGCGGGTCAAAGGAGTCTTTCAACACCATCGTTGTTGACGAATGGACCTACGACCTCGGTCCCAACCGTTTCCGGACGACCCTGGTATTCCACAACGGTGTCCTCTTTCAGGTCGTTACGGGCCGGTAAAAGAATGTATGAGGGGGGGTCCCCCACCTCGCGTTATTGCCTTTGGCCCGAGGCTTTCCGCACAACCATAACCGGCAAATTTTGTCGAGGCAAGGAGTTTAGCTTCGACATTTAGGTCCTCTCCGTACCCTCCCTTATGGCTCCGCCGCAACACCAACTATAAGCAATCATTAAGAAACATACGATGTGGTGTGAATGGCACGCTCTTTGCCTTTCTATATAGCCAGATCAACTGAAATAGAGTGTCGGTCAGACACGGTGTGAGGTGAAGAGATGAAGAAAGCAGCAATCGGTTTGGCAATACTCCTGGCCTTTTCCACCTATTCTTTTGCCTCCGACGGGCATAATACCGAGAAAGGGGCTGTCATTGGCGCTGCTGGCGGGGCCCTTCTCGGTCAGGCGGTCGGGAGAAACACTACAGGGACCATCATCGGCCTCGCCGGAGGTGCCCTCGTGGGCGCCGTGGCAGGAAATGCCATGGATCAGAAGGAAATGGAGAAGAAGCTGGACCGGGAAGAGCCGGCCAGATTTGCCCAGGCAGGCCCTCCTCTGCACGGCCACGAAGCTCCCCCGGGGGAGTGGGTTGAGATCCCGGGACAGTGGGTTGACGGAAAATGGGTTCCGCCCCACCGGACCTGGGTCCCCCTGAACCCCCCTGGAAGCCCCCCACCGGTGGTTGTTGAACCCCGGCACGAAGGGCCGCCTCCATACGCTTTTGCGGCACCGCCTGAAGTGGTGCCGGTACCCGGGTCATACGTATATTTCGTGCCGGGCATTGGCGTGGATGTCCTGTTCTATCACGGTTTCTGGTACCGTCCTTTCGGGGGGCGCTGGTTCAGGGCGAGACATTACAACGGGCCCTGGATATTCGCAGGCCCCGGAGGGGTCCCGAGGGCCGTTCTGGAACTTCCGCCGGGATACCGCAGGCTGCCGCCGGGATACCGTCACATACCTCATGCAGACCTGCAAAGAAACTGGGGGAGATGGGAACGTGAAAGATATTGGGACAGCCACAGGCATTAAGGGATTACCGCATCTGTCCGGGAAACACTCCTATACGGGGTAAGACAAAGGGCCGATGAGCCTACCAGGCCCTTGTCTGCACCGATCCTTCCAAAGCCCGCTTATCTTCAGCGGGCTTTCTTCTTCTTTCGACGAATAAGCTAATCCCAGCCTCTTGCGTATCTTAAGTTGCCGCTGGCAACGGACCGAAGGTGAGATTCCGGAAACAACGAATTGACAGGGGCCTTTGTCCTTCGCTATTATACAGACGGGGGATCGTTTCAAAACGTGGCGTGAAGATGAAAGATGAGAATAAGACCAAGAAACAGCTCATTGCCGAACTGGTGGGACTGCGGGGGCAGGTCGCCGGTTATGGGGGCGCAGAGGGCAATCTCATAGCCTTCGACTCACTCACCGATGCGGCTTATGTTGTTGATCCAGGCCTGCGCATCATCTCCCTGAACAAGAGGTGCAGGCTCTGGGGCGAGGAGATCGGCTTCCGCACAGACGTGGTGGGCAGCGAGTTGTTGGATGCCTTCCCCTTCCTGCCGGAAGAGGTGCGCGGCCGGTGCCTGCAGGTACTGGAAACAGGAGAAATGCTCGTCACCGAGGAGAATATTACCATTGGCGGCAGAGAATATTTTACCGAGACAACGAGAATCCCTATCCTCAAGGACGGACAGGTAGTCAGGGTCATTACCAGCATCAGGGACATCACCTCACGGAAAAAGGCAGAGGAAGCACTGAGGCGGACGGAAAAGAAATACCGCAGCATCTACGAATATGCCGTGGAAGGGATATTCCAGACTACCCCGGAAGGGCGGTATATAAGCGCCAATCCCGCCTTTGCCCGGATGTTCGGGTACAGTTCGGCACGGGAGATGATGGAGCTTGTTACCGACATAGGCAAACAGCAGTATGTCAACCCTGAAGATCGTGCCAGACTCCTCAGGCTTTACAGTGAGAACGACTATATCGAGGGGTTTGAAACTCAGTTTTATACCAAGGACGGCAGCAAGGTCTGGATCTCCATCAACGGCCGGGCATCCAAGGATTCCGAGGGTCGAATTCTCTATTGTAACGGTACGGCAGAAGATGTAACGGACAGAAAGAAGGCTGAGGACCAATTATACCAGGAGAGGGAGACTTTCTTCTCCATACTCCATAATGCGCCTTACGGCATATTTCTTCATGACCCGGCCGGAAATCTCCTCTTCCTCAATCCCGAGGCCACCCATATCACCGGCTATACCTTTGATGACATACGCACGGGCAGGATGTGGTTCGCAAAGGCATACCCCGATCGTGAATACGGGAAGCTTGCCATCGATACCTGGAAAGAGGGTGTCTCGTCATCGAAGAGCATCGATATAATATTTACCGTTTGCTGCAAAGACGGAACCCAAAAGGACCTGGAATTCAGGTCTTTCAAGCTCACAGATGGAAAAGCAGTGACCATGTTCAACGATATAACCCAACGGAGGTTGGCGGAAAATGAGCTGCGCGATTCGCGCGAAGAATTGCGTACCCTCACCGCGCATATCCAGTCAGTGAGGGAAAGGGAAGGGGCACGGATTGCCCGGGAGATACACGATGAACTCGGTCAGGCCTTGACCTGTATAAAAATAGACCTTTCAGAACTCAACGAGGAATACGGGACAGGCACCGGGAATGGCGACGGACTGTTGTCAAAGACGCAAAGCCTCCTCGATCTGGTGGACAGCGCCATGGATGTGGTGAGAAGGATAGCTGCTGATCTGAGACCAAGCATTCTGGATGACCTGGGGCTGGTTCCCGCCGTCCAGTGGCTGCTTCAGGACTTCCGGAAACGAACGGGAATCCGGTGCGGATTGAAGGCGCCGGAGAGCATCACAATCGACAGGGACATCGCTACCGGAGCCTTCAGGATTCTGCAGGAAAGCCTCACCAATGTGGCTCGCCATGCGGAAGCAGGCAAGGTTGAGATTACGTTGAGAAAGAAGAATGAGAAACTCATGCTCAAGGTAAAGGACAACGGGAAGGGCATAGGGGAAAGCCAGATCTCAAATCCGAGATCCTTCGGGATACTGGGCATGAGGGAACGGGTGTTGCTTTTCCGGGGAAAGATAAACATCACGGGAACGCCGAACAAGGGTACCGTGGTGATGGTTGAGATCCCCTTCGAGAGAGGCGCTGAAAGGCATTAACAGAGGATATTGAAGGTCTATGATCAGGGTATTGATTGCCGATGACCATCCTATTGTAAGAAGCGGTCTGGAAAAAGTGCTGTCAAAGGAGCCGGAAATAGTCGTCGTCGGCGAGGCCGCGAATGCCCGTGAAGTGACGGAATTTGTCCAGACGAAGGATTGCGATGTGATCATTCTCGACATTACCATGCCGGACAAGAGCGGCCTCGAAATCCTTGAGCAGTTCAAACGTGAGAAACGAAGGATTGCGGTGCTTATCCTCAGCATGCACAAGGAGGACGTATATGCCATGAAAGCCTACAGGGCAGGCGCCTCCGGTTACCTGACGAAAGAGAGCGCTGCCACAGAGCTCATCAAGGCAGTCAAGAAGATAGCCTCTGGTGGAAAGTACGTGAGCCTCCATTTTGCCGAGAAGATGGCTTCAAAGATTGACAGAACCCTGGATGGAGAAGCCCCGCACGAGCGGCTTTCATCCCGCGAGCTCGAAGTAATGCTCATGATTGCATCGGGGCTCACTCCGAAAGCCATAGCTGAGAAGGCGTGCCTGAGCGTGAGGACGGTCAATTCATACCGTATGAGGATCCTGGAAAAGATGGACATGAAGACGAATGCAGAAATAATCCGCTATCTCCTGGAGAATAGGCTTATCGAGTAATCATTAGCCCCCTTGTTGCTCGACGGGAAACCGCTTTCCTCTGACGAAAAGAAATTTACACAATTGGAAACAGGATTCCAAATATTCTTCCACTGCTCTTTCTGTCTATACCTGTAACATCCAGAAATTATTAAGCCTTGCCGTTGCTTCGGCTGCGGTATGTCTCTTGCAATTCAGAGGTAATCGCGGTTCATCGATGATCAAAGGCAAACGGGGGAGTAAGTAAGGTACGTCAGTAAGAGACAGGGGGGTATGAAAGATGGACTTTTCGCAGGTCTTCACCGGCGCCTTCTTCTTCGGCCTTCTGAACATCGTATTCATCAACATCATACTCTCCGGGGATAATGCGGTGGTCATCGCAATGGCGGTCAGGTCTCTTCCGGAGAAGGAGAGGCAGTGGGGTATCATCCTCGGGACGGCAGGGGCCGTAATACTGAGGATCGGCCTCACCTTCGTAGCGGCAAAACTCCTGGAGGTGTCCTTCGTGAAACTCGCCGGAGGGCTCCTCATCCTCTGGATCGCTTTCAAACTCCTCCTCCCTGGAGCAGAAGAGGAGAATATGAAAGAGGTGAACGGGCTGCGTCAGGCCATCATTACCATACTCATGGCAGACCTTGTGATGAGCCTCGACAATGTCCTGGGTGTTGCAGGGGCTGCCAAGGGAAACCTACTCCTCCTTTTCATCGGCCTTGCCACGAGCATCCCCATCGTAGTCTGTGCCAGCAAGATCATCACCAAGCTCATGGACCGCTTCCCTGTAATAGTCCTCCTCGGCGCCGCAGTCTTAGGCAGAGTTGCCGGAGAGATGGTCATGAGCGACCCCTGGATAGTGCGCGCCCTCGGGGGACATCCTTCTCGTCTCCTCGACTACGGGGTGCAGATCCTCTTTGCTCTGGGGGTGGTCGTTGCTGCGAAGATATGGATACGGTACCGGTACCGGGTCTCAGGGCAGGTGCAGGTGGCTGATTCGGATGCTGGGTTGCCCTGACGCGATAAAAGATGAATCAGGCCGAGGGGGGCCTGACTGCGAAATAAAGGGGTGGGCTTGTTTGTCCCGCCAGCCGGTCAACCGTCAACCCTAAGCCGTTCAATCCTCATAATAGAAGTCTACTCTCACCTGGTCCGTGTCGGGGTCCTTATCGACGACCACGTCGAGTATTCGCTTGCCCTCCAGGCCGAGAAGGTTGGCCTTTTTGATGAGGTCGATGACGTATTTGTTCACCACAAAATCGACTGCAATAAAGACCTTTTTCGTCAGGACTATGTTGTCGCTTTCCATCCTACCTCCCTTGGTTCCGAAGAATCTTGTATGTCCCGGAGCTGCATCCGCCCGATCACGCCTGGCGGGCGCTTAAGTCGACAAGTTCCGACACGTCCAGGACCCGGACACGATCCTGCATATGCTCGTCCTTCAGCCCGTCCTCAAACATGGTAAGGCAGTACGGACAAGCCGTGGCGATTATTGAAGGCCCGCTCTGCAGTGCCTCCCTGGTCCTCTCCAGGTTGATCCTTGTCCCTTCCCGTTCCTCCATCCACATCCTCCCGCCGCCCGCCCCGCAGCAGAAACTGCGGTTTAGTCGCCTCTTCATCTCATAAGGCTTTCTGCCCCATGCCGCCTCGAGGAGGCGCCGCGGTTCTTCATAGATTCCGTTATACCTGCCAAGGTAGCAGGAATCATGGAGGAGAATCCGTTCGCCCTCCAGCCCTTTTTCCATTCTCATGCGTCCCTGTCTGAGGAGCATGTCCATTACCTGGGTGTTATGGAAAACTTCGAAATCTGCCCCGTATGCCCGGTAATCGTTGTTGAAGGTGTTGAAGCAGTGCGGGCAGAGGGTGATTATCTTCCGTATGCCCTTCTGCCGGAAGATTTCCGTATTCTCTTTTGCCATCTCTTCAAAGATATACTCGTTCCCCAGCCTTCTCATTGTCTCTCCGCAGCACCGTTCCTCAGTGGCCAGGATGCCGAAGGAGACCCATGCCTTCCTCAGGATGTTCACCAGAGCGAGACAGACCTGACGCATCCGCCTGTCAAATGAACCGACGCACCCCACGTAGAGGAGGTACTCAAACTCCCGGTCTTTCGAGAAGAGAGGTATATCGAGGCCCGCGGCCCATTTTCCCCGTTCCGACGGCGCAATGCCCCATGGGTTGGACCTTTGCTCAATATTCTCGAAGAAGGGAAGAATCTCGGCGGGGAAGTCCACTTTCTCCATGACCAGGTGGCGTCTCATGGAGAGAAGTTTGGGGAACTGTTCGATGAGAATAGGGCAGCGCTCGACGCAGGCCCCGCATGTTGTGCAGTCCCATATGGCACGGGGAGATATGCTGCAGTCTCCTTCCCCGATGAGGGGTTTCACCGTCAGGACTTCCTGACCGGCCTCTCCCAGCGTATCGCTTGGACGGGATGCCAGTATGCCTGCCCCGTTTACGAAAAGGTTTCGTTTGCCCTGGAGGATTACCTGCTTCGGGTTGAGGACCTTGCCCGTATTATGGGCCGGACAGGCCTCCTGGCAGCGGCCGCATTCACTACAGGAGAAGAAGTCCAGAAGGTCCTTCCAGGAGAACTGGACCACCGAGGAGACGCCGAAAGGCAAACCCCGCCTGAAGATCATCCGGGGGAGTGTGGCGGGAAAGGTAAAGCTCCTGAAGAAACAGTTAGGAAGGGAGGTGAGAATATGGAGATGCTTGCTCCAGGGTATGTAATCGAGGAAGGCCAGGAAGACGATGGCGTGGATCCACCAGAAAAGGCGTCCGTAGAGACAAAGGGACGACGGTCCTATCGCTCCTGCAAAGAAACCGGCGAGCAGTCGGGAAACAGGCAGATAGGTCCCCGGGTTGCGGCCTGCGCATATTTCGGTCACGTTGAGGCCGAAATATGCGACCATGAGCAGGGCCACGGTGAGGAGGACCAGCAGGGAGTCCCTGGTGAGGTCGATGTGCGGCGGCCTGAAGAAGATGCGGCGCACAAGGGCCACAATGACTGCGCAGAGCACCACAAGAGACATGACGTCTGCTGCGGACCGGAAGATCCCGTAAGGCAGGGTCCCGATGAAATCGAGAGAGAACCTGGGGAATACCCCGGAGATGACGAATTCAATATTTACCAGGAAGAGAGTGATGAACCCCCAGAAAAGAATGAAGTGGTTTATGCCGAAAGGGACTTCAATGACCTTGATCTGACCGAACCCATAGGCGAGCATACCCTTGAAACGGGCCCGGAGCCGGTCGAAACGATTTTCGCCTTTGCCTAAGAGCAGAAGCGCCAGAAGCCGGTAGAGGCGCCGGAGAAAGAGGAAGAGGGCGAGGGCGAGGATGGCTGCGAAGACAGCCGGCTCATAAGGGTTCATTTAAGTATCCTGTACCCAGTGCCATAGAAGTGATAGATACATGATCCACGATACACGATGGAAGAAGCAAAGATCCATGCCTTGTATCCCGCATCGTCTATCATGTATCGTGTATCGTCTATCATGTATCACGCCTCACATACCGCCGGTTTTACTCGTGTCCTCAGGGCTTCGATAAGGAGAGGAACGATCTCGAAGACGTCGCCCACAATGCCGAGATGAGCCAATTCGAAGATGGGCGCTTTCTGATCCCTGTTGATTGCGATGATGTGCTCAGAGTCCTGCATACCGACGATGTGCTGGATGGCCCCGGAGATGCCGCAGGCGATGTAAAGCCTGGGCCTCACGGTCCTGCCGGTCTGGCCGACCTGCCTTTCATAGGGCATCCATCCCGCATCCACAGCGCTTCTGGAAGCTGCGACGACGCCCCCCAGAAGGGAAGCAAGTTCCTGGAGCATGGCAAAGCCCTTCTCATCCTCCATGCCTTTTCCACCGCTCACCACAACTGAGGAAGCGGTAATATCGATGTCCGTTTCGCACTGGATGGCAGTGATTTCGAGAATTCTTGCCGCAATCTCCTTCTCCTTAAGCGGAATAGACCCCCTGATGATTTCGCCTGTCCTCCCTTCCTTCGCAGGAGGCACGGCCATGACCTTCGGCCTTACCGATGCCATCTGGGGCCGGGAGTGCTCGGTGAGTATGGTGGCCAGGATGTTTCCGCCATAGGCGGGCCTCGTCTGTTCCAGGAGCCCCGTCTCCTTGTCGATGGAAAGGGCCGTGCAATCCGCGGTGAGTCCTGTTGAGAGTTTTGTGGCCACTGCCCCCGAGAGGTCTCTGCCGAGGCCTGTTGCGCCGATGAGGAGGATCTCGGGGTGGTAGGTGCTTACAAGATGCGCCACGCCTTCCAGGTAGGGTTCTGTCCTGTAGAGCCGGAAAATGGGATCATCCATGAGATAGACTTTATCTGCGCCGTAGGCAAAGGCAAGCTCGGTGAGATGTTCAACATTTTCTCCGAGTAGAAGGGCAGCCAGCTCCACACCAAGGTCTTCCGCGAGCCTTCGCCCAGCACCCAGGAGCTCCCAGGAGACGGGATGGGGTTTGCCATCCAGGTGTTCCACCAGCGTCCATACGCCCTTCCAGGGCTTCCCTGCTGCCTCAAGCGGAGGCGCCGACGACCCGTCGGCCTGCGGCATTGCCTTTCCCGCCGAGCCGGGCTCAGAGAGAAGGTGGACCATCTCCAGGGCTTCCGCAGGGCAGACCTTTACGCATTTCCTGCAGCCGATACACTTTCCCAGGTCGATGAGGGGTTCCCCCTTCTGGTCGTAAGTGATGGCGTTTACCGGGCATGTCTGCTCGCACTGGCCGCAGGCGATGCACTTGTTCGGCAGCAGCCGGGCCTTGGCTGTTATCTTCTTCCTGCCCTCCACGATCTTTACTCCACCAGTTTCCATCGGGCCAGCCTGTCAAGAATGGTCTCTACAGCCTCCTGCTTCCTGTCCCCCTCCCCCTGGATGAGTTCACCTTTTTCCAGGGCAGGCGCGAAGATGCGTCTTACCTGGGTGGGGGAGCCCTTGAGACCTATATGCCCGGGATCGAGCTTCAAAAGATAGTTGTTCCAAAGTGGTATGGAGGCCTCTTTGGCCAGGAGCCTTCCGTTGACGGGAGGATAACGGAGCCTGTTCATCTCCCGTACTACCGAAATCATTGCGGGGAGCGGCGTCTCGACTGTCTCGTACCGGTCCTCCAGGTATCGCCTGACCCGGATGGTCCGCTTCTGCGGATCTACGGCCAGGATGCGGTCCACGAAGGTAAGCTGGGAGAAGCCCAGCCTTGTTGCAATGCCGGGACCAACCTGGGCGGTGTCGCCGTCAATCGTCTGCCTGCCGCAAAAGATGAGATCAACAGGCCGCTCCTTTGACAGCTCCGTGATTGCCGCCGCCAGGACCAGGCTCGTAGCGAGGGTGTCGGCGCCGCCGAAGGCACGGTCCGAGAGGAGCACACCCCTGTCGGCGCCGACGGCGATGGCCCTTCGTATAACCGTCTCCGCCGAGGGAGGCCCCATGGAGATTATCGTGATGTATCCGCCGTAACCTTCCTTTATTGCCAGTGCAGCCTCGATTGCGTGGGTATCAAAGGGGTTCGTGATAAAGGGGATACCCTCCCGGATGAGGGTATTTGTGGTCGGGTCTATCCTCACCTGAGTTGTGTCGGGAACCATTTTAATGCAGACCACAATGTGCACTGGCACCACCGGAAAGTTCAGTTTTTGGTCCGGGCTTTGTTCTTTTCAATATAGGCACGGCGGAAGGAATGGTCAATCAGCGGGAGATTAGGTCCAGAATCCTGATCTCAAATCCGAAATCCTAATGTCTAAATCCTAAAGGTAGGCAAGAGAGCCTAAGCACCAAATCCTAAAAGGAATCTGTTTAGAATCTTAAAAATCTCTGGTACTATGGTTGTTTAGGATTTAGAAATTAGGATTTAGGATTTCTTCATTCAAGGTGGCATATGATGAAAGAGGACAAATCATTCACCGTCAGGGATCTGCCGGAGCCTGAAAGACCACGGGAAAGACTCCGGGCCTTCGGTCCTGAGGCGCTGTCTGCTCCGGAACTCCTCGCCCTTGTGCTGGGACGCGGGATACCGGGGAATAGCGTAATGACAATCGCCCAGGTATCGATGGGCAGGTTCGGCAGCATCAGGGGAATCAGTGATGCAACAATCGAGGAGCTCGCCGCGGTGAAGGGGATCGGACCTGCCAGGGCAGCCCAGATAAAGGGGTGTTTCGAACTGGGGAGACGGCAGGACCTTCCCGGGCCCCCGGAGAATGAGGGATACGACATCAGAAACCCCGATTCCGTGGTTAAGGCGATAAGAGGAAAGATCCGGGACAAGGCCAAGGAGCACTTCATCCTCATCACGCTGAGCACCCGGAACAAGGTCATAGGCATACACAAGGTCTCCGTGGGCACACTCAACGCCAGCCTGGTCCATCCCCGCGAGGTCTTCTCGGAGGCCATCAGGAGGAGTGCTTCATCGGTGGTTCTCGCCCATAATCATCCTTCCGGAGACTGCGAACCGTCAGAGGAAGACCTCAAGATTACCCGCCGCCTCGTCGAAGCAGGACGAATTCTGGGTATCGAAGTGCTCGACCACATCGTCATAGGCAGCAGAAACCATATGAGCTTTAAGGAAAGAAGCCTTATCTAAAGACTCGCAGGCTTTCGGCGGGTTTTCTCTGATCAGGCTCACACCTTCGTTAACGTGAGACCACACGGTTGCGGCCGGCCTTCTTGGCCTCGTAGAGTGCTGCGTCCGCTTCGGCGATGAGCATCTCTTTTGTGCAGGCATTCTTGAAGGAG
>CAYOYU010000074.1:0-6936 GCA_964408265.1 uncultured Syntrophorhabdaceae bacterium
CGAAGAACATAAGAAACCAAGAAGGTTTGAACTACCCTAAATGAGCAAAGGAGGTCGGGTATGGCTGTTTTATTCACCCTATCATGGGACGTGATTCAAGGCAAAGAAGAGGCATATGTCGACTTCGTAACGAGCACGATGCTCCCGGCCTTCGCGGCGGTCGGGCTTGAACCGGTTGGCGGATACTACGTCGAAGTGGGAACAGGACCCAGGATCATCGGAGTTCTCCGGTCCAACGACGTGGATGGTATCTGCAGCGCCATCAACACCAACCAGTTTAAGCAGCTCATCCTTCAGCTGAAATCGCTCGTCCGCAACTACCGGACTTCTCTGCTCGAACCGGCAGGCCAGGTAAAACACCAGGAATACGCCATACAGAGGGGGGTATGGAAGTTCAACCAGTACTACAATCTGAGGCCCGGGGTGAAAAAGGAATACGCTGACTTCATCGTCAACGAATACATCCCCGCCCTCAAGAGACTCGATTTTGTGGAGGTAACAGGGGGCTGGAACGTTGTGTTCGGAGGTATAAGCGAGATCATTGGCGAGCTTACCTTCAAGGATCCCGTTGACATAGGCAGGATGTTAAACAGACCGGAGTTCAGAAAGCCGAATCTCCGGCTGCAGGATGAGTTTGTCACCAACTACCAGAACAGGATTCTTCGTTGCACTGAGCGTTTTGATGAACCCAAGTGGTTCAGGCTTTAAGAGCTACAAAACCAACGAGAAGGGGGAGAAGTCATGGCACGAAAATTCATGGATCCGCACGATGTACCAATGATTCCAGGCACCGAGGGTTGGGAGAAGATGTATCCCTACCAATACCAGTTCTCCAAAGAAGACCCTGAAAGGGCAAATTTCGAGAGCAGCCAGATCTGGTTCTATGACGGCCTTCACTATCCGGAGCCCCACTACCCCTTTGACCTCATATGGGATGAGGCCTGGTCCCTCGCGCTTTCCCAGTACAATACCCGCCACTATATCATACCGCCTGCAATGGGCATCGACCACAGGATCGTGAACGGTTACGTCTATATCAGTCCCGTGGGGGTGGCAAACCCGGAGGATATTCCCAAAAGGGTGCCTCTTTTTATGGAGCGGGCCGGGTACTACTTTCAGAACTGGGACAGACTCTATGACAACTGGAAGAAGAAGATGACGAAGGTTATCGACGATCTCGAGGCCATGAACTTCACCGATCTGCCGGAGATCGAAGATATCAGCGTCATCAAGGAAGGTCTCGGGAAGGGGAGCGGCTATGAGTTGCTCAAGAAGTATGACGCTCTGATAGACCTGGGACTCTTGTGCTGGCAGCACCACTTCGAGTTTCTCAACTTGTGTTACGCCGCGCAGGTGACCTTTTTTGCCACGGCGGATCAGATCTTCCCCGGAGTGCCTGTATCCACCCTGGTCAAGATGTCGGCAGGGTTCGACCCGATCCTCTTCAAACCCGACGGGGAACTTATAAGGCTCGCGAAGCTTGCCATCGAGGTAGGTATCGAAGATTTCTTTGCGAAACCGATGGATGCAGCCGATCTGATGAAGGAATTGGAGAAGGATTCCGTAGGAAAAGAGTGGCTCAAGGAACTGGAGAAGTCGAGATACCCCTGGTTCCATATCTCCACAGGGACCGGCTGGTATCACACGCACATAAGCTGGAACGACAACCTCAATATCCCTTTCGACGCCATACGAACCAACATCAGGACCCTAAAGGCGGGAAAAGAGATAGGCAGGCCCACAGCCCAGATCCTGCGGGAGCGGGACAGGATAGCCGATGAGTACAGGAAGCTCATAAAGACCGACGAGGATAGGGAGGCCTTTGACCAGGGCCTGGCTGTGGCTCGCCTCGTCCTTCCCCATGCCGAGGACCACAACTTCTATGTGGAGCACTGGTTCCACACCCTCTTCTGGGGCAAGGTGCGGCAGGTGGGCAAGATCCTGGAACATGCCGGGTTCATGGAAAACGCCGATACGGATATCTGGTTCCTGAAACGCGATGAGATCAAACAGGCCCTGTGGGACTACTGCACGGCCTGGGCAACGGGGGTCAAAGCAAGGGGGCCTTCCTACTGGCCGAAAGAGATCGCCTGGCGAAAAGGCGTCTATGAAAAATTCAAAGCCTGGACACCACCGGCGGCTCTCGGTACACCGCCCGACGTGGTCACCGAGCCCTTTACCATAGTGCTCTGGGGTGTGACAAACAACGTGCTCCAGTCATGGCTGGGTGGTGAAGGAGAAGGAAGACCGGAGAATGAGATACAGGGTTCTCCCGGCTCCTCGGGCGTGGCCGAAGGCAGGGCACGGGTATTGAAGAACGTTGAACAACTGGCGGATCTCAAGGAGGGTGAGATACTTGTTGCCACCACCACCTCGCCTAGTTGGGCGCCGGCTTTCGTGAAGATTGCAGGCGCCGTTACGGACGTGGGAGGGCCCATGTGCCATGCCGCCATCGTCTGCAGGGAGTACGGGCTGCCTACTGTGGTGGGAACGGGCAAGGGCACGCAGATCATCAAGACCGGTGACCTCATCAGGATGGATGGTGACACCGGTCTGGTGACCATCCTGGAACGTGCCCAATAGGTCACGCGGGAAGACACGACGGGGCCGGTTCGCAATCTTCGTCGAGCCGGTCCCGGAGCACCAAAACGGGTCAGGGAGGCTGTAACATGGAGGACAAAAGCAAAAGGTTGACAATATGGTATGAGGAGATGGACGGGAACGATTATCCGCTGGTGGGCAAGAAGAATGCCAACCTGGGTGAGATGATAAAGGCCGGTATACCGGTTGCTCCCGGCTTCGCCATCACCATCTATGCCAACGATCAATTTATTATCGATACGGGAATCAAGGAGAAACTCGCGAAGAAACTGCCGGAACTGGGCCAGGTGACCTATGAGACGGCGAAAGAGGCGAGCGACTTTGCCATGACCCTCATCGAAGACAGCACTCTGCCCTCTTACATCGAGGAGGCGATCCTCTCGGATTACAGGAAGCTCTGCGACCGGTACGTACCGCAGGGATCGCCGTGCCGCGTTGCCGTCCGGAGCAGCGGCTCCGTCTCCATGCCGGGTCAGATGGAGACCTATCTCAACATCTTCGGGGAGGCGGACCTCATAAAGTATGTGAAGAAGTGCTGGTCGAGCGCCTATAACGTCGAGGCCATCATGTATCGGATGAACAAGGGGATGAGCTTCCTCTTCAATATAGGGGTAGGCATTCCCAAGATGGTCAACTCGCGGGTTTCAGGAATCATCTTCACCATCAATCCCGTGAACGGAGACCCCTCGAAGATCTCCATAGACGCGAGCTGCGGGCTCGGGGAGGCGGTGGTAAGCGGGATAGTGACCCCCGATACCTACCTCATCGACAAGATCACTATGGAACCAATAAAGACAATAGTCGGCAGCAAGGAGATCCAGTGCGTTTACAGGGAGGACGGCAGCGACATCATCCAGGTGGAGGTGGAGGAGGTGAGGAGGCGTCTGCCCTGCCTTTCCCGGCAGGAGATGCTCGAATTGGCGCGTGTCGGCAAAGCTATCGAGGACTACTACGGCATGGCCTATGATCTTGAGTTCGGAATAGACGCGGACATGTCCTTCCCTGAGAACATCATAATTCTCCAGGTCAGGCCCGAGTCGGTCTGGAGCAAAAGGGAAGCCGCGGCAAAGACAGAGAAGAAGAAGGACCCCATGGAACGTATTGTCTGTCAGTTGATGACCGGGATCAGGCTAAAATGAGGGAAGTGGAGCATTGGGGCAGAGCGCCGGCACGGCACCATGGACTGAGGACTGCCGGCCGGACCTGAACGCGGCATGATAGGGAGTCTTTGTGTAACCTGTAACAGGGGGATGGGATTATGGATCAACAAACAGGAATTAAGCAACCTCTTTTGGGAATCCTGGCAACGGCCATCGTATTCTTCATCGCCTTCGGCATAATCATCATGTTCAGCACGGAGATGTTCCTTTCGTGGGCCTGCTGCCTGGCGCTCACGATTATCCCGATCCAGATCATCATCGGTCTGGTCTGGCAGAGCAACTACCCGCCTCCGGCTGCCAAACTGGACCAGCCCCTCAAGGGCCTCTACCTCATGCTGGTGAGTGCCGTCGTGGCTGCCATTGTAGCCGGCTGGTCGCTCAAGACCGTGGGGGGCTTCGTCTTTCCACCCACTCCCTTCGTTATATTCTTCCTGATTATGATGGTTATTATGACATTCTGGTGCGTGGTGGTATGGCAGTGCTGGCCTGCGTCAGCCATATCCGGCCATCCGGCTTTCGTAGGGTTCGGAACGCAGATCGCGGCGGTCATCGTTGCCTGGATACTCTTCAAGACGCTCTTCAATTTTGGCTTCGCCAAGGGCGCACCTTTCTATCTGGCCTCTCTCGATCCCGGGGGCGTTTTCAATGCCTGGTACATCCTGGCCTTCTTCATGACGACTCTGGCAGTTATTCTCGCCTGGGTGGAGCTTGATTTCTGGCCCTTGAGCACATTTGCAGCCAAAGCTCCCGGTCTGGCCAAACAGCCGGTATGGGGTATGGTCACCACCGTCGTTATCCTCTTCGTCGCCTACATAGTCCAGTTAGCCTTTACCGGAGGCCTTGGCATGG
Organism: uncultured Syntrophorhabdaceae bacterium; assembly: GCA_964408265.1. Classification (GTDB taxonomy): domain Bacteria; phylum Desulfobacterota; class Syntrophorhabdia; order Syntrophorhabdales; family Syntrophorhabdaceae; genus CAYOYU01. The sequence goes on from CAYOYU010000074.1 coordinate 4,611, forward strand.
ACCCGGTGATCTACATGGTAAAGGTGCCGATCTGCATGATTTTCGGCGAGTTCATCATGCTCCTTCTCCTCCAGACGTCCCCGGTCCAGACGGTCAAACAGCCGGGCAAAGGGGCTGTGCTCATGCTCTTATCCGCAATTCTGGCTATCCTCATGTACCAGCTCTATGCCTGGTTCAGCCTCCTTGTCGCAGGTCCCCTTCCCAGCGGACCTCCCGGCTATGTGCTTGAACTCTGGCTTGCCACCTCGCTTTTGAGTTTCACTTTCCCCGTCATAGCGGCTTACACCGGTCCCTTCAATTATTGGCCCCTCACTGAGCCGGGACCGGCCCGCGAGCCGGCAGATGCTCACGTTCGGGCTGACGCACGTGCTTAGGGTGAGGTGAAAAAGATGACAAAAGACTTGTACCCATGAATATCTCTCGAGTTAAGATAAGAGAGAGACGAGATGGACTTATCAACGGGTAATGATAATTGCGGCTCTGAAATATATGGGATAACCATCTCCGAGAAGAAAGGCCCTTTGGAAATATTCCTCAGGGCCGAACTCTTAGGGAACGACCTCCTTGTGACCATTTGGGGCGGCGCTGCCCACATCGGCGCGGTGGCGATGGCAGTGCCCCGGCCGAGCCTGAGAGACCCGAACAAGTTGAGCGCCACAAGTTCCGTCTTTACCTTTGTGGGACACAAAGAGGACGTAACGGTGAAAATACTCTCCGAAGGTATTTCAGCCGGGCTGAACCGCAACGTGGTTGCCGTAGGCGGCATACACTGGGACGGATTGACGGGGGATGATATCCGATGGGTCGTGGAGGCTTGCGAAACCCTGAAGGAAAAGCTTCTCCGCAAGATGCGGGAAACCTCATAGCGCTTCGCTGGTTCCCCAATCCCCCATCATCTTGTCGACTCTCTTTTCAGCACGATCAGTACATCTACGGCAACGGGTCTGCTGCCCGAAAGTATTACGGGGTTGATATCTATCTCCTCAACCTCGGGATGATTGAGCCCAACGGTGCCTAAAGCGATCAGCATACGAGCCAGTTGATCGGTGTCCGCCGCCTCCATGCTACGGAATGAACCCATGATATTACCGGCCCTGATGCTGCCCATCATGTCGAGGGCATCCTCTTTGTCTATGGGGGCAACCCTAAAGGTTATGTCCTTCAGGATTTCGGACAGGATACCCCCAAGGCCAAACATCACACAGGGACCGAACTGTTCGTCTCTGGAGAGCCCCATCATCAGTTCTCTTTTCCCGTGAATCATCTCCTCAACGAGAACAGCCGCCTCCCCTCCTTTAGACCAGGCTCCTACGTGCCTGAATGCAGCGAGGGCCTCCTCCTCATTGCGGATATCCAGGTAGACCAGCCCCTCTTCGGTCTTATGGGTCAAGGCCGGGCTGCAACCCTTGACCACGAGAGGAAATCCGATCGAACCGAGGGCCTCGCGAAACTCCCCTTCATCCCGTACCAACCTCCCCCGCGTCACCGGGACACCGTAAGCCCGGAGCACCTCCTTTGATTCGTGCTCCGACAGAATTGTCCTGTCTTCCCTCAAGGCAGTCTCAATGATGGCCGCGGCGGCGTCTGAGGGGACAGCGAAGGGGACGCTGCTTTCCCGGCGTGCCAGAAACCGGGCGTACTCCCACATTCTCCAGAGAGCATCGACGGCCTTCGCCGCGTCTGAATATACTGAAATGCCTGCGGAAAGAAACCGGGGCAGGTCATGGCCGATGGTCTCCTCGGTTCCCGCCATATTGGTGACGGCAATCGGCTTTTTCCTCTCCAGTCCGGTGGTCGCCTGGAGGATGATGTCCCGGAGGACCTCCCCCTTGGCAACGGCAATAAGCAGAACCATATCTATCTCAGGGGACTCAGCCAGTATCCGCAACGCGTCGCCGTGTATCTGAGGCTTCACGGAAGAGGCAATGCTCAAATCGACTGGGTTGCCGATGCTCCCTCCGACGAGGGGCATGGCGTTGCGGAGCCTATCCGTGGTGGAGTCGGAGAATTCCGGCACCTCCAAACCCAGTTCCAGACACCTGTCTGTAGTGGCTACCGCAATACCCCCGGGTGAACTGATAATGCCGACCCGCCTGCCTAGGGGATGCGGCTGCAGGTGAAAGGTCCGGATAGAGTCGAGGACCTCCTCGAAGGTCCTGACGCTCACTACCCCCGCCTGTCGCATGGCCCCTTGCCAGATCGGACCGGAACCGGCCATGGCCCCTGTGTGCGAGAGTGCTGCACGGGCTCCGCCCTCGGTCATCCCGCCTTTCCAGAGGATCATCGGTTTCCTCTGCGCCAATCTTTTGATGCCCTCATATAACCG
>CAYOYU010000074.1:6946-7539 GCA_964408265.1 uncultured Syntrophorhabdaceae bacterium
TACGCGTCTGCAGACCTCATAGAAGCGCCTGCCGTCCTTGACGCCTTCCATGTATGCCACGACCAATTCGGTCTCAGGGTCTTCGCCCAGATACTCGAGAAAATCCGTGGCACTAAGATCGGCCTCATTGCCGCAGCTCACGGCTTTGCTGAAGTTGATGCCGTTGGCAGTAATCCTGTATGTGGCGTAGTCAGCAAAAAAACCGCTTTGCGAAACGAGACCCAACGAACCTGATTCGCTGCTCTGCCCAAGGGGAAAGGGTAGTCTCGACGAAGGACAGTAGATACCGATGCAGTTGGGTCCTATGATGCGGCAGCCGCCTGACCTCGCCACCCTGACCATCTCCTCTTGAAGTTCCTCTCCTCTTCTTCCTGCCTCCGCAAAACCGGACGTGGTGATGATAATGGTCTTCACGCCCTTTGCGGCGCACTCTCTTACGGCCTGCAGGGCCGAATCGGTGGGGGTCAGTATCATGGCAAGGTCGACAGGCCCTGGGATATCCAGTACCGAGGAGTATGACTTCACCCCCATGATCTCCTTTTCCCCCGGATTGACTGCATAAAGCTCTCTGAAGCCCGTATCCACGAAACGGG
>CAYOYU010000074.1:7549-9121 GCA_964408265.1 uncultured Syntrophorhabdaceae bacterium
GGCCATGAACATCCGCCCGATCTTCCCCGCTTTGCCCGAGGCCCCCACGATCGCTGCCGATCCGGGATGAAAGATGGGATCCATTTCAGCAAAGATATTTCTCATTTCGTCACCATATATTCCAGGGTCTGTTCATGTCAATTACATTATTCCCGCAGGCCGGGAAGATGCAAGGACCTCATGGCGCGAAGGGCTCCGACCAGGCAAGACCGCCTTGCTGCCGGATCTTCTCGAGTATCTGATCAACCGTGAGTGCACGGGTTATCTCACAGCGGGGATCACCCACGAATTGCCCGTCCACCATCGCATGGTGAGCTTTGTAGGCACAGTCTCCCGCACAGTGCCATTTGCAGAAACAGTCCCGGCACCACGGGACAGACTCAACGGTGTGATTCCGCAGCCTGCCCAGCTTTTCCTCATCGAACCTGTAACATCGGCATTTCTCATCGTAGGTGCCAAAGATGAAGCGTTCGGCGTACTGGAAGTCTCCATCGGGGACCTCATAACATGCCGAGACATGGCCCTGGGGCGTGAGGCTGAACCCCTCGCCGCAGCTCAGGCAAAAACGGTCCGTCAGCATATCCACCCTCGATGCTGAGTAAAAGAGGTCAACACCGTACTTGTCTGCCAGGCTTCTGGCCTGGCGGAAAGCGTCCACGAAAGCCGCGGGGTCAACGCCCGGACTCTGGCTCCTGCCCCTTCCCAGAAGATAGACGGACTCCACCTGGATGTGCTCCGGATGAGACTGTTCCAGCAGGTATTCGATGCTCCGGGGCAAGTCATCCACTGAGGCCCCCGTTACGGTGACCCGCAGCCCGTATCGGTAAGAGGCGTTGTCGAACTCACGGATCGTCTGCAACACCGCTGCCGAGGACCCCTTTCCCGAGGCCAGAGGCCGCTGTATGTCCTGGATCGCCGGGAGGCCGTCTACAGAGATGTTGACACCCTCGAAGTTTCTCATGACCCACTGGCACTTCTCAGGGGAAAGGACCCCGTTGGTCGCCATGGAACCCTCGACCTCAAGCCCTTTTTCGCGGGCCAGTTCCCGGGCATAGGCAAATGATCCTGTCAGTACCCCCCAGTGTTCCGTGGGCTCTCCGCCTCCATGGTAGCCCACGGTGAATGACGGCTTGCCCGACCCGGCGGCATTACTGCAGACAAAATCTATGCCCCGTTTTGCTGTCTCAAGGTCCATCGCGGCCATATGCCGGTCACCCGCGGAGGCGTAACAGTAGATACAGCGCAGGTTGCATGAGGTCGTGAGGAAGAGGGTCACTTCCGTCGGATTGAAGCGCGGGGACTCCAGGGACGTGACGGGGCAGTCGCCTACCCCGCCGAAGAGGCCTACCCTGTCACAGAAGCCGAGGAAATCGCTGCTCTCCTTGCCGGCAGGAAGTTCCTTCCCCTGTCTGAGAAGATAGAGGAGGTTGACTGAAGCACTGTTAGCCAGGAATGCGATGCGCCGGAGCGGCGCGTAAACGAGGTACCCGTCCTGCACAGGGACTGCAAAGACTTCCGTGGTCATGGAGGCGGCGGCATCACCCTTCAAGGCGTCCGCTCTTGAACATGACA
>CAYOYU010000074.1:9131-19137 GCA_964408265.1 uncultured Syntrophorhabdaceae bacterium
AACATGACAAAACAGTATTTCCGTCGCCGGACAGGAATGCAGGTGCAGATCTTGTCACAAGTGCAGATCGTCGTCGATGTGGAAGGAGTGTGCTGGGATGGGGCAACAGGCGGGGGAGGCGGCGTGGTGGAAACACAGATGTCCTTTGCCTCGACGTCGCCTTCCGTCTTCCAGACCCTCACCGCCCTGTCATCGCCTCCGGAGGCGAGCATCCTCCCGTCGGGACTGAGGGCGCGCGCCTTCACCGGGGTCTCCATCTTCAGAGTACGGATCAGCCTCCCGTCGTCGCTACGCCAGAGTCTGATCCTGTTATCCTTTGCCGCAGAAGCCACAAGCCCGCCCATGCTGCTCAAGGCGACTACCGTAGCCCATGCGCCTGCCTTCAGCTTCCTAGCAACGCTGCCGTCTGCCGGGCGCCAGAGCCTTACGGCATTTTCGTCACAGGCCGACGCGAGGAGCAGACCGTCGGAACTGAAGGCAACAGATCTCGTCGAGCCCTCTCCGGCGAGGTCACGGGCGAGCACCCCTGTCTCCGGCCGCCAGAGTTTGATGACATGGTCATCGCTCCCCGATGCGAGCAGCGTTCCGTCGGGGTTAAAAGCGAGACTCCGCACTGAGTACTGGCCCTGGAACTCCCGGAACAAGGTACCGCCGTCAATGCGCCACAGTTTGATGTTCCTGTCGGTGCTTCCCGAGGCCAGCAGGGTCCCATCCGGTTTGAAGGCAACCGCATTGACGGCGCTCAGACTGTGGACAAGCCGGTAGAGAAGCTCCCAGGTCCCTGTGCGCCATACGTTTATTGCCGAATTATCCCCCGCCGAAGCCAGCAGGGTCCCGTCGCGGCTGAAGGCCACGCTCCTTACCGGGGAGTCCCCTTTTAGCTCTCTCAGGAAACGCCAGTCGTCGGTGTTCCATACTCTCACCGACCTGTCCTCGCTTCCTGATGCCAGCATTCTGCCGTCGCTGCTGAAGGCCACGGAGGTGACGGTGTCCCGGTGGATCAGACTGTTCTTGCAGGTCTGAGGTATAGGCGTTTCCGGTTTCCCACAGGATACCAGGAGCGCAGTCGCGGCGGCCGCCGACAGGCCAAGGAAACCCCTGCGGCCCAACCGCACATTCTGAGCCTCTCCGGCAAGCTCATGTACCGAAAAGATCCGGACCTCCTCTTCGCCCCCCGAATAGACCTGCCTCAATTCGAAGTGCGGCCGGTCATTCCGGTTGCTTCCCGATCCCATGAATTCCTCCATCACCCTTTGGCGGTCTTGTCAAAAGCTTCTTTTCATCCTGTTCTTTTCGTGGCACGCGCCGGAATCGGTCTATGCGCCTTACGGTTCTCCTGATTTGCCTGCACGGGGATATTTCTGTTTAATCAGATTTTCTCATGGATTGTCAACACTTTTGGGTCTTTCCGGATTAAGGGACCCTGGAGCGCCCGTGGAACCGGGCACGACCGGGCTTCATGCCGCCTACGACCTGCCCCTTATCATCCCGTAGAGTTTGCAGGCTCCGTAACCGACCAGGGCAGCCGTTCCCACCGCCAGAGGGATGCCGAAGACCACAATCGCCGTTGCCGCCCTCACGACTTTTGCGGCAGTGTCGAGTTTTCCCGCTTTCTTCTCTCCATCGTCATCTGTCTCGACCTGACCCGTTCGGCCATGAGGAGCGAAACCCTTATCACTATGATCCATATTCATGCCCTCCCCGTATTCTGTTCCCGTCTCAAGGAGCACCTGTAATGATGCTCTCCAGGACCGCTTTCAACTCGTCAACCTTGTGTGGTTTCGTAAGGGCGCCCTTGAACCCGTAGTCGGCATAGCGGGAGATCGCAGGGTCATCAGGATAACCGCTGCAGATGATCGCCTTTACCTGGGGGTCCACCAGGAGGAGTTCCCTCATGGCTTTCTCGCCTCCCATGCCTTCTTTTACGGTAAGATCGAGGATCACGGCAGAGAAGGGCTCCTCCGAATTCAAGGCAGCCTTGTAGAGCTCTACCGCTTCGCGCCCTTCCCTTGCGTGAACCATCTCATAGCCCAGACTCTCCAGTATCTTCTCACTCACGTCCCTTATCACCTTCTCGTCATCCATGACAAGTATTTTACCCTTGCATTGCCCATGAAATTGACTGCGCTTCTCTGCCGCCCCATCTCCCTCTCCGTATGCCGGCAGGTAAAGATGAACGGAGGTTCCCCGGTCCGGTGAGGATTCGACCTCCACGTGTCCATCATGTTTCTTCACAATAGAGTAGACCACGGCTAGACCCAAGCCCATCCCTTTCTCGGCTCCCAGATCCTTGGTGGTGAAGTAGGGGTCGAATATCTTGGGAAGGTCCTCCACCTTAATACCGCAGCCCCGGTCTTCTATGGTTATCTTCACATAATTTCCGGAAGGCAGAGGCAGGGCATGTTCCGAAGTCAGGACGAGGTTGCCGCTGGTGACCGTGATAGTCCCGCCATGGGGCATCGCCTCTTTTGCGTTAAGGAGTATGTTCTGCAGCGCCTGCCTGATCTGCTTCTCGTCGGCCTTCACGGGGAAAAGCCCGTCCAACAGGGAATAGCCGCATTCTGCCTTCGAGTCCGCCAAGGCCAGGTCGCAGCTCTCTTTGAGTATGTCGTTTACCTGCAGGACCCTCTGCACCGGTGTTCCACCCTTGGAGAAGGTAATGAGTCTTCTCGTCAGGTCTGCACCCCCAAGGGAGATACGTTCCGCCTCGGCGAGAAATCGGGAAGCTTCACTATCGGGAGCAAGACGCATCTTTGCAAGGGATATATTTCCCGTGAGAGCCATGAGGAGATTGTTGAAGTCATGGGCGATGCCGCCGGCCAGGGTGCCTATGGATTCGAGAGTCTGGGACTGGCGGAGCTGCGCTTCGAGACGCTTCCTGACCGTCACATCCCTCAGTATGGCCAGGATTATGGGCTCCCCGTTGTAAACCGTTTTGGTGGCCGAGACCTCCACAAACAGCGTATCCCCGTTCGGCCTTATCGCCCTGAACTCATAGCGCTCAGGCACGTCATCGTCCTCCGCACGCCGTCTGTTAATCTCCGTCACCCATTCACAGTCGTCGGGATGTATCAGATACCCCACCGGCCGGCCTTCCATCTGGTCTGCCTGGTGGAGCCCGAACATTTCGAGATACTTCTTGTTCACATAGACGTGGGACCCTCCCTTTATGATGCTGATCCCGTCGTTGGAGCTTTCGATGACTGTCCTGAAGCGTGCTTCCGACTCCTGCAACTCCCTTGCAACGCGTTTCCGTTCCGTTATGTCCCTGATCGATGCAATGGCTCCCACAATATTCCCCGCAGGATCGAAAAGGGGCGATGCCCTCCCGGACAGGTCGGCCCCTTTCCCGCCGTATACCATGGGTGCTCGAAACTCGGCTACCACTATATTCCCCTCTTTCCTGAGACTCTCGTATTTTCCGAAGTCGTCTCCAAGACCCTGGAATACCATGTCGATGAGCATGGGACCAAAGTATCCGTAGAAGGGCACTGCATAGGCATAAGAACCCCTGCCGACGAGGTCTTCCTTCCGCACCCCAGTCATCGCCTCTATAGCCTTATTCCAGGCAACAACTCTTCTCTCATTGTCGATAACAAATGTGGCATCGGGGAGAAACTCTATGATGTCCAGCACGCGCTGGTGAGAATCACGAAGGTCCTTTTCCGCCTGCCTCCGTTTCGTGACGTCCGTGAATACGGTGACGGTATAATCCGTCATGAAGGTGCTCCTGATATCCACTTCCCGCGTCTTTCCATCACCGCAGGCGATGGTATATTCGCGGTCCCTTGTTTTGCCCGCCTGTGACAGCCTGTCCGCTTTCCAGGCGTCTATCACTTCTCTCCGGCGCGTCTCATCGGGATAGGCTTTCCGGAACCAGTCCTTTCCCGTAGGGACCTCCGCCAGGGTATACCCTGTGATACGGGTGAATTCCGGATTGGCGTATTGAAAGGTACCGTCCGGGGCAACAAGCACTACGCCCGTTGGGCTATTCTCCAGGATTCCGTAGAAAGTCTCCTTCTCCCTCTTCAGCTTCTCCTCGGATCGCTGCAGGTCTTCAACCTTTGCCTTCAGAACCGATATCTCTTCCACCAGCCCCTGCCTGGTACTGCCCTGGTCAGCCATCTCACATCCCTCGCAAATTTACATTTCCCCCGAAAATATAAAGGTGCCTGAAGTCCCCTTGAAGACTTGCGCATCATTTATAATAGTCGGAAGAACCATCATTTAGTTTAGCCGAATCAGGCAATAAATATCAATTGTTGCCTCCCCTGGTCCTCTCGAATTATGTATAGGAGCCTGTACAATTTCGGGCAGGAAAGAGCATTGGGAGCAGAAAGGACGGCTGGCTGCAGACTATTTTTTTGCATAAGTTTTTCACACTATTGTGCGAGAATAAGTCAAAGAGGAGTCATGAAACAGAAGTATCGCTTTCTCTTTCTCCTGGTTTTGCCCTTCCTGCTCGTCTGCATCTGCGGGTATCTCTTTTTTGCCTTTTACGAGAGCGCCAAGAGGTCCGCCATCGAGGAGCTTAATGCCCGCCAGATGCTCCACGCACAGAACGCCTCGAAGGCTATTGAGCGCTTCTTTTCCGAGTGGTTAGGCAAAATGGCCTTCCTTTCCGAAGATGAGTCGATAATATCCTTTGACAATCATGGGAGAAGAAAACTGGCCTTTTTCTATGCCAGCCACAAGGACAGTATAAAGGGTGTTACCCGTGTCGACGGACGAGGCAGAATCATCTATACCGTCCCTTATGTGAAGAAATCGATAGGCGCAGACATCTCCCACCAGAAGCATGTCCGGCAAATCCTGGATACTCACAAACCGGTCATGAGTGACGTTTTTCATACCGTTCAGGGTTTTGATTCCGTGGCACTTCACGTACCGGTCTTCCGCAAGAACCGGTTTGACGGGACCATCGCCGTTCTCATAGACTTCCAGCCCCTCGCAAAAAATTATCTTGAAGACATACGAATCGGCAAGACAGGATACGCCTGGATGGTAAGCAAGGAGGGCGTTGAACTCTATTGCCCTGTTCCCGGACATACCGGCAAGTCCGTCTTTGACAACTGCAGGGAATTCCCTAGCATCATCACAATGGCCAAAGAGATGGTCAACGGGAAGCAGGGCGCCACAACATACCGTTTCGACATGATCATGGAGAAATCGGTGATGGCGGTAGAGAAACATGCCGTCTATACGCCGGTCAAAATGGTGAATACTTTCTGGTCTATCGTGGTAGCCTCATCTGAGGATGAAGTCGTGGCATCTCTGAAGGACTTCAGGAACAGGCTCCTCCTTCTTGTGGCACTCTTTGTGGTGAGCGGTACGGTCTTTTCGTATTATGGCGTCAAGGCCTGGGCCATTGTCCAGGAAGAGACGAAACGAAAAAAGGCAGAAACTGAACTCCGCGAATCGGAAAGACGGCTGACCGACATAATCAACTTCCTCCCCGATGCAATCCTTGCAATAGATCTTGAAGGCAAAGTTATCGCCTGGAACAGGGCAATCGAAGAAATGACCGGCTGTCCTGCCCAATCAATGCTCGGCAAGGGGGACTACGAATATGCCATTCCCTTCTACGGGGTACGGCGGCCTATCCTGGTTGATTTCGTTTCCAACTGGGATGAGCGAATTCAGAAACAGTACTCCTTTATCAAAAAGGAAGGGGATACCCTCTACACGGAAACAAGCGCGCCCAGCGTGCGCGGGCAGACGAGGATACTCTGGGGAAAGGCCGGCCCGCTTTACGATACGAACGGAAATCTGGTGGGAGCCATAGAATCGATCCGTGACATAACAGAGAGCAAATGGGCCGCGGAGGCCATAGAAGAGAGTGAAAAGCGCTTCCGGGCCATCTTCAACTCCACCTTCCAGTTCGCAGGCTTGATGACACCCGACGGGATTATGATTGAAGTAAACCAGACAGCCCTCGCCTTTGCGGGAATTACCGCAGAGGAGGTCATAGGCAAACCCTTCTGGGAGGCCCGTTGGTGGCACGGGAACGAAGCCCGCGTGAACCAGTTGAAGGAAGCCGTCGCCCGCGTTGCAAGGGGTGAATTTGTCCGCTACGAAGTTGAACTGCGGGGTGCGGGCGATACGACGGCGATCATTGACTTCTCGCTCAAGCCAATCTTCGATCCCGAGGGCAGAGTGAGCCTCCTTATACCCGAGGGGCGTGATATTACCCTGCGCAAAGAGGCCGAGAAGGAACTCTTCATGGAGAAAGAGAAGCTCCTCGTTCTTTCCGAACATGCCCCTTTCGGAACGACTTTGATCGACAGGAAAGGAAACTTCCTCTATATCAACCCAAAATTCAAAGAACTTTTCGGTTATGATCTGAACGATGTTCCCGACGGAAAGAGTTGGTTCAGCAAAGCCTATCCCGACGCAGCTTACCGGCACACAGTCATAGCAGCCTGGGTAGAGGACATAAAGAGCTCCATTTCGGGAGGTTTGCAGCAAAGGATCTTCGATGTCACCTGCAAAGACGGATCAGTCAAGGTAAGCAGGTTCGTCCCCGTATTCCTGGGGAACGGGGATACCATCATGGTCTGTGAAGACATTACCGAGCGGAAGAGGCTGGAAGCACAGCTCATGAACGCCCAGAAGATGGAAGCCGTCGGTACACTTTCGGGAGGGATCGCCCATGACTTCAACAACATCCTCATGGGTATCCAGGGGTATACGTCGCTCATGCTGCTGGACATCGGCCGGGATCACCCGCACTACGACCGGCTGAAATCCATTGAAGAACAGGTAAAGAGTGCCGCAGACCTGACGAGGCAGCTTCTCGGCTTTGCACGGGGCGGGAAATACGTGGTTGAGCCCCTCAAGATGAACGACATCGTCGACAGGACTTCTACGATGTTCGGCAGAACGAAGAAGGAACTTGCGATCCATACCAAGTACGACCATGACCTGTGGGTAGTGGAAGCTGACCGCAGCCAGATCGAGCAGGTATTCCTTAACCTCTACCTCAATGCCTGGCAGGCCATGCCTGCCGGGGGAGATCTCTCTCTGGAAACGGCCAACACGATCATCGAAGAGGACCATGGCAAAACATATTCCGTTCTGCCCGGCCGTTATGTGCGCATATCCGTCACCGACACCGGTCCCGGTATGGATGAAAAGACGAAGCAACGCATCTTCGAACCGTTCTTCACCACCAAGGAACTTGGCCGGGGCACCGGCTTAGGACTGGCAATGGTGTATGGCATCGTAAAGAACCATAACGGTTTCATCGACGTCATCAGCGAACCGGGCAAAGGGACCACCTTCGTCCTTTACCTGCCGGCGTCCAAGAAAGATCCCTCCGCACAGAAGACCCCTGCCGGGGAAATCCTAAGGGGCTCGGAGAGAATCCTCCTTGTCGATGACGAGCCCAATGTCCTCTCGGTGAGCAAGGTCCTCCTCCAGACCCTGGGATATACGGTGCACGCGATGGGGAGCGGACAGGAGGCCATCACTTTTTTCAAAGAGAATAACGACCGTATCGACCTGGTCATCTGCGACATGATCATGCCCGGCTTCTCCGGCGGCGAGACCTTCGATCTCCTCAGGGAGATCAACCCTTCCGTCCGGACCATACTGAGCAGCGGCTACAGCCTGGACGGCCAGGCACGAAAGATCATGGATAAGGGCTGCAGCGGCTTCATCCAGAAACCCTTCAACCTCATTGACCTCTCCAGGAAGATCAGAGAAGTGCTCGATTCGTAACGGGCCTGTTGTCCAAACCAACGGAGTGTAGATTCCATCCCTCTTTTTCAGACGATTCCCCCTCCGGGGATAAACCCCCTCGCCAGACAGTCCTTGGGATTCGCATGTCTTGATGCTTCGGTCGTCCGAATCTCACCGTTCGCTTCTAAGCTCCGGGCGCGCTACCCTGTTACCGAAACGCTTCCGCTCAGTTCTCGAACTCGCTTTGTCGCTCAGACAGCGAGAACTGGCCAACCCGCGGCCTGGCCGCAGGCCCGCTTCAGCTTATCGACAGGGTGCCCGGCTTCGCCGGACTGGCCCAGCGCGTCCTCGACGTACGCTCAGGTGAGAATTCTCCCTACCGGAAAGGCGTCTTGTTGGCCTCGGTTCTCAATAAGCCGGACCAACTCTCGCATATCTCAAACGCGCTCGGACCCAATGTAGCCCGATTGAATTCCACAGCTTTAGGAAAGGCTTGCCCCCTGGAGGACTCTTCCCCCCCTCTTTCGGGGACAGGCGGACTGAGCATGGCGGAGGATCGGGGGAAAGCCCGGCGCTTGATGCCGGGCACCCACAGGCTGAGCAGAGCGGGCCTTGGGGACCGACCCGGCTGTCGACGCCGGGTACCCCGGATTACTGTTACGGGTCAAGGCCGATGCGCCTGATTGCCGCCAAAGACCGATGACGTAACAAATAGACTTTGCGGGCCGCCAACATCCCCGAAGCAGGCAACAGTCTTCGCAATAAGCATCGAGCGAGGCGAAGCCTTAGATGGGTCCGATACGGAGCTGAAGCGAAGGGAGGGGAGATCCGGAAGGGGGCTGTCCCCACAAAAAAAAACCGGGGGATGGTTTTCCATCCCCCGGCAGGGTTCTTCTGGTGTGGCTTCTTAGGTTTATGCCTCGAAGAGGGTCAGTATGGGCCACTCCTTGATTCTCAGCACGCCGTCCAAGGTTTTGAACTTGGTCCTGATGGTATTCTCGATCTCCGAGAAGCTCGTGCCCTTCATGAGCAGGACGATGTCGTATTTGCCCCGGGTGTAGTCGCAGTAGACCACCTGGTCGTTGAAGTAGAGTGCGGGATAGATGGCTTCCAGCTTCTCCTTCTCGATCTCCACCATCACGTAGGAGGATGCCCTGATGCGGGCTGCCTGGGTCGTCTCCACATCCTCTCCCTTATCCCTGCCTAAGGCGCGGTCCACAGAACCGATGATGGAGTGGACGTTCTCGCCGAATACGGGTACTTCCACGCTGAGCAGTGATACGTCGGCAACGCCGGGGATGGCGGTAATCTCTTTGTCGATGACTGCCTTGATGCCTTCTATCGTGTCTGCCTGGAGGAGAAGGACGAGATCAAAGTCGCCCCGTATGGCGTCACAGTAGACTACGTTCTCCTGGAAGTAGAGGGTCCGGTAGACGTTCATGAGGTTGGCATCGGCCTTTAAGGTGAGGAGCGCATAGGCGGTGGTGGACTGTGCGGGAACGGGTGTGGCCTGGGGGGTTGCAACTCCTGAGTCTGCGGCGGGAGTGTAGGTTGCGGGCATCTGGGCAAGGACCTTGGTGAGATCTTCCATGCTGAAGGGTTTCTCCAGGTATGCCGCTGCCATCTGGTTCTTCGCCTCCTGGGCGATGGTGTCGGTGCCGTGGCCGGTGATGATCACTACGGGAAGCTGGGGATATTCGGCCCTGATGACTTTCAGGAGTTTGATCCCGTCGATATCGGGGAGCTGGACATCTACGATGGCGCACTGGAGGGGCATGTTCCTCTTCATCAGCGTCTCCAGGGTCTCCAGACCCTTCATGCCGTTCTCACAGGGTTCCGTGTGGTATCCCTGCTGCATGAGTCCCATTGAAACGTGTCTTCTCAATGCTGCTTCGTCGTCGATTAAGAGTACATTCTTTTCCATTGTTCTATCTCCTTGTATGTTTTTTATTGTATGTGCTGTCTTCATGACTATAGCTTATGCAATGACTGTGCCATATAGGTAACTGACCAATATTACAACAGAATACCCCACTTAGGGGTCTACCTTTCCCGATCAGTGATTGCAAAGAAAGTTAGCATACCCTATGGTAACCTATCAGAATCATGGAGGATATGGGCAAGTGTAAAGATTGTTGTCAGTTAAGGGGTAATACAGGGGGAGAGAGCGGATAGCGTTTAGCGGACAGCGGACAGGGAAAGACAGGAAACAATAGAGAGCGCGTATGGCGGGGCCTCAGGGCTGTGCTCTTGTTCGAAACGCTATGCGCTCAGTTTCACGGTTCGTCATTTGCCTTTTCTATCCGCTATCCGCTACACGCTA
>CAYOYU010000075.1:0-19092 GCA_964408265.1 uncultured Syntrophorhabdaceae bacterium
GGGACCCATCCAGCCGCCAAGGAACAGTGTTGTTGTGATTGCCGCAACCACAAACATGTGAGCATACTCTGCAATCATAAAGGTGGCGAACTTCATACTGCTATACTCGATGTTGAACCCGCAAGCAAGCTCGCTCTCCGATTCGGGCATATCAAAGGGAGTCCTGTTGATTTCCGCCAATCCTGCAACCAGGTAAAAGATAAACCCGAAGGGGTACTTCAGAATAAACCAGCCTCCTTGTTGGGCGGCTACTATGTCACTAAGTTTCAGTGACCCGGCGAGAATGATTGTGCCTATCACCACAAGGCCCAGTGCCACTTCATAACTGATCATCTGCGCCGTTGTCCTGAGTGCCCCGAGAACACCGAACTTGTTTCCTGATGCCCAACCCCCGAGGACAACACCGTATTCGCCAAGTGTCGCCAGGGCGAGGACATAGATCAGCCCCGTATCGATGTCGGCTATAACCATTTTTATCTGTCTTCCAAAAAGTTCGATGGTGCCTCCGAAGGGGACAACGGCAAACATGGATAGCGCCGTAAAAAGGCAGATGCCCGGCGCTATCACGTAAAGAGCTTTGTCGGCTTCATCGGGGATGATGTCTTCCTTGAAAAAAGATTTCACTCCATCGGCAAGAGGCTGAAGGAGGCCGAAATAACCGACTCTGTTCGGGCCGAACCTGACCTGTATCCGACCAAGGGCTTTTCTCTCAAGGAGCGTCGTGTAGGCCACCAAGCCCATCAAAACTCCTATGACCACAAGGTTTTTGACGACCATCTCGATTATTACGTAGACCGATTCCATGTTTAACCCTTCTTGACCGTTACTGGAACGCGTTTTCTATAGCCGTCGCATAGTTTCAATATATCCTGCCTGTTTCGCAACATTCTGTACTCGATGACCCCTCGCTTGAGCCCTTCCTTGATTGACACTTTCCTCTGCGCCTTGCCAGCGGAGGATTCAAGGGTTACCGTCGAACCCTCTGTAACGTCAAGGGCGGCTGCGTCCTCGGGAGAAATGAAGAGTTTGTCTCCTGCAACCGGTGGATTGTTCACATAGGCCAGCTTTGAATATACATTCTTTCCCGCTAGGTGATGGCTGAGGAAAATATTCCTCAGGACCAGAGTATGGGTTCTATCGGAACCATTGGAACTGCTTTCAGCCCCGACGCCATCAAGGAGAAACCTCACCGGCCCTTCCGCAGAGGCAAGTCTTGCCCGGCCTTCCACGTTCTCGTCCGTGAGGGCTTTCAGGCGGAGACCCTGGGTTGCCTCTTTCTCGTCCCGGTATCGCCCGCCGCCGAGTCTTTCCAGTAACTTCGCGAGGAATACAAAGCCGTCGGATGATTTACCCCTACCTCTCGCCACCTTGCGCACATAACCGTCTTCAGCGACGAAAGAACCGTCCTTCTCGGCGAAGGTCGCCGTTGGTACGGTAACATGAGCGTAGTCCCCCGCCAAGGTTGGGAAAGCGTCACAGACAGTCACAAAGCTCTTCTTCAAGCCTGCTTCCACCACGTTTCCGTTCAAGTAGTGAAAAGGATCATCTTCATATACAAGGAGCCCTTCCACAGACGAATTCCCCAGCAGTTCTTCCGGAGAAACGGAATTGGCAAGGATCGATACAGTCCCCAAAGCATTAGCCTGCAGCGCTACGGGCATAATAAGTCCATCTTTCTGGAGACCTTTCAGGAGGCAGAGGTTAAGGGAGCTGGATAGGCTCGCCGGTTCAGCGCTTATACCGGAACCAATAATCATCGCCACCTTGCCTGCCTTGGAGAAAAGATCATAAAACTTTTCAAGATCTTTGGTTTCTATTTCACAGGCTTTCAGCGTCGCTTCCTTGTCAAACCCGCCGAGACCTGACGTGAATTCCGCAAACCCGTCTACTCTTTCCGCATCAGGGTCATGTCTCTTGTCGGCAATCAATCTTTCAGACACATAAGTAAAGAGGAGATTGTCTTTACCCGGTGCCACCTTGAGCCATACATCGGCCACCCTCGTAAGAGGTACAGGCGAAGGGTCGATTACCGCCACCTTTGTGCCGCTTCTCTTTATGGCCTCTCTCACCTTGTCGGCAAGGAGATGGTTGTTTGCGAGAAGAGCTGCACCCGCAACCACCACAAGGTCGCACGATATAAGCCCATCGTAGTCGTATAAGCAGGGAATCCCCATACCCTTCATCGCGCCCACCACTTTTCCAGTGTGATAATGGCCCGGAGTTGCTGAAACAGTATTCTTAAAGAGTCTGGAAATTTGCGTTATAAGGTAGATTTCCTGGTTGGTGGCTCTTGGAGAAAGAAGGAACCCGATGGTCTTCCCTTTTTTGTCAAGTTCCGTAAGGCCTTTCGCCGTGGCTTCTACTGCCTCATCGACTTCGCAAACCCTGCTACTTCCGCCTTCCTTTATTGAGGGAACCTGAATTCGTCCCTCATGGTTGGCGAAATCATAGCCAAACCGCCCCATAATACAGAGGGAGTCTCTGTTGGGAAAGGCTTTTGTATCAGTCAGGATCTTCGTTATGAACCGGTCTTCATAGACATCAAGGTTGATTGAGCAGCCAAATCCGCAGTGAGGGCACGTAGTCTCCTGCCTCTTCGTCTGCCATTTTCTGCTCTTTAGGGGGCTTACCTGTTCCGTGAGGGCGCCCACAGGACATTTGGAAAGACATTCACCGCAGGATATACAGTCGTCGCCATTTACGGGCGCCATCCTTGCTTCAATGCCGGTACCTTCCAGGGAGAGAACCCTCCTCCCCGACACTTCCCTGCAGGCGTGGACGCAACGAAGACAGAGCACGCACCTTGCCTGGGAATATCTGATCAGTGGGGTTGCATAGGGTGACGACGATACGGGCATCTTCTCGGCGATAAGATCTACCTTTTCGATCTTATGAGCAAATGCAAGGTCCTGCAGTTGGCACTCACCGCCGGCATCGCAAATTGGGCAATCAAGAGGGTGATGGATCAGGAGAAATTTGAGATATTCCTGCCTCATCCTGAAAAGCCTGTCCGATTGCGTAACGACCGAGATACCATCCACAGCGTTAGTGGCACAGGATGCCACCGGTTTCTCATACCCTTCAACCTCGACGATACAGAGCCTGCAGGAAGCTATGGGCAGCAGTGTTTCGTGGTAACAGAGGGTTGGTATGGAAATGCCGTTCTCACGTGCAACTTCCAGGATTGTCCTTCCTTCCTCAGTTCTTATCTCTTTCCCGTCAATGGTAAGTGTTATCATCCCCATAACCTTCTCAGCCAACCGCGATCATCCCGATTCTATAACAACGGAGGCATCGTGATGCCTCTTCCATGGCTTCGTTTACCTTAAAACCCTCTTCCACCTCATCGAAGGTCCATTTTCTCTTCTCCGGTTCCATCGCTTTCAACTGGAATCGGGCTTTATCGCCTATCATTCCCACTTTCTCGCTCTTGTCGTAGACCTTGATCCCCCCGAAGAACCGCACAAACTTCTCACTCTGCCTTGGGGTGGGTTCTACACCTCTAAGATATTCGTCGATCTTCCATGCCGCCCGCTTCCCGTTTCCACAGGCTCTGACAAGGACATCTGGTCCGGTCTCACAGTCACCCGCAGAGAATACCCCTTTTTGGGAAGTCTCGAAGGTTTCCTGGTTGACCTGGAAGGTGTTCCACTTCGTAATATTGAAGGATTCCCTGCTCTCGAGAAACGAGAAGTCCACAACCTGACCTATGGCAGGAATAAGGATATCCGTATCGATGACAAACTCCGAATCAGGCACCGGCACCGGTCGCCTTCGACCGCTCTGGTCTGGTTCTCCCAATTCCATCCGGATGCATTCAACACCCACCACCTTACCGTCCTTCTCCAGGATTCGCTTTGGATTACAGAGATAGTGGAATTCGACGCCTTCCTCCTCGGCTTCATGAATCTCAACAGGGTCTGCGGGCATCTCTGCTTTCGTCCGTCTGTACACAAGATGTACATCGGGTTTTCCTATTCTGAAGGAAGACCTCACACAGTCCATGGCTACGTTCCCGCCTCCCACTACGACCACTCGTTTTCCTTCGGGGTAGGGATCAATGCCCATGTTTATATCGAGAAGGTATTTGACCCCGGCGATAAATCCCCGGTACCCTCTATCCTCTCCTTCAACTCCCATAGGCGAACTTCCATGGGCACCGACTCCGATGAATACCGCGTCATATTCACTCTGGATCTGGGCCATCGTGATGTCTTTACCCAGGGTTACACCATACCGGATCTCCGCTCCCAGAGCTTCCACAAGTCCCGCCTCGCCGCGCAGGATGTTCCGCGGAAGACGGTAATCAGGAATTCCAACGGCAGCCATACCGCCCGGTTCGCCAAGACGCTCGAAAACGGTCACCTTGTATCCCATCTGTACGAGGTAGTACGCGCAGGAAAGACCCGCAGGGCCAGCGCCGATAACGGCAATCTTCTTATCCCCCGCTGTCTTGTTTTCCGAATGAGGCTTTATATCTTTCTCTATTTCGTAATCGGCAACGAATCTCTTCAGACTCTTTATCGAAATTGCTTCATCTATGTTGGCTCTCCTGCAGTTCGACTCGCAGGGCCTCACACAAACCCTACCGAGAGTTCCCGCCAGACAGGTGTTCTCCCTTATTGCCGCCAGCGAATCGCTGAATCTTCCTTCCCCGATCCCCTCAACGTACCGCGGTATGTCGAGTTGGGTGGGACATACGCTCATGCAAGGCGCCGTTACCGATACCTTGTACTCTTCTGTTCTTCCCTGGATCCCATTCTTGAGAGCCGCCTCGAACTGGGGGGCAAAAAACTGCATGGCGTGAAGCAGCGGCACAAAACCGGTCTGTCCGACCTGGCACTTAGACCCGTCCTTGATGCTCTGCGCCATTTCACCTATTTTCTCAAGGTCCCCGGGTTTCCCCTTGCCCGCCGCTATGTCTCTGAGTATGCCCCAGATTATCTTGCTTCCTATCCTACAGGGCAGGCATCTGCCGCAGGACGTGTTCTGCACAGCCTCCGCATATTTCAGAGACATATCAACGATATCCACAGCCTCGTCACAGAGGATGATACCGTCCCATCCCATAAAAGCCCTGACCGGAACTCCCTTTTCAAACTCAGGGGGGAGCTTTGCTTTCTTCGGTATGGCGTAGGCATCTTTGGCCTTACCTCTGTTATCCAGTAATTCACCCTGCCAGGAACTGAAGATCACGTCAGCCATAATCTACCTTATTTATCTATCTCGCCGAGGACCACATCGACGCTCCCAATAGCGGATACCACATCAGCCACGAGTTGTCTGTCGATCATCTTCGGTACGGATGCAACGTTAAGGAACGAGGGTGGCCTGATTCTTACCCGGTAAGGCTTGTTCGTTCCATCGCTTATCAGGTAAAAACCGAGCTCTCCCTTTGACGATTCGATGGACGCATAGGCCTCGCCCTTGGGAGGTCTTATGCCGTCGGCCATGAGTTTGAAATGTCGTATGAGCGCCGCCATATCCTTCTGTACCGCATCCTTCGCGGGAGGCACATATTGGGGCGCAAGAACATTGACCGGACCCGGCGTGAGCTTTTCAATCGCCTGGGCGACGATCCGCGTTGACTGTCTCATCTCTATCAACCTTACAAGGTACCGGTCATAGACGTCGCCCTTGGTACCGAGGGGTATCTCAAAATCAAAATCCTCGTAACTTGAGTAGGGATAGGCTTTCCGCACATCGTAGTTCACACCCGACGCTCTTAACACCGGCCCCGTGACGCCGTAGTTTATGGCGTCTTCGGCGCTCAGGAAACCGACCTTCTGGGTTCTTCTCTTCCATATGATGTTTTCGGTGAGCAACGTCTCGTATTCGTCAATTCGGCTCGGGAAACTGTCGATAAAGGCTTTTGCTGTCGCGCTGAATCCTTCCGGCAGATCCTCCCTGAGGCCACCGAAACGTATATATGCGGGCATAAGCCTGGCACCCGACGCGGTCTCCAGCACTTTGATGCAGTTCTCTCTTTCTCTGAACCCATAGAAGAACAGCGTCATAGCCCCGATATCAAGAGCGTGCGTTGAAAGCCAGAGCAGATGAGCGGCAATCCGCTGGAGTTCACAGAGCATTACCCGGATATACTGGGCCCTCTTGGGTATTTCGAGTCCGAGGAGTTTCTCCACTGCAAGGCAGTAGGCAAGGTTGTTAGACATACCGCTCGTGTAGTCGAGCCTGTCAGTGAGCGGCATAGCCTGCCAATAGGTTTTCGACTCCATCAGCTTTTCAATTCCCCTGTGGAGATACCCGACGTAGGGAGTACTCTTCACTACCGTTTCGCCGTCGAGTTCCAGCACAAAACGCAACACTCCGTGTGTCGCCGGATGTTGGGGCCCCATATTAATGGTCAGGTACTTTGTCTCCGACATGTTACGCCTTGCTCTCCTCGAAATTCACGGTGAAAGGTTTATCAAAATTGTAACCCTCTGTAGGAAAATCCTTCCTCAGGGGGTATCCCTCAAAGTCATCTTCATTGTAGATTCTGCGAAGGTCAGGATGGCCGGCAAACCTGATTCCGAACATGTCGAATACCTCTCGTTCAAGCCAGTTCGCCGCGGACCATACATCGCTCACCGTATCGATGCCGGAATCCGATGTCCGTGTCTTCACCCTCATCCTGTCGTTCGTTTTTGTTGACCGGAGGATGTAGGTAATCTCGAAGCGCGGCTCTTTTTCTGGGTAATCGACCCCGAAATGCTCTATAAGCATATCGAAGGACAGTTCGTTGTCGGTCTTCAGAAAGGAGAGGACTTCCTTCACCGAGGGGCAATCTACCTCGATGACAGGCTCACCGGAGGATAGTCCCGTTGCACTTATTTTGCTGCCGAATTTGTCGGTAAGTTTCCGGAAAAGTTTGTCGCCCGCGCTCATCTTGATTTTCCCGGCAAGCTTATTAAGGGCCTGTCTTTCACGGTTTCCTTCTGGATCTTCTTCTGGAGTTCCATAATTCCCTTAAGAAGGGCCTCCGGTCTCGGAGGGCATCCAGGGATATATACGTCCACAGGAAGTATCTGGTCCACGCCTTGGACCACACTGTAGCTTCTGAAAACACCGCCGCAGGCCGCACAGGCGCCTAGGGCAATGACCCATTTCGGATTGGGCATCTGCTCGTAAATCCTCTTGACCATAGGGGCCATCTTTTTCGTGAGCGTACCAGCCACAATCATGAGGTCCGACTGGCGAGGAGATGGCCTGAAGACCTCTGCGCCGAACCGGGCTATATCATATTCGGCTGAACTGGCCACCATCATTTCCAGAGCACAGCAGGCCAAACCGAAGGTCACCGGAAAAAGGGAATTCTTCCGTGACCAGTTGACAATCCAGTCCAGCGAAGTTACAAGTACGTTGTTTTCTATTCCCACTCTAATGCACCTTTCTTCCAGACATAAATGTACCCTATAAAGAGTATCGTCACGAAGATGAGCATCTCCACGAATCCGAAGAGTCCCAATTTCTTCGTGATAACCGCCCAGGGGTAGAGAAAGATTATTTCTATATCGAAAACGAGAAAGAGCATAGCCACAATGTAGTACCGCACCGTCATGATCCTGCGCGTGGGACCACTTGTAGTCATGCCGCATTCATAGGGAGCTAGCTTTACCTTATTTCTGGTCCGGTGACCGAGGAGGTAGGAAGCACCGATGATGATGACCGCTATGGCCGCTGCGAAAAACATCATCACGAAAATTGCAACATACTCGAACATACCGCACCGCCCTCGGCTGGGTTATTCTGATGCTGACTCTGAAAATAGATGTTAGCTTGGACATATTAGCACATACTAAAAGTGATGTGAACTAAAAAATAAAAAAATATGTGCGAAATTGTGATATTTTTCACGGGTACCGCTTAGGCCTTTCATAGAGGCGAGAAATAAGGGGTTTTCAGTCTTTTGAGGCACCATTTTCCGATAGCACACTAATAAAAGGATAGGCCCTAATCTTTTGCAGAAAGACACTCTTCTTGTCGTAGGGCACGAATATGTGCACCGTCCCCTTGGACAGTCTGTATTTTCTTATATGAAGGTTGAGGTCCCGGAAGGTCTTATAGGGCACATCCATGGATTTGGAAAGGACATTTGTGTGAGTATCCTTGCTTAGATCGAGCGTAAGTTCTGCCGTCAGGTAGGGCCTATAGAGAGCCCTTTCGTCAAGAAGGTAACCGTATCTTTCTCGATTCGCAATGATTTCCTTTATTGACAGAATCCGGAAAATGTAGCGCTCTGTTTCTTCCGGAAGAAAGAGCTCAAAAAAGTCCCTTGTTTCCTGATTCTCAATAGCCTCCCTGAGCCTGTTCGGTCCGGCATTGTATGCTGCCATGGCAACAAGCCAGTCGCCGAACTCATTATATTGCTTCTTGAGGTGCACCAACGCTGACTTTGTGGCCTTCTTGACGTTGTATCTTTCATCGACCTGTTCGTCTATGTACAAACCTTCTCTCTTCCCGGTCTCCTTTATGAACTGCCAAAGCCCCGCCGCGCTGGCTTTGGACAAGGCCCTTGGATTAAGGTAGCTTTCCGCCACCACGAGGTAGATGAGGTCCGATGGGAGACCCATCTTTTTTATCTCATCTGAAATCATGGTCTGATACTTGAGATATCTTTTCACAAGTATCGTCATAAGTCCTCTGTTCTCGAGGAGCTGGAAAAACTCCCGTTCAAATCTTTCTCTCAGGTCGTCCTTGGCGAGATAGATCTTCTTATCGCAGAGCATAACAATTTCGGGAAGATGATCAGTCTCATAGATATCGATCTGACTCCTCAGGCGAGCCACCTCTTTCTCCAGATCAAGCACTCTCCTGTCAATGCTGGTGGGAAACGGACCCTTCTTCTGTTGTGCCTGCGCTTCAGACCCCAGGGAAAGGCAAAGGACCAGAGCGACGATCATAGCCCCAACAATCGCAGACAGACGAAGTGTCATCCCTGCTCCGATTGGTACCGGCGAAACCGGATTCTTCACGATTCCAGACCCCCTTCGTATATCAGGCGTTCTCTCGTGCCATCCTGTTGAGTATGGCCACCCTGTTGTTCATACGATCCATAAGATTCTTCATATCCACCTGCAGGGAACTCAGGTTATCATACCTTTTCTTATAGATTACATCCAACTCGGACTTCCAGTGTTCGATGACCTCTGCCTCTCTCTTGTTCAACTCAGCCTCAAGCTTTCTTTTCAGTTCCCGCACCACTTTTTCGTTAATTTCCATAAAATCTCTCCTTACGAAATGTCTGAGTTTGAGCGTCTCTTTTTCTCATCCTTCCTCTCCCCAATCTTCATGAGAAGAATGCCGATCTCGTAGAGGAGGTACATGGGCACTGCCAGTATCATCATATTGTAGACGTCCGGAGTTGGGGTTATAAGGGCAGCTGCAATAACAATCACAAGGACCGCATACCTCCTGGTGCGCGTAAGCATCCTCGATTTAAGTATGCCCATACGGCCGAGGACCAGAAGTACTATGGGAACCTCAAAGGTGGCGCCAAAAGCGAAAATCATTGCCGACACGAACATGGCAAACTTTTCTACGGATATCATGGCTTTCAGGGTTTCGTTCTGATAACCGACGAGAAAAGCTATGCCTGAAGGCAGGCCGAGATAATAACAGAAGGCACTTCCGCAGTAGAAAAGAAGAATCGAAGAGAGAACAAACATATACCCCTGCACAGGCTTCAATCCTGTAAGACCTCTGAATTCGTGCCAAAGGAGAAAAATTACCACCGGTAAGGCAAAAAAGATGCCCGCAAAAATGGCAAACTGACCAGCGTTAAGGAGTACTTCCGGCAAGCTCAGATAATAGACCTTCAGGCTAGCGGCTCTGAGCAAAAACCGAAGAATATCCTTGGAAAAGGCAAAACAACCTATTCCAGCAACAGCCACCACAATGAGGGATTTGACCAGGAATCGCCTCAGCCCACCCAGAATGGAGACTACTGCTGCTCTATCCATGGCAGGTCTACAGGGGAGGTTCCCAGGGAAACAATATATCTCAAGGCCTTGTCCACTGGCATGTGAAGGAATCTAAGTTCATCTTCCTTCACGAGGATAAGATAACCCGAGGTCGGGTTCGGAGTTGTCGGAACGAAGACGGAACAGAAACCTGTTCCTTTTGAAGAGGGGATACGGCGCGTAATAAATCCCATTGCGTACCTGCCGGCAAGAGGGAACTCCGTGAGAACAACTCCCTGGAATGCTTCGGCCTTCTCGGCGGAAAAGGCGGTGGTCATGTCCTTTACGGAGCTATAGATGCCTTTGACGAAGGGTATCCTCTTCAGAACGGTCTCCCCGTAATAGAGGAAGCGTTTCCCCACGTAATGGGATGCAACGAGCCCAGTGGAATAGACAATAATAAGGAAGAGAAAGAAACCGGTTCCAGGGATGTAAACCTCCAGCCCTGTAGCCTGATAGGTAAGGTTTCTCACTATCGGGGACACCACTACATCCACTGATGAGACTACGAGGTAAATGATGTAGAGGGTAACAATCAGCGGTATGAGAACGAATAGGCCCGTGAGGAACTTATTTTTCAGGTGTTTTGTTGCATCCATGCCTGTTAATAGTATAATCGAACAGGACCAAAGTCAAATCATCTATTTGACCTTCATATCCTGATGACATTCCTTACAGGCCTCCTTCTTAAGCATACCCAGTCGGTGCCGCTGGGGATCATGGCATTTTGTGCATTCTGTCCCCATCTCCACGTGTTGACCATGGTTAAATTTCGCACCAAGGGATTTTATGGAGATGTCCCCCTCGGGCCTGAATGTGGCATGACAGAACAAGCAGTATCCGTCCGGTTTGCTTACCTGTTCCGGCACGTTTATCTTCGGACTAAGCCCCATCTTCTTATACCCCTGTTGTACAGAGGCGAGGAGATTCTTCCCTATTTGGAAAGCATAGAGGATGTTGTGTTCACCCCTGCCTTCCCTCAGGAAGCGCAGATTATATTCAATGTTCTCATAGCCTGACACCCCTTTCCCCTGTCTCTTGCGATCTTCCAGGGTCTGACGATATTGACCTGCAATCTTTCCGAGACTCTCCGTGAACGTCGCCATGCCTTTCTTCCAATCTTCTGCCATCTTATCATATCCTGGCTTATGACAGAGGACACAGGACTTCTTCTTCGATTCCCAGCTCTTTGCCTCAAGGTCCTTGCCGCGGAGCCCCTTTTCGATGGTGTGACACCCGGTACAGGTTATTTTGGAGAGATACATGCCCGAAGGCATGTCTTTTATCTCTTTCGCACCAATTCCCATGTACATGTCCCTGGTGTAGTCGTGAGTCGCGCTGTGACAATCATTGCAGGAAAGCTCTATGGCCCGTGAAAACTTGATGGTCTCCTTGCCGTGTTGGATGGTCGTGTGGCAGTTGAAGCAGGTAATATAGCCCTTCCGTATGTGCACCATGTGCAGCCGGGTCACATCCCGGCTTTCAACCTTCCTCTCGATGTGGCATCCCATGCAGCGTTCCTCCGGGACGTCACCGGTACCCTTGATGGTCTGACTGTGGCATTCGACACATCGGGAACCGGTTTTCATAAAGGATTCATGCGAAAAAGGCACCCCTCCAACGTTGATCTCTTTCCTTTTGCCGCTGTGGCAGATCGTACAGTTCTGGTTGTACTGCGGCGGTGTTGCAAAGAAATGGCAGAGCATGCATACATTCAGTTCCACTTCCATGTGGGACCTGCTCTGAACGATAGAATAGTGGCAACTTGTGCAATGGAGCGCTTTGCCTCTCTTGACGTTTTGAATATGTTCCAGGTGATTGAAGGGTGTCTCCTTGAACGTAGTAATCTTCTTGATGGCCTCGGGCCTGTGACAGAGGATACACTCTTTGTCCTCCACGTGAGATCTCAGGGGAAGGCGATAGGTGCCCGTGAGATAACGGATGGAGGAGAAAATAATTGTAGACGGCCGGTAGGGATGGCAATCCACACAGGCCACTTTGTTGTGGGTCGAAGCCTTCCAGTTATCATAATAGGGCTTCATGATGTGACAGGTCAGACAGGCTTCCGGCTTGTAGGTAAGGGTATATGCAAGCAGATTGGCCCCCAGGTAACCCAGGACGACAATAGCCGACAGGGTAAGCAGCAGCCGTCTCTTCCTTCGTATGAATTTAGCGATCCCCACGTTCTCTCTCTTGCGTAGCTTCCGTCAATTTCTCGTATTCCAGAGGATGTTCGTCGACCATCTCCTCCTTGGTCATAAGTCCATTCCATATGACAAGGGTTCCGGGAAATTTGTGGGGATTGAGATGGGCGTTGTACATATGCCAGATCACAATAGCCAGCGTGGCGAGGAGTGCCTCGTCCCGGTGCATTTCCTTGGCAATGTCCAGGATGAACTTGGGGAAGAATCGTAGCACGGTCTCCTGGAACCAAAGCAGCAGTCCTGAGCCTACCATAACTACCACACCCCAGTAGACCGCCCAGTAATCGAACTTTTCAATGTAGCTGAACCGGTCAAACCTGGCCTTCTGATTTGAGAGCCGCAGAAAATACTTAATATTCTGGATAATATCCGTCACGTCTCCCGGCTTAGGCAGAAGCTCCCAGAATTCTCTCCTCCCCTCCTTCGTCAACGCAAGCCATCCAACATGCCATACGCAGACGACCATGAGACCTGAAGCTGCAACCCTATGGAGGAAGGTGGAGTTATGGATCCCCCCGAGAAGAAATATGATGAATTTGAATATAACGGAATCATGGAACCTCAGGGGAAGCCCGGAGATGATGAGAAGAAAAACGCTCGCCGCCATAAAGAAGTGCTGAACCCGGATGTTTACGCCAAACCTGTAAAAGAGTTCTCCTTCGGCCAGAGCCGCCTTCTTGTCCCTCTTCTTCTCCTCGAGAATCTCTTCCAGAATCTCCCTCTTTACCTCTTCGAAACGGATTTTTATCCGTTCACCTATCTCCTGCCGGATCTTGGCCCGAATCCGGTCGGAATCAGCCGGCGTCAGAGGGAGCCCAGACTCCCGGTGCACCTCATCTTCGAGCTCTTTCTGGAGCCGCTCCAGAGCTTCTATTCGCCACTGTTTCCTGTCGGTCTCTTCCTGGTCCATCCGCGCTACATCCTTCTCTTTCTTCTTTCCTGCAACTTTCTCATGAGGTCGAGAAAAATATGAATGAAAAGTACAAGGAGCACCGTTATGGTGAGCCACTTGAAGCCGAAGGCGACATAGTAGATGATTCCCGATTCCTTGCTTTTCGGATTGATGTGAACCTTACCTTTCCCGAAATTGGCCGTTGCACCCGGGTGACATTTGGGCCGTCCGCAGGTGTTGGCGAGGTTAGCGGGGTTGATGGACGATGCAGGATCAGACCTTGGCCTCACCAGGTGGTATCCGTGGCAGCTTGCACAGTGGGCGATGTCCTTTTCCCCAAATTTGGTTGCCACTCCGTGAAAACTCTCGTAGTAGGTCTCAACCGCTTCCGTCTTCTTCCCGTACTGCTTCATTAGGGCATAATCCCCGTGGCACTTGATGCACATTTCCACGATGTTCGTGGCGTAGACGGTGGAGCCAGGATCCCCTGCCCTCTTTATACCGTGTTCTGAATGGCAGTCAGTACAGACGGGCAGGTTGATATCTCCCTTCCCTGGCGCACCGCCGAAGCCTCCATGGACACTGGCACGCCAGTCGGCAAGTTCCTTCTGATGGCATCTGCCGCACATCTGGTCAGGTATGTTCAGTTTGTATCCCCGGGACTTAATATCGGCACGGTTCAGTATGTCGTGAGTGCCGTGGCAGGCTGCACAATCCGGGGCCTTCATGTTGCCCTTCTGTCTTTCCTTCGCGTGAACACTATCCCGGTAGAGGAGATACTCAATGGCCGGCCCCTGACCGAAGGTCCTCCCCCGATAATGGCAGGCTCCGCAGTTCACCGGCTTCAGCTTCTTGCCGTGGGGCAGTTCCATTGTATCCAGGTGGCAATCCACACAGGAGAGTTTCCCGTGGGCCGATGACCTGAAGGCCTCGTCATTGACGTAGAGAGACCTCACCTTCCCTGAAACGTCCTTTCCATGAAAATCCTTCTTGCCGTGACAAAGAAGGCACCTGCGCTCCTGAGCATGGAGCAGCAGCGGGGCCATGACAAATATAACGAGTACAAGAATAAGGCAACTAATTTTTCTCATGGCCGAAAAGCCTCTCATATTCTATGGGATGATCGCGTTTCAGTTCATCCTTCGATACTCTGCCTGTAAGCCAGACCTTGCTCATCGGGAACACTCTCGGATTGAGATGGACGTTATAGAGGTGCCAGACCACGAGTATCAGGAAGCCGACAGTGGCCTCAAAAGAGTGGACCACCCTGTTCAGGTCAAGGAGCCATTTGGGAAAAACCATCATAAACAGTGTTTCTGCCCAAAGTATGATGCCCGATGCTCCGAGCAAAATCGTGGCCAGAGCCACGGCCCAGTACTGGAATTTCTCCACACAACTGAACCGATCAAACCTGGGTGCATCCTTGCTGGTTCCCAGGTTATATTTGAACAACATAGCAAAATCCCGGAAATCCTTTTTTCCGAAGATCATGTCCTGAAAGAACTGATGGCCGCGCACCGAGAACATGATCGAAAGGACGTGGTAGACATAGGTGCCCATCAGTATCAGCGCTGCCATCCGATGTATCTTGCCGCGGAAGAGAACACCGCCTTCGGCTCTGATGATCCACTGTGCAAAAGTGGATTCGTGGTATTTGAGCGCAAGGCCCGTGATACTCAGAATGACAAGAGAACCAAACAGGAGTATATGGACCACCCTCTCCGAAAGACTGAACCGCTGGATATCCTCACCCTCGTGAGCCATCATCTTTTCCCCTTCTTTTGATCCTTCCGTATATGTCGAGCATTATGTAGGCCAGGAAAAGTCCCATGAGAATACCGATAAACCATTTGTAAAACTTTCGCACATAGTACATGCCCGGAGAACTCTCCTTCCGCGCCTCTACGTGTATCTTGCCTTGGAGGGCTACGCCCTGAAGCTGAGGGTGGCACTTCCCGCACGTTTTCGACAGGTTGGCTCTGTTCACGCTGGACTCAGGATCCGAAGCCGGAAGAATTCGATGGACCTCGTGACAGCTGGTGGAATTGGCCGCCGTGAGATTGCCGAACTTGACTGCAACCCCGTGAAAACTTCCTATAAAGCTGGAATATCGATCAGTGGGGAGGCTGTACTTGCCGATGATCCTCTGGTCTTCATGGCACTTGGCACAGGTGGTCGGGATATTCTTGGCATATACCTTTGAACTGGGGTCCTTCACAAGAGTCAATGTATGCTCACCGTGACAATCAGTACAGTCAGGGCTGTCCATTTTGCCCTGGCTCAATGAAGTGGCATGGATACTCTTCTTGTATTCGTTATAGATTTGAACGTGGCACTTCCCGCAAACAGAGGGGATATTTGTCTTGTATAACCTTGAGTCTTTCTCCTTGGGACCGGAGACAAGGTGTGAACCGTGGCAATCCGTGCAGACTGCGGCGCGCACGAGCCTGCCTTCTTTCAGGATCTTCCCATGGACGCTTGAGTTGTATGCCTTTATCATTTCCGGGGCGGGCAAACCATGCCTTTTTTCGATATCGCTATCGGTGTGGCATCTGGCACAGGTGAGGACAATGTTCTCCCTGCTTACCATTGACCTGTTGCTGCCGACGGGATAGATGTTGTGAGTACCGTGACAGGAAGCACAGGACGGGGCATCCTTATCACCTTTCAGGAATCCTGTACCATGGGTACCTTTCAGGAAAAGGCGGCTCTGGGCACTGTGACAGGAACCACAATCCACCCTGGCGATCTTCTTTTCGTGAGGAAGCGTGGTAATCCCCCGGTGGCAACCGATACATTCCGTGCCCCGGTGTACCGAATCTTTAAGCTCCTGCAGGTTGAACGGGACAATTTCCTTCCCACCCGACTCTGTCGTCCGGAAAACCTCACCACCATGACATTTCAGACAATCAGCATCTTTCGGGACCGCAGATGCCTCGCTCAGGACCAAAAAGAAGAAAATGACTACAATCAGATAGCCATGTTTCATCGGTTTCGCCAGGATACACCCCGGATAGAAAAAGTGTCAAGGGGAGACGATAGATTCTGCTCATCGTTACATACCCAGTACGTTACTCTGCAACCGGTCCTGTCCGTTTTCACCATGTAACCCCCTTTAACAGTTTGATTACGTTTCTTCCGTAATTCAACCACCAATTGCAATTTACAATTGTGCGAGAAAAGAATTATTCTAGGAGGGCCTTTGCGAAATCCCCGGCCCGAAAAGGTATAAGGTCGTCCATTTTTTCGCCGACCCCCACAAAACGTATGGGAATTCCAAGGGTATGTGCTATGGGGAGAACGAATCCGCCTTTGGCGGTCCCGTCGAGTTTGGTGACCACGATACCGGTAATCTTCAGAATCTCGTTAAACTTTCTTGCTTGAGCTATGGCGTTCTGACCGTTCGTAGCATCCACTACGAGCAGCACCTCGTGGGGTGCACCGTCGATTTCTTTGCCGATAACTCGCTTTATCTTCTTCATCTCTTCCATGAGGTTGACTTTTGTGTGAAGCCTTCCGGCCGTGTCAAGGATCAGAATGTCGATCCCTCTTGCCTTTGCGGCCTTGGTAGCATCGAAGGCAACGGCGGCGGGGTCCGAACCTTCTCCATGCTTTATGACATCCATTCCCAGTCTCTCTGCCCAGACCTCCAACTGCTCCACCGCAGCTGCCCGGAATGTGTCACAGGCACCGAGAAGCACTTTCTTCCCATCGTCCTTGTAGATTCGCGCCATCTTGGCAATGGTTGTCGTCTTTCCTACCCCGTTCACACCAAGGGTGAGGATGACAAAAGGTCTTTTGATCTCCGTTGAAAGCGAAACAGCGACTGGGGTAAGCATCTTCTCCACTTCGTCGATCATGGCCCGCTTTATGTCGTCAGTGGTCTTTATCTGCCCCCTCTTCCATCTCTGCTTAAGAGCATCCACGAGAAACTGGGTGGTTTCAACACCCGCGTCGGCAAGAATAACGGCCTCCTCAATTTCATCGAAAGCATCTTCGTCGAGGGGTTTTCCCTTGACTACCCATTCTATCTTCGTGGCGAGTTGATCCCTCGTTTTTGCAAGACCTTCTCTTATTTTATCGAAAAAACCCATTTCGCGCTCTCTGTGGGGATGCTGTTACAGGTCGCCGTCGGAACCGTAGATACCCTCAAAAGGGCCGGTTCGTGTCCGCTTGAACTGCTCTACAGCGTCTTCATACCAGGTCATCTGCTGCTCCAAAAGAATTTCCAACCTGTCAATATCGACCTGGCCGGTCCGGGCCATCTTCTCCACATCCTGGATCGTTATGAGGGGGTGGAGGAAACCATAATACTCTACGTACTCATTTAAGGCCTTCAGGCCTGCTGTTCGATCCTTCCTGAGGAGTATCAGGGCCTTGTAACCCTCTGTCCTCAAGTAATAGGGGTTCGATACGCCCATCTTCTCAGCCTGGGCGATCAGGCTCTCTGCCCGGTCCAGGTTCTTCATCCAGTAATTTGCTGCAGCAAGATAGGTGAGGGCTATGCCATCCTGCTCCAGTTTGTAGGCATCCTCGAAGTACCTGGCCGCCTTCGCGTATTCTTTCTGCTCCAGGAGCATCTTCCCCGCATTCATGTTCTTCGAATAAAGGGCATAATTCGTTGCACAGGAAAAGAAAGAGAGAAAGACGAGGCCTGCTATGGCTCCGGTGAATATGCTTTTCCGCATACCTTGCATATGCCTTCCTCGTTGACAACGCCGATGCAAGTCCCATCACTGCATAAGATTCTGTCCGCGAAATCGGTCTCCTCTTCTTCATTCTCCACCCTGGAAACAATGGAGTTCCCGCAAAGGTAGCAAAAAGGACCCAGTCTCACAATTGTCTGGCCGCAACTTCCGCAGGTCACACTTTCAAAGTCCGATCCGCATTTTTCACATATCATAGAGATCACCTTACTCTTGTAATCTTCGCAGCCTTTCCGTTCTCGAATTCGATGTACACAGTACCGGCGTTATCAGGCATAAGTTTCCATGAGGGTCTGTAGGTCCAGAGGATCCTGTTGTCCGTCATCTTGCTTACCGTCGTAGGAGTCCCAAGCTTCTTCCGCACCTCTTCTTCGCTCATGGAAATAATCCCCTCGTCAGCAGCGGTGCGCTCGACTTTCTTCGGTACCTCCTTCTTGGCCGCCTTTGAAGAGGCGCAGGAAGCCAGAGCCACGCACAGACAGAGCATAAGGACAATAACCTTCAAAATATCCCCACACTTCAGTCTTTTCCACAATCGCTGTGGAGAAACTGTCGATAACTTGTAGGGTAGAGATCTTATGTCCATCAATTTAATGTGTTTTTGCGCTCTCTCCGTTGCAGGCGAGAGACAGGAAAACCGAATCTTTTCAACCACTGTTCCTACCCCCCCTTCTGCGGTAATCAATTCGTCCATAATTGATAAGCTATCACGGACCATCCAAATTATCAACGGGTTATGTAATCGTATTTTCTTGACGCCTTCCTGAGCCGTTCCATCATGGCTCTTCCGATGCCCCGTTCCGGTATCGTCTCGGCGTAAATCAAGTCAATATCTTCCCGGTCAAGATCGATAAGGAAGGAAAAGAAATTGGCTGCAGCCTCCCTGAGATCACCCTCTTTGGACAGAACCTTCACATATTTCGAGACAACGGTCCCGGTTGGCTCCTTGAAAGCGAGAAGCGACGTATGGGGGTTCTTCGCGTCACCAGGGGAATCAATGATTTTGAGGGGCTTGTGGGGAGCGTAGTGATAGGGGAGTTCACCGGGAGCATCAACCGTGCTGCCGGGCCTGTTTTCAAGCACGGTGCCCACCACCTTTGAAAGGTCCTCAACGGGCACAGCCCCGTGCCGGTGGAGATAGACCTTCCCTTCTCTCACGGAGATTATAGTAGATTCGATACCGAATACACTATCTCCACCGTCGAGGATCAACCCGACCCGCCCTTTAAACATCCGCGCAACATGGTCCGCTCGGGTAGGGCTCATGTAACCGAAGGGATTGGCGCTTGGCGCGGCCACGGGTCGACCGAAGGTTCGGATGAGTTTCA
>CAYOYU010000076.1:0-6994 GCA_964408265.1 uncultured Syntrophorhabdaceae bacterium
CAGTTCCAACCTTCTCCCTTTGTGCCTGCCGGGTTCCTTTCTCTACCTCTTAAGACTATTATATCAAGGATGTCAAGAAACGGTGGGTTGTCCGTCGAGGACCCGCCTGACTATTCCGGCAAGTTCCTTCTTTGTAAGGGGTTTCATGATCAAAGCCTTAAGACCTTCCGCCTTTGCCGATTCTTCATCGACTATGCGGCCAAAGCCCGTGCAGGCAATGACGGGCATGTCAGGTCTGAAGAGGAGGATCTCCCTTGCGAGATCCAGGCCCGTCAGTTCCGGCATGGTAAGATCAGTGATAACCAGATCGAACCTGGCAGGGTCGAGCCTGACCAGGGCAAGGGCCTCTCTGCTGCTGCTTTTCCAGACAACATCATAACCAAGTCCCGCCAGCATATCCCGAACCATGAGGGCCAAAGGTTCTTCGTCATCGATGACAAGGATTCTTTCCGTTCCTCCGGGCGCCGGGCCAGCCGCCTCACTCCCGGATGAAGGCTTCACCTGGGTCTGTGGAAAGAAGACGATAAATTTGGAGCCCTCGCCTTCTTTTGTCTCCACCGTGATATACCCGCCGTGATCGCGAACTATGCTGTGGGCGATGGAAAGGCCCAGACCCGTGCCCTCTCCCGGCCCCTTGGTGGTAAAAAATGGGTCAAATATTCTGTCCACCAGGTCTGCAGGGATCCCTTGCCCCGTATCGCTCACGGCGAGCCTCACATAGATACCCTCTCTTATACCGCCTGAGGAGACAGATAAATCAAAATTGTTGAGCTCCACCGTAAGAAGACCCCCCTTCTCGCGCATGGCGTATGCGGCGTTGGTGCAGAGGTTCATGAGGACCTGCTGGACCTGGACGGGATCTCCCATGATGGGGGCAGAATTGTTTTCCACTCTTGTGTCTATCCTGATCGTCGAAGGTATGGAGGCTCTCAAGAGCTTCATGGTCTCCTTGACGATGCTGCTCAGCATCAACGATTTCTTCTCCTGCTTCTGCTGCCTGCTGAACGTCAGCAGTTGCGCGATCAAGTCCCTCCCCCGGAGTCCCGCACTGAACACTTTTTCAAGATACTTTGCCTCTGCACTCCCTTGAGCGGCGTGCTCCATGGCAAGTTCCGAAAAACCGAGTATTGCGGCCACAATGTTGTTAAAGTCGTGGGCGATACCGCCGGTCAGGGTCCCCAGGGCATCCATTTTCTGCGCCTGGCGCAGCTGATGCTCCACCCGCTCTCTCTCCCCTACCTCTCTGGCCAGGCCGTCATAGGCATCCTGCAGCTCCCTTGTCCTTTGGGCCACGCTGTCTTCCAGTTTATCGCGGGCCCTGCTGATATTCTCCTCGGTACGCTTCCGTTCGGTAATATCCACGACTATCCCGACGTAACGGACCACCAGCCCGTGATCATCCTTGAGCGGCCTGCCGCGGGACATCAACCATCGTACGGACCCATCAGGGCTGAGAACACGCCACTCAGCCTTCAGCTCCGTTCCGCTACGGGCCGTCCCGATCACGAGACGTTCCGCTTCCGCCCGGTCATCTGGATGAATGGATTTCAGCCAGAGTTCATATGATGGGCCCCCCTCCCGGGGTGCTAACCCATAGAGCTTCCACAGTTTCTCGGACCATATGTTCTCTCCGGTCCTCACGTCCCATTCCCAGATTCCCGAGTCTGCAGCCTCAAGTGCCAGGGTAAGCTTCTCCATACTCGAACGGAGGGCATTATCAGCATTCCGTTGTCTTGTGACGTCGTGGAAGACTGTCACCACACCTGCTATATCCCCCGCTCCACTCCGGATGGGAGCAGTAGTATCCTCAACGGGTATCTTCAATCCGGTCCTGGACACCAGCATCCTGTGGCTGGCAGTCGCCACCAAGCCATTCCGCAGAACCCGGCTCACAGGGTTCTCCGCCGGCAGACCCGTATCTTCGTCTATGATCCGGAAGATCTCCTCCATGGGCCTTCCCGAAGCTGCCTCCTGGCCCCACCCTGTAAGGATCTGCGCCACAGGGTTAAGCAGTTCCACCCTCCCCGATGCATCCGTGACGATTACTGCATCGCCGACGCTTAAGAGTGTAGCGCCGTAGCGCTCCTCGCTCTTCCGCCTCGCCGCCTCTGCTTCGAAGAGAGTCCGGTAATAGTTCTTGCTCATCCGCTGCCAGAAGACCGCTGCCACCGCTGCCGCCGCCGTGCTGAGCCCCAGCAGCAGGGCCAGTATGAGGATGGACTCCCGGCGCATCACCGATAAGGCCTCATCTGCATCAATCTTGGCTACAACGAACCAGGGGGAATCGGGGACCGCCATTAACGCGGACAGTACGTCTACTCCCCGGTAGTCTCTGCCCCGCACCACCCCCTTCCTGCCCGATACGGCCATAACAGCAGGCATCTCCGTCCGGCTCAGAGGAACCCTCAAAGAGAGGGCTGTCTCCTTTCTGTGGCGCAGTTCGTTAAGATATAAAACCTCGTCATTCCCGTAGCGGCGGACCAGCAGAGTCTCGGCGCTGCGGCTGGGCATGGGCCATGACTTGATAAGGGGATAGAGGAATTCCAGGGCATCGCACTGGAGTACCACGGCTCCGATTCCCTGGAACGAACCTTCCTTTCCGGAGAAGAAAGGAGCAATCACATCCAGGTGGGGATCAGCGCCATGAGGAGCAAAATGGAGATCGGTGAGAACGGGTCTCACCTCACGAAGAGCTATGGAGACGGCCTTCAGGGCCTCTTCATGGAGCACATCGAGGTGATTGCTCAGGGCAAGACGAACTTTTCCCGTCACGTCTACGAGAAGAACATCCTTCAGTTGCTGGTGTTGCTTGAGGGAGCGAAAACGGGCAAGGATCTCCTCGGTCCTCGAGGCATCGGGGTTCTTCATCCACCGGGCCAGGGCGTCCCTCAAAAAAGGGCTTTCCATGAGCAGCGAGGCATCGCTGAGCCGCTCTTTCCTCCAGGATGCGATCTGTTCCACTTTCAGCCTGGCGATGGCCTCCAGCTCAGCACACGCCTGCTTCTCGAGGGAATTCACCTGTACCCGATAGAAGAGCGCCCCGCCGCCCAACAGGAGTGCGAATCCGAGAATCAGCGCGATCTTCGCACTCCGGGGGAATGCATTCATTTGACTTCTTAGGCCTGCCTTCCTTATCATCGAGCCCGCATGTTCTACGTTCAGCGCTTCTGAGAACCAACAATGGGGTGCTGTTCTGAGATCACCGGATTTCAACTATCGCATGGATTTGAGGAGAATACAAGGGGGTGCGGTACACGAAGGCAACCGGCTCCCGGCAGGGTGGAACCGGACTTTATTACAGAAATCAGAGAGGCTTCTTTCGACCCCTGCGGGATCAATATCTCTTCAGGAATGAGCCTTGATCGGCCTGAACCTGGGAAGCGTCACCTCTTCGGTGATGTCATCGAAGACGACCTCCACGGGCATGCCGATCTTAAGCCCGCTGTCAGGGCATTCCACGATGGTGCTCATCATGCGGGCACCCTCCTCGAGGTCGACAAGCGCCAGGTTATAGGGCACATCTTCCTCGAAACCCGGCGCAGGACGATGGCAGATGGTGAAGGAATAGATGGTCCCCCGTCCGCTCGCCTTCACCCATTCCACATCAAAAGAGAAGCATTCAGGACAGAAGTCCCTGGGGTAGAAATACGGGCGGCCGCAGGCCCGGCACCGACGTATGAGAAGTTCGTGCCTTTTTGCCGCCTCCCAGTAGGGTCTGGTTTCACCGTAAATCAGAGGGAGCGGTTTGTTCGGATTCCTTTTCATGTTAATCAACCCCCAGTATCACGGTTCCGCTCGATGCAAGAGACCCGCCTATCCCGTTGCAGAGTGCTGTTCTTGCATTTGGCACCTGCCGGTCGCCGCATTCTCCCCGAAGCTGTCGCGCAGCCTCTATGAGAAGGAATATGCCGAACATTCCGGTGTGGATGAACGAGAGCCCGCCGCCGCTCGTATTGGTGGGCAGCCCCCCTCCCGGCGCCAGCCGCTGGTTCTCTACAAATCGCCCTCCTTCTCCTTTCGGGCAGAAACCGAGGTCCTCCAACTGGAGAAGAACGGTAATAGTGAAGGAATCGTAAAGTTCCAGGAGGTCCATGTCTGATGGACGGAGTCCGGCCATGCGGTAAGCCCTCTCCCCCGAAGCCCTGGCAGGACTCACAGTGAGGTCGGGCATGCCGGTAATGCTGCGGTGCGTGTGGGACTCACCGCACCCCAGGACAAGGACCGGTCTTTTCCGGAGATTTCTCGCCCTCTCCGCCGTAGTCATGATAACCGCGCCGCCGCCGTCGCTGACAAGGCAGCAGTCACGCAGGTGGAGGGGTGTACACATAACCGGAGATGCAAGGACATCCTCGATTGTGAGAGGACCCCGCATGGTGGCGAGGGGATTGAGTTGCGCCCATTTTCTCGTCGCCACTGCTATCTCTGCCAGTTGTTCCCTTGTGGTACCGTACTGATACATGTGGCGCTGTGCCGCCAGTGCATAGGTCGGGATGGGCACCCAGCAGCCATAGGGCGTCTCGAACTGTTCCTCCGGTTCCTGGGGGGCTCCTTTGACAAAGTTCATGGCCATGCCCTTCTTCCGCCCGGAAAGGCGGTTTTCCCCATAGCAGATGAGGGCCGTTTCGCACAAACCCGCCGAGATGGCTGCGGCTGCGTGATGCACATGGAACTCGAATGCCGAGCCGCCCGGCAGCGTGCTGTCGGAATAGGATGGCTTAATGCCTAAGTATTCGGCGACCATGATTGATTCCATCGTAATCCATCCCGCGCAAAAGAACCCGTCTATATCCTTTTTCGACAGTCCTGCATCATCGAGCGCGCGGTGCGTGGCCTGAGCGATCAGTTGCAGAGATGTCTTGTCCGGCGTCGATCCGAGATCAGACTCGGCGACGCCCACAATTGCCGTCTTCCCTTTCAAGGTCATATTCCTGATAATCTCCTCGTCATCTTCTTCACAGGTTCGGGGGAAACCTTGCACGGCCCCGGGGGCCGGACAATTGTAAACCGCTGTCGAGGAGAAATCCAGAACAAATATGGGTGATTTAGGGAGTCGAATAACGGGCCCCGGGTTTGCTTCCGGATAAGGTTGTCTTTTACACCTCCCCGTTGATCATGGTAAGATGAAAAGCTGAATCGCCGCTTCAGGAATTGCGCAAACCATGAACGAACCTGATGATGTAATACTCCTGGCCCACGGGGATGGCGGACTCCTTACAAGGGAGCTTCTGGAGAGGTGTTTCCTGCCCCATTTCGCGAATCCCCTTCTCTCCGGCCCTACTGATGCTGCCTCCCTCCCAGCCGGCCGCAGACGGATGGCTGCCACCACTGATTCCTTTGTGGTTGATCCCATCTTCTGTCCCGGCGGCGACATCGGAAAGCTGGCTGTCTGCGGCACCATAAATGACCTTGCCGTAAGTGGTGCGAAACCGCTTTACCTGACTGCATCCTTTATTGTTGAAGAGGGTCTCTCTTTCGCCTCCCTCAACAGGATCACGGCGTCCATGGCCGAGACCTGCAGGCAGGCCGGCGTAACAATCATTGCAGGCGATACCAAGGTGGTGGCGCGAGGAGAGGCCGACAAGATCTTTATCACCACTACGGGGATAGGAGAGGTCCTTGAAGGCGTCGATGTGACCTACGGTGCAATAGCCGACGGGGACCTTGTGATCGTAAACGGACCGATAGGGAACCATGGCGCCTGCATCCTGCTTGAACGCGGGTCCTTCCCCTTCAGCCTTCAGATTCTGAGTGACTGTGCCCCTCTTAACAGTATGACGGAAGACCTCTTCTCCCGGTTCACGGGAATCCGATTCATGCGGGACCTCACGAGAGGAGGCCTCGCCACGAACGCCAAAGAGATTGCTCTTGCCTCGGGCATGGACATCTGGATCGATGAAGAATCTATCCCCGTGGAT
Organism: uncultured Syntrophorhabdaceae bacterium; assembly: GCA_964408265.1. Taxonomy (GTDB): domain Bacteria; phylum Desulfobacterota; class Syntrophorhabdia; order Syntrophorhabdales; family Syntrophorhabdaceae; genus CAYOYU01. Next base: position 5,916 of record CAYOYU010000076.1, read on the forward strand.
GACGACGTGAGAGGGGTGACCGAAATGCTCGGGTTGGACCCTCTATACCTGGCCAACGAGGGTAAGTTTCTTGCCGTCATCGCCCCCGAGGAAGCCCACAAGGCCGCGGACCACCTGAGAATGAGGTTTGGCGCAACGTCCGCAAGGGTCATAGGCAATGTCACCTCCGGGAACGGCAGTCTCTATCTAAGGACGGTTATGGGTGGAACGAGGCGCCTCAATCTGCTTGCCGGGGCCCCGCTTCCCAGGATCTGTTAAGGTTCTATTGAAAGGGTCCAGAACCCGGTTTTTTTCCAGATTCCGGTGAGCTCGTCGTCGGTGATCAGTTCGTTCTCTTTTTTGCCCGAGTTAAAGATAATCCCCTCCGGTGTGTAGCCCGTCGATACCATGAAGTGATTCACCTGATAGGCCAGGAACCCGAAATCGACAAGAAGGATCAGCGGTACTCCCCGGTCCACCTGGGCCTTTATGTCGGCTATGGAACCCCTGTACTGGCGTACTTGAAACCCCAGTTTCCCGGCATAGATCTCAAGGTCCAGACCAAGTACGCCACGGGCCGTGGGGCTGTAAATATCAGCTATGATGCGTTCCACAGGGAGCAGCTCACGCCCCGGCTTCTTCCCGTACCAGTAGTTTACCACCGTGGCCAACGCAGCGGGGCCGCACTGAAAATCCTCCTGTTCGTAGAAAGGGACATTGCTGATGATCACCGCCCCTGGGGGCGGCTGGACTTTCACATGGACTTCGCGTCTGGCTGCCGTACATGCCGTCAGAGCCATCGCAGCTATTACGCAAAGAAAGAGGACTGTCTTGTTTTGCTTCATGTCCGGTGACCCGGAGCCCTCTTGGACTCCGGGTCTCTTATAAACCAGAATCCCTATTTTGTCACCACTATTTTGCGGCCTGAGAGCTGGATAATAACTATCACCAGCACGATGATGACAAGGAGAGCGATAACTACACCAAGGCCGCTATCTTGGCCAACTTTCAGGTCGTCCAGCTTCTGCGCTATGCTGTGGATCTGCTGGTCGCTCAACTGGGACAGTCTCCCCTTGATCTCATCCGGCGCGCCAATCGCC
>CAYOYU010000076.1:7004-12634 GCA_964408265.1 uncultured Syntrophorhabdaceae bacterium
CCCAAGGTCCTGCAGCCGCTACTGGACAAGCTTCATCTCCAGAACGTGCTGGATCCGCTCAACATCCGATGACCTGTCCACCACAGAAAGAGATATTGCTTGCGAGGGCAGGAAAGCAGCATCCACTCTGGGGGCGATACCGATAATAAACATGGCAAAGACAAGATAACAGATAACGGACTTCTTCAGCATAGCTTCACCTCCTGAGAATCTTAGCGGCTTTACGGCAGCGCCGCGTCTGATTAATATATTGCAGCAACAGTATCGATTCAATGGTCTCCCTTTTAGCCGATCTCTTTATGTCGAGCCCGATATCGAAGAATCCCGAGGGCTTACCGGCGAGGTGAAAAGCAAAAACATTTGAAGCTTTTATTCTACTGTGATATTCTCAGAAATACGGACCCGGAGCCGGCAGCTCCGGAATTTACGAACCAGCCCAGTCCACCCACCGGACGATGTAGCGGATGGAATTTCACACAAGGAGGTAAGATATGTCTACGATATATGATGTCTTTGCACGGGAAATACTCGACAGCAGAGGCAACCCCACCGTCGAGGTCGAAGTGGTGCTCGAAAGCGGTGCATCAGGTCGGGCCATGGTTCCATCAGGCGCATCCACAGGAGAAAGAGAAGCGCTGGAACTGAGAGACGGCGATCCCAAGAGATATAAGGGGAAAGGGGTCCTCAAGGCAGTTGAGAACGTAAACACTGCCATAGCGCCGGAAGTCGAGGGGCTCGACGCGCTCGACCAGGCATACATCGACAACCTCCTCATAGAAATGGACGGAACTGAAAACAAGAGCAAATTCGGGGCCAACGCCATCCTTGGAGTCTCCATGGCAGTAGCCCGGGCAGCCTCGGAATTCCTCGCCCTCCCCCTTTATCAGTACATCGGCGGCATTCGGGCCAGGGAGCTCCCGGTCCCCCTTATGAACGTGATTAATGGCGGAGCTCACGCCCAAAATTCTCTCGACGTCCAGGAGTTCATGATTGCCCCTGCGGGAGCAGAATCTTTCTCAGAGGCGCTTCGTATCGGGGCAGAAGTCTTCCATACGCTGAAGGGCGTCCTCAAGGAAAAAGGTTATTCCACAGGTGTAGGTGATGAGGGAGGTTTCGCGCCGCAGATCTCGTCTACCAGGGAAGCCTTGGACACGCTTATTGTGGCAATCGATAAAGCCGGTTTCAGGCCCGGCAGAGATGTCTACATCGCTCTCGACGTTGCTGCAAGCGAACTCTATAAGAAGAACAGGTACCATATCGACGGCAACACCTGGACCGCAGAGAAGCTCATAGATTTTTACGCATCCCTTATCAAGGATTATCCTATCGTATCCATAGAGGACGGCTTCGCCCAGAATGACTGGAAAGGCTGGCAGAAATTCACGGAAAGATGCAAGTCAAAGATACAGATCGTAGGCGACGATGTATTCGTTACAAACCCGAAGATCTTCATGGACGGTATAAAGAAGGGCGTGGCAAACAGCATTCTCATCAAACTGAACCAGATAGGCACTGTGACGGAGACCCTTACCACCATTGAAATTGCAAAACGAGCCGGATACACCTGCGTGATTTCTCACCGCTCCGGCGAAACCGAGGATACCTTCATCGCCGACCTTGCCGTGGCCACGAACGTTGGGCAGATCAAGACCGGTTCAGCATCCCGAAGCGAGAGGATAGCGAAATACAACCAGCTCCTGAGAATTCAGGAAGAGTTGGGAGAGCTCGGAGTTTTCGGAGGCAGAGACGTATTTTACAGCATAAAATAGGGAGGATTGTCTTTGGCCGCTTGCTGAAGACAGGTCTAAAGAGATGGCAACCACAGAGTATACATTGAAGTACGGGACAGGAGGCATTTCCTTCCAGGTCCCTAAGCATTGGCGGACAGAGACACTGCGGCACGGTGAGCCGCCGGCCGTACCTCTGGAAGAGGCGCTGACCGGCTCCCTCAAGGAGCCCATCGGCGCCGGTCCGTTGGAAGAGTGGCTCGCACCCTTCCGCAGCATCCTTGTCATAGTCCCCGACGTGACCCGATATGCAGGCACAGAACAGTTCCTGCCCATCCTTTACGAGAAATTCTTGAAGAACAAGGATGTCAGGATCGTCTATGCCCTGGGAAACCACCGGAAACAGACGGAAAAAGAGCAGCGCTCCATCGTCTCCGACTACATCTTCGATCGGGTTCCCTCCTTTGACCACGATTGTTTCGACAGTGAGAAACTTACCTCGGCGGGTTATACGGCATCGGGCCTGGAGGTGCTCCTCAATTCGGCCCTCTTCGGCGCCGATGCAGCCATCGTGACAGGGTCCATCAATTTTCATTACCTTGCCGGCTTCGGCGGAGGTCGAAAGGGGATATTCCCCGGCGTTTCAGGATATGATACGATTCTCGGCATCCACCGCAAGGTCTTCAGGACTGACAGGATGGGCAAGCACGAACTGGCGAAATCGGGAAGTCTCCATGGCAATCCCATGCACGAAGAACTCATGGAAGGGATAGCCCTCATCAAAACGCCGCTCTTTCTCATCAACACCGTCGTGGATGACAAACACAGATTCCTCAATATCTTTTCAGGAGATATGCGGCAAGCCCATGAGGCAGGCTGCGACTGGCTCATGGAGCACTTTTCGGTCCATGCCGCAGAAAAGGCCGACGTGGTCATTGTAAGCTCCGGCGGCTTTCCCAAGGACATCAATTTTATCCAGGCCCACAAAGCCATAGAACATGCAATGGGCGCGGTGAAGGACTCGGGTCACGTGATAGTGAGCGGAAAGTGCGAGGATGGCCTCGGCAACCCTGACTTTCTGAAGTGGTTCGAATATGCCACCATCGCCGAGATGGAACCCCACGTGCGAAAGGCCGACAAGGTCTATGCCCAGACAGCCTACGCGACGCGCTGCAAGGCGGCGAGGTGTAATATCAGTCTCGTTTCGGATCTCGATGCCGGGATTGTGCGAAAGATGGGGCTCACTCCCGCAGCGACCGTCCAGGAGGCAATCGACCGGGTTGATGACGGCAGGCAAAAGCTCTGCTATATCCTGCCCGACGGATCGAATACCTTAGTCACGTAACCCCTTGTATAAGTACTGCCAATTGAAGTCGTGAGGGCCTAGGGAAATGTCTCTCCCCCCCCCTCGCGTCTCCAAAAGGAAGGAGGAAAAAATGATGGAATGTACTATAGAGAAGAACAAGGCCTCCTGTCCCTGCACCTATGAATCGTGCGAGAGAAGAGGCAAGTGCTGTGAGTGCGTGGCCTATCATCGTCCAAAAAAACAACTGCCCGGTTGTTTCTTTTCAAAGGAGGGTGAGCGCACCTACGACAGGTCCTTCAAGCGGTTCGTCGCAGAGAACAGTTAGACCCTTCTACCCCATCTCTTTCAGGATCTCCGAGGCCCTCAACTTGACCTCCCTGGACTTGTCCGTCATGGCGAATATTGAGACTTTTCTTCTCACGTCCTCTTTCTGCCTGGGCTGAAGAGAGGGATAGACCTCCTTGAGCCTGTCGAAGGTGGCAAGTATGATCTCCTGATCCTTTGAGTCAAGGATGAGCAGAAGCGACGGTACATCGTCGGGCAGACCATACTTGGCCATGTACTTCTGCACGGCTGTAAGAAACTTTTCCGAACCATAGGTACTGTGAAGCTTGTTGTATGCCTTGTCGTGCTCTACAGTCCCTTTATCACCCATGAAGATCCTGTCCAGGGCCTCTTTGACCCGTCCAGCCTGCCAGCGGTTCTTGGGCCCTTCCTTCTTGGCCCCCTTTTCCTGGGCAGTGCCGTAATGGCGGCTCCTGTCTTTTCTCCTGTCAAGTTCACGCCAGTCGGGTCTTTCGTCGTCGTAATCTCCCATACTTTTCCTCGTGCTTCGATTTATTGGACCACATGCAAATCATGCCGAACCTACCATTTTGGTCGTTCCGCATCTGTCACCTTTACTCTTCTATTCCAGTATCCCGAATTTCGAAAAAAATGGCAAGGGCAGGATTCGGGATATCACGCATAGCAGTGTATACAATTGCGGTTCTCCGATGGCAACCCTTCAGCTCACCTCCGGCCATATCCGAAGATCATTTCCCTTAAGAAAGCGCTTAGATCCCCGGTACTTCTGCTATTTGCCCTCCACAGCGGATATAATAACAAAAGAGGGACGGAATTCCCTTGACACTTTTTTGCGCACTTGTTAAGAGTTGTGTATATGTTCATTTGGCTTTTTCACAGAATAAGCGGCGTATCGCTTATAATTCTTTTCGGGATCAAAATACTGACAAGTTTCTTCCTCTTCACCAAGGATAAGAAGCCCGACTGGGCCTTGAGCCTTCACCGGCAACCCATTGTGGATGTGCTCATACTTTTGCTTTTTACCTTTCACAGCATATACGGCCTTAGAACCATTGCCATCGATCTGGGCTATAAACAGGAGAAGAAACTCTTCTGGATCTCCAATCTGGTGGCAGCAATCATTTCAGCGCTTCTTATCTACATTTACCTTATTACGTCATAAACATGCTTTATCATGATGTTCTCATAGTAGGTGGAGGTCTGGCAGGGCTCCGGGCGGCAGTTGGCCTGTGCGATAAATACGACGTCGCCGTGCTCTCCAAGGTCCACCCCATCAGGTCACATTCCATCGCAGCACAGGGTGGAATTAACGCTGCCCTCGCAAACAACCCCAATGCCAAAGACGACACGCCGGAAAAACACGCCTTCGATACGGTAAAGGGCAGCGATTACCTGGCAGACCAGAACGCCGTGGAAATCATGTGCAGGGAAGCCCCGAAGATCGTCTACGAAATGGAACACTGGGGCTGCCCCTTCAGCAGGTTCCCCGACGGCACTATCGCGCAACGTCCCTTCGGAGGCGCGGGTTATCCGAGGTGTTGTTATTCCGCAGACATCACGGGTCACGTGCTGCTCAACACTCTCTACGAGCGGACTGTGGCAAAGTCGGTAAGGGTCTACCAGGAATACTACGTCGTAGGCCTGGTGAATGACGACGGCGTCTGCCACGGTGTTGTAGCCCTGGACCTGAAAACGGGCAACATGGTCCCTATCAGGGCGAAGGTTATCTTTTTCGCCACCGGCGGTTACGGAAGAGTATACGCCTATTCCACCAATGCCGTCATAAATACGGGCAGCGGTATCGGGATGGCCTACAAGGCCGGTGTACCGATCAAAGATATGGAGTTTGTTCAGTTTCACCCCACGGGCCTCATCGGGACCAACATACTTATGACTGAGGCGTGCCGCGGTGAAGGCGGTTATCTCATAAACAACCTGGGTGAAAGGTTCATGGAAAAATATGCTCCCAAGGCGATGGAGCTCGCCCCCAGGGATATCGTGTCACGGAGCATCCAGACAGAGATCGATGAAGGCCGGGGTTTCGAGCACCCCCTGGGAAGATATATCAAGCTCGACCTGCGCCATTTGGGCTGCGACAAGATAATCGACAAACTTCACGGCATACGGAATATATCCATGGACTTCCTCGCGGTAGACCCTATAGAGGAACCCATACCCATTATGCCCAGCCAGCATTATTCCATGGGAGGCATTGATACGGACGAGAAGGCTGCGACCGAGGTGCGCGGCTTCTATGCCGTCGAGCGCATCGCCACCTACTACAAGGACGT
>CAYOYU010000076.1:12644-19085 GCA_964408265.1 uncultured Syntrophorhabdaceae bacterium
CTGCAGGCGAATGTGCCTGCGTAAGCGTGCACGGCGCCAACAGGCTCGGCGGTAACTCGCTTCTGGACACCATCGTTTTCGGGAAACTCGGGGCGCTTGCCATTGACGAGTTTCTCAGCAATAACGAAGCAAAAACTAGCGAACACCCCATAGAACTGAGGCAAGCAGAGATAGAGAAGAAGATGGAACGCTTCGCGGCAGGAGGGACGGAAAAGACCTTCGCCCTTCACGCAGAATTGAACAGAACCATGTTCGCCAACGTTGGAATTTTCAGACAGCGTGCGGAGATGGAACAGGCCGTGAAGGACATTCTGGAGCTTAAGGAACGGTACAAACATGTGGGGATCTCGTCAGCAGACAGGCACATGAACTACGAACTCATGAATGCCCTGGAATTGGAGTATATGCTCGACGTAGCCCATGTCATAGCCCTGGGCGCGTTCCTTCGGGAGGAAAGCAGGGGTGCCCATTTCAGGCGCGATTTCAGTACGCGAAACGATGCCGCCTTTCTTAAGCATACCATCGCCCGGGTGGGGCCCGACGGAGAACCCGTCATTTCAGACAAGCCCGTGGTGATAACCAGTTATCAGCCCATGGAGAGAACGTACTGATGCAGGAAAGCATCCTTACCTTCAAGATCCTTCGATACGATTCCCAAAGACCGGACGAGGAACCGCACTTCCAGTCATACCGCATAAAGGTGATTCCCGGACTGACGGTACTGACCGTGCTGAACAGGATCAGAGACGAACTCGATGGCACCCTCTCCTACAGGTCTTCCTGCAGGTCCGCAGTCTGCGGCTCCTGTGCCATGGTGATCAACGGCACCATCAGCCTGGCCTGCAGAACACAGGCTTCTTCTTTCCAGGTTGATACGGTCATCCTGGAACCCCTCCCCAATTTCGAGGTCATCAAAGACCTTGTAGTGGACCTGACACCCTTCTGGAACATGTATGAGAAGATCAGGCCCTATCTCATCCGGAGGGAGAGCCAGCCCGAGAAGGAACTCCTTCAGAGCGAAGCAGAAAGAAACCGGATCGACCAGTACGTGAACTGCATCCTCTGCGCCTCCTGCTACGGAGCATGTCCCGTCCTCTCAAGAGATCCGGACTATCTGGGACCTGCAGCGCTGGCGAAACTGGAAAGGTTTGCCCTCGACTCCCGGGACCAGCGACCCGGCCGGTCCCTCGACGAGGTCGACAACGATGAAGGCGTGTGGGGATGCGACACGGTGCTTCGTTGCATAGAAGCCTGCCCTAAGGACGTGAGACCGACGGATTCGATTGTGGGCCTGAGGAAAGCCATTCTCAAGCGTAAGGTGAAAAAAATATTAGGCATGGCAAAAGATGAAGCTTGAATATTCACTTCTCACGAGAAGAAGATTCCTGAACACCCTCTTCGGCGGGTGGGTTCTTGCATTCGCTTCAGGGGGCTTCTATGCTCTTTTCAAGTTCGCCTTTCCCACCCTTGGCAAGGAACCCGATTTTGTTGTCCTCAATGCAAAGGATTACCTCGACATACCGGTCAACTCAGTAAAACCTTTTGCCTGGGGCGGTAAACTGGGACTCTTCATCAAAAGGCCAAATGGCGACACCTCCGCCCTTAAGGGGGTCTGCACCCACATGGAGTGCAACATCACCTATAAGCCGGAGGACAGGAAATTCTACTGCGCCTGCCACAAGGGCTGGTTTGACGAGAATGGCAAGAATATCGAAGGGCCGCCCCCGAAGCCACTGGAGTTTTTCGAATCCCTCGTGGAGGGTGACAAACTGATCGTCGCAAGAAAGGGGATAAAGGTTGAATTGCCAAAAGCTTAGCGACTGGATCCGCGATCGGTACGCCCTGGGAGAACTGGGGGAACTTGCGAGGCATAAGCTTGTACCGGTTCATGCGCAGGATGTCTGGTACTACATGGGCGGGATTACTTTCTTCCTCTTTGCGGTCCAGTTTCTCACCGGCTTCGCCCTTTCATTCTATTACATCCCCTATTTCGAGCAGGCCAACAAAAGCATCATAGAAATTGTGACCAAGCTGAATATGGGATGGTTCTTCCGCTCCCTCCATCATTGGGGAGCCCAGTTGGCCATCCTTGCTCTTTTTGTTCACCTCTTCAGTACCGTGCTCCTGAAAGCGTATCGGAAACCAAGGGAACTGATCTGGTTCTCGGGATTCATCCTTCTCGTCATCTCCATATTCTTTGGACTCTCAGGCTACCTGTTGTTGTGGGATGAACGGGCCTTTGCCGCAGTGCGGGTGGCGACCGGAGGAGCAGGCAATCTTCCCGTGGTTGGCGGATTTATTAAGGCCTTTCTGAGGGGCGGCCTTGATGTGACCGGTGAGACGCTCACGCGCTTCTATGCGTTTCATGTCTCACTCCTCCCCATTATCACTCTTTTGCTGGGAGGATTTCATATTCTCCTCGTTCAATACCATGGTATGAGCATACCCGTATCGCAGGAAGGGCAGCCCCGTAAATCTATCCCCTTTTTCCCGAACATGCTCTATAAGGACCTCATTGTCTGGCTCCTGGTGCTGGGCGTTGTGGTCTCCCTGGCCGCCATTCTGCCCCCTGAAATAGGCAGGAAGGCAGATCCCCTTGCCCCTGCACCCGAGAACATTAAGCCTGAGTGGTATTTTCTCTTCCTTTTCCAGACTTTGAAATTATTTCCGGGAGAAATCCTTGGACTCAACGGCGAGACCATCGCAATCCTGCTTATTTCTTGCGGAATCCTCTTCTTCTTTCTCCTCCCCTTTTTCGACCGGAAGTCGAAGGCCGGAGAAAAGAGTCCGCTTTTCACATGGATCGGTGTCCTTTACGCCCTCTATTTTGTGGTGATGACTGTTGTGGGATATTTCAGCTAGGAGGACCCGGGTGACAAGAATACTTCTGACGCTTCTTTTCGTGTGTGCGGGGTGTTCTGTTGTCTGGGCGGCACCTGATGCCGTCGAGGTATCCCCGTCCGCACCCTACGACAGGTTTACCATTCTTGAGAGTCTGGCCTTCTTCTGGATAGGTATCTTAGGCACTGTCGTGATTATCCGGATGAAGTTAAAAGAAGTCGAACGAACCCAGCGACTGGGGCTGGACAAAGAAGAAAAAGACGTTCCTCTCCTTGACTGAGCAACACTAATCATTTATGCTTGTTCTGTAAAATGGACCCCGTGACAATTGGGAATACGCTCCTTTCACCCCGCTCCATCGAGAGAATACTCTCCCTGCCGAGAAAAGATGACGTATATGGCAATCTTCTGGAGATTCTGGCCAAATTTCAGGACATAAAGAAATTCGCCAGCGAAATCCATACCGAGATTCACCTGGTAAAACCGGTTCTCAAGAATCTCGGTTATGCGTACGAGTCCAAACCAAAATTCTTTGAAGACCAGGTTAAAGGTCCCGACGTCACGCTCTTCGCCACCGAAGAAGACAGAGAGAAAAGTTCCGAGCTCTGGGGCACAAAGGAATATTTTGAACGGACCTTAGGTATTCTGGTTCTCAAGAGGTATGGCAGGAATCTGAAAGAGGGTATCGGCGGATTCTTCCTGGAATTCGAGAACAAGATCCCGCTCTACCAGACGACCTATCTCCTTAAGAAATCCCGAAGCCCCTGGGGAATACTGACCAACGGAAAGACTTGGATGCTCCTTCGAAGGCCGTCTCACTTTGAGGAGAGATTCATCGAGATAGATATTGAAGCGGCTCTGTTGCAAGAGCGCATGGATATCCTCCACATTTTCTTTCATCTCTTTTCTCTCCCCGGTCTTCAGGCAATCGTTCCGCATCTTCTCGAAGAAGAGAGAAACCTTCTCATCGAATCACTGAGCAGAGCAAAAGTCTCCTTCCAGAAGTCCGTTAAAGACCTGCGAAAAAAAGTTGACATCTACCCCAAGGCCATTGACCTCTATTCTCAATTCGTACCCACCGGTCAGATAGCTACCACAGAAGCCTATCTTGCTGACCGGGGGCAGGCGATGGCCCGGCCGAAATCGAGGACACCGGATATCATCAACGAATATGATATTCCGGATTTACTCACCTATCTCTTCATGAAGAAACCGCTTTCAACAATTCCCAACCTTGAAGGCATATTGACAGGAGATTGGAGACCAGGCAATACGAAAGATGAGCTCCTCTCCCTGAAAATCCTCGATATGACGCCCGGATTCGGCAACATAAGCGTACAGCTCCTGGAGACGCTTGCTTACCTTTCCTTCGTCCTTCCCTACAAGGAAAAGAACAGTTTCGTCTCTCAGTGGGAAGATCAGAAATCTCTCAAATCGTTCATCTGCGACAATGTCCTCTATGGTATAGAAAGATCCCATCTCGCCTTTGATATGCTCCAGAACACATTCAGCAGGCTTTCAGGGGCCCCTGCCAGGCATTACAGATTCGGCAACCCTTTGATAGGTATGTCCCTCCTGGACATCTCCGGTGCAGCTGACACGAGCCAGCAGATGGGTCTCTTCGGCAGGAACCCGAGCGAGGTTATCGAGGACCTCCGTAAGACCTACCGCCATTACTCATCACTCTCCGCACAGATCAAAGAAGACCTGCAGACCAAGAATGAGCTGCAGGCAAAACTGACGGTATACAGGGACCGTATCAGAGATTTCATGGATTTGGTTACGGCAGGATACTTCGCAGGGTCCAAAGATCAGAAACGGATTCAGGAGATGTTCTTCAGTCTGGACAGTGACAGCAGCACCTGGCAGGCATTCAGACGGAAGGACTGGTTTGGGGCGGCCAAAGAAACAGCCAAAAGAAACGGTTTCTTCCATTTTGAAATCGAGTTTCCCTTCCTTCTTTCGGACAGCTTTGATTTCATTTTCGTTCAACCATTTCTGCGCTACAGTTGGGAAGATGATCTGCCCGGCATAGAAGTGACGAAGGCCTACATAAAGAGGGGTATGACCTACCTGAAACCGCAGGGGCGAATGGTGCTTGCCGTGGAAGATCCAGCCGATGAACTCGTGGCGGAACTCAAGAAATCCAGAAAATATGAACCGGAGAAACAGGCCGGCTGCCTTATCGTGAAGAAGAAGACCCCCTGAGGGGAGTCACGTTCCGCCGCATCGGGGATTCGAGCCTTACAGGTCTATCTCGAGACCATCTTCCGCCAGCAGAAATGGCGCGTGGAGGACTCCTCGGTATTCATCCCAGGCCGGATAGAGGTGGGATAATATAACCTTTTGAGGCTTCGCCTCTCCGACTATTCTTTCGAGCGTAGCAAGATTCAGGTGTCCCCGGAGTTTCCTTTCCGGAAACGAGCACTCTGCAACGAGAAGGTCCGCACCTCCTGCAAGGGCCACCAGGTTTCTGGAATAATCCGTGTCCCCTGAAAAAACGATACTCTTCCCTTTGCTCCTTATTTTTACTCCGATACTTTCTCTGTTATGGTTCAATTTTCTGGTTTCGAAGGAAACGCCATTCAACTCATATTCGCCTCGGGGCATAGCACGGATGGTCAGTTCATAATTTTTTGGCGCAACCCATGGATACAAGGACCTGAGTTTTCTGTAGAACTTGTGGATGCCGGGACCGCCAAGAATGAGCAGAGGTTTCCTTCTCTCCACAGCCCCGTAATTGGCTGCAAAGAGAAAGGTCGGGAGGTCTGCGGTATGGTCAACGTGGAAGTGAGTGATGACAACGACATCTATGTCATCGACGGAGAATCCCTGCTCCAGGAGCCTCCTCACCACGGAAGGCCCGATATCGACGAGTATTGCCTGTCCCTGCATGGTAATCAGGTATGAGGAAGATACCCTTTCCAGCACCGGGACTGCCGTACCACTGCCAAGGATTTTAAGCCTCATTCCGGCTGTACCAGTCTATTGTCTCTGAAAGCGCCCGGTCCATATCATATAGGGCCTGCCAGCCCAGTTCTGCCCTGGCTTTTTCCACATTCAGGGTACTGACTGGTATGTCACCCGCCCTCATACCACCCAGCCCGGGCTTGTCGTAGGATTGAGGAAGGGACCGCCCGGAGGCTCGGACGATGGAGACGATCTTTTCGTAAAGTCCAAGTGTGGTCGTGCCCTTGCCGGTACCGATATTGAATATACCCACCTTTCCCTCTTGCGAGGCCAACAGGTTTGCACGGGCAATATCTTTTACGTAGCAGTAGTCACGGATCATGCCGTTCCTATCGTTTTCAAAGTGATAAAGTACCGGATGGCGCCCTTCAAGGAGCCCTTCCGCAAAAATCGCCACAACCCCCGCCTCGCCCTGTCTTATTTGTCTCGGCCCATAGACGTTGCTGTAGCGAAGGATGACATAGGGGAGTCCATATTGGTGGTGGTAGAACCGTATATATCTCTCCGCCGAGAGTTTCGAAATCGCATAGGGAGAAACGGGTTCCGGAATATAGGCCTCGGTGGTGGGGACCTCGGCAGCCTGACCATAAATGGCGCCCCCGCTGGAGGCAAAGATCATCTTCTTTGCTT
>CAYOYU010000077.1:0-11421 GCA_964408265.1 uncultured Syntrophorhabdaceae bacterium
CATAGCTTCCTGACCCCTTCCTCCCTATTTCCCCCGAAAGTAACCTTTCTTCCATTATATGCCGGTCGCCACGGAACTCAAGGGAAAAGAGGCGGCATACTCACCGATGCCATGGCTGCTTCACCTCCAGAAATGCGGTATATCGATTGACAACTCCGTCGCCATTAATGAGGAATCCGATATTTCCTTTTGTAGTCGGACTGTCATACGGGTGGTCTATGGCTTTGTTGCCCAAGTGATGGGTCATGGGTAGTACCGGAGACGGATGTCTTGGATTCTCGTTTTTAAAAGCGTCGGATATTTTGTCCGGTGCTCCCAGTATGCTTTCAACGTCCTCTACCATGAGAGGTTGATCTCCCAAAGACATGACGCCCACGACCACGCGGATTCTGCCATGATCCGCTCTCTTGCCGTTCGTAGCGCTGTTACCCACTGTCCGAAGAGTAACAATCAATGCCCTGTTAATTATGTTGTCAGTCTGACTTCAACCCTATACTTCAACCCAGCATCTTGCAGCGTGGCCAAAGGCAGAAATAGCGTCAACGGTTGGTTCGCTGTTTCAAGAAAACCATGGTGTCGATAGAAGTCCGCAGCTGTGCTGCCCTTGGCGTCGACCACCAGTGCATGGGCCGCTATCTCGGAGCGAGCCACTCGCATCAGCGCATCGGCCAGCAGGGCACCACCGAGTCCCTGGCCCTTGAAAGCCTGATCAACAGCAAGACGTCCCATTCTCACTGCGGGAACGGAGGGGTAACGTGGCAGTCTTTTGAGGAGTTTTGCCGGCAGGTCGCCGAGAAACACGCTTGCCGAAGCCAACGTATAGTAGCCCACAACACTACCATCACTCGATAGCGCGACAAAACACGCCGTTATCCTGCGGCGAATATCCTGAGTGACTCGTTCCCTGAAGTAACTATCCAGGGATTCGGAGCCGCTCCTGAACGTGCTGCGATCATGGGCCTGTTCGAGGCGGACCACTCGAAACAGCCCGTCACTCATTCAGGGCTCACCAGTTTGCGATGACGGGCAAAGGCTCTCTTTAGTGCGGGTGTAGCCTTGGGTGGTGACAGCAGTGCTTGGGCGAACTGCTCCTGATCGGCCAGCGACAACCTGAGAACGTCCGTTTGCTCGATGGTGTTTCTCGCTGCGTCCTGAACTGCAGTGATGACGAAGTCGGTTACAGTACGGCCTTGGAGCTCAGCAGCGCGTTTGAGAGTGGCGTGCAACTCCTTGCTGATCCTCGCTTCAAGACGTGCACTCGATGTAGTGGTTGAGCTCATAATGCACCTCCTTTCGACATTATACGGCACATAGCCGTACAGGTCAAGCGGGTAATATTACGAGAGTGGAATATAACGATGATCGGTTCCGTCGAGCACCCTTACCTGTGACAATTCTCCTAATCTTCCCCTGCTATTTTCCCGCAACTTTGATACAATGAAACCACACAGAACTATGACGTATCCCCTGCCGGAGGACTCATGAACAACCGTATCAAATGCAGCATATCCCTGATATTCTTCACCCTGATACTGCTACTATCAGCATCCTATGGCTCGGCCTTCCAAGCCGACATAAAAACCATCTGTTTCTCCCCACAAGGAGGCTGTACCGAATCCGTCGTCAGAGAGATCGATAGCGCCACCATGGAGGTTCTCGTACAAGCCTATAGCTTTACCTCGGCCCCTATAGCCAAGGCCCTTATAGGCGCTCATAAGAGGGCGGTACGGGTAGAGGCAATCCTTGATAGGAGCCAACGGAAGGAGAAATACACCTCCGCAACCTTCCTCGCTAACGCCCGTATACCCACCTTTATTGACGATAAACACGCCATAGCCCACAACAAGGTTATCATCATCGACAAGGAGACGGTCATTACCGGTTCCTTCAACTTTACCAAGGCAGCAGAAGAGAAGAACGCCGAGAACCTCCTCATCATAAAGTCGAAGCAGCTTGCCGCAAGGTACATAGAGAACTGGCTGAAACACCGGGAGCACTCGGAACCATATCAACCCAGGTACTGAGGCTGAAAGGTAATGGGAAAGGGCTTTGTCATCGGCCTTCTGTCTGCCTGGAAGGTCTTTCTTCTCCTGTTCGTCTTCTTCATCCTTTTCGCCCTATTCAAGCGGTACCTGCCGATACTGAAGGGCAAGATAGGCGAAAAGGGCGTCAGGGGCCATCTTTCTAAGTTACCCCAGGAATACAAGGTCCTTCACGACCTCATGTTGAAGACCGCAACGGGGACATCGCAGATCGACCACGCCGTCATATCTCCTTATGGTATCTTCGTAATAGAGACGAAGAACTATGACGGATGGATATATGGTGACGACCACGAACAGTATTGGACCCAGGTTATCTTCAAGAAGAAAAGCAGGTTCTATAACCCGGTGCGACAGAACTACGGCCACATCATGGCTCTACGGGAAACCCTGAAGGATTTTTCTGAAATCGAATATCATTCCTTCGTAGCTTTCAGCAGACGGGCAGACTTGAGGAAGGTATACACTACGACCCCGGTCGTCTACTACGACGGTCTTGCTTCGGAGATTATGAAGAGAAGAGCCGTAAAGACCCTCACCGACGAACAGATATACCGGATTCAAGGAAGACTCATAAAGAGCAACGTGGAAGACAGAACTGCGAGGAAAGAACATATCAAGATGGCACAGATTAAGAAAGGTGGTCGGTAGTGGGCACAAAATACGGCACGGGCTGCATCTGATGAAGTCAGGAATGAAGAACCTCTATATGGTCTGGATAGTGGCTGCAATACTACTTCTTTCATCGACCTCCCTGTTCGGATCAAGCTGGGATAGTCTTTGCGATTCCATAGCCGGTGCCTTGGGTAACTGCCATGACGGCACCCTTACCCGTGAGGATATCGAAGATGCCTACCTCGAAGGGAGACTAACCTCCCTGACTCCTGAGCAGGCAGAAAACTTCGGCGAGTTATGCGAAATGGCAGGAAGGGCCTCGCTTCGCGGGTTGACGAGACCCGAGATCATCCGTTTCTTTGGAGGGCTATGTCGAGAGTCTTTCCGCTGGAGGGATTCGTCGACGGAACTTTGATCGTCCTCATCCTTTGGATCGGTCTGCAGTCACGGTCACGAGCGGCAGGCGGAAATAGCAAGCAGAAATAAAAGAAGAGCCTGTCCCCGCCACCGAGTCACTTACCAGAATTCTCTTGAGGCGATGAATCCCTCCCTTGCCAAGCATTAATAGCCATGGTCAGGTCCCCGCTTCTTCATCAGATAAGAGGGATTGCTTACGTTGTCCCTTAAGTCGGGCCATATGTCCACGGACGTTCAGGAGCTTCCACTGAATGGCGGGATGCTCACCAAGACGCTTTCCCGCTTCCGGGCCGTCTGGAAAGAGAAGATCCGTGCGTAGCTCCCCCCGTTGAATGGCCGCCGTATATTCACGCTCCTCAGGGGCGAGCTTGAGGAATGGCGCCACAACCGCCCATGCCCGTTCGACCAAATCCGTGACCCCTGGCGATTCATTTCCGGATAACATCGGGACGAGCTCTTCGGCAATCGACCGGTCATCAATTCGCTCCTCCAACATCCGCCGTTCATAAGTCTCCAAGGGTTGATCCAGAAGCGCCGATAGTGCCAACAACCGGGAACGGGAGAGTTTCGACGACAGAGAATCTCCAGCGATGACCGGGAGACGGGCCACGTCCCAGGCATCTCGCACCGCCGCCCGGTCCAGAAAAGCAAGTATTTTGCCGACGCAGAGTTCATCGAGGGAAACGACGGGAAGAACGGGTCGATCCAGCCCTCCTGGTTGCCACATTTCTCTCTTCTCGATCGGTCCGATGGGAGTCCGGAAGAGGAAGTTCACGTCTGTCTCGATCCGGTCCTGAGGGCCGAGGATCGAGCTGTAGGTGAGATAGAGCTTCCGCCCCGCGAATGCATCGGCTGAGCGTTGTATCCGGTAACTTAGCCGCTGTGCAAGTTAATCGAGAGCTTCTTCCACCTGCGGCCGTTCGGTTTGCATTTTTTGCCAGCCCATATGTCCGATGTAGTTAAAACCGAGGTCTACAGAAAGAGGGTTGGTGTTCCGAAACAGAGGTTGAGTTCCGTACCTCCTTTGAGAGCAAGCACGGTTCCTAGAAGCGGGCGACGGCCCACGTCCCCGGCGAGTTCACCGAGTCGGATAACCTTCTCAACCACCTCAGGACGGAACCCGGTCTCGGCTGCACAGCGCTGAAGAAACTGGAGGCTAACGCTCATCCGGTCCACCGAGCCGTTCCTTATCCGGGGGAAGGATCAGATTCCAGCGGGGAGAGAGCGTTCCCCCGCGATGGCCACGGAGAAGATACTGAGGCGACGCGGGGCGAAACTTTTCCAGTTCCAGGAGATAGGCATCGCTGACGTGGAAGGCCCCCTCGACCCGCTCAAGAAACCCGCCCACCGCCGCCCAAATCTTGGCTATGCCGTACCGTTTCAAAACCTCCTTTAGAAGATCCAAATCCAGGGTAGAGAAGCCACTCGCAGAGACAACCAACTCTTCCAGCCCACCGGCGAGGCCCGGCCGCATAAATCCTTCCACAAGGGTTCTCTCCGGGCCTGTGGCGCGCAACAGCTTCCCCTGCCTCTCCACTGTGCGTGTGGCAAATACTTCTGCTCCGGTGGCCATCATAGGCTTGGGTGGCTCCAAGAACCGTATCGTCATTCCTGCCAAAGAAAGGGCACGGCGCCGGCTGGAAACATAAAGCGTGTATTGATTCCAGACCGAGTGGGCTACACCGAGCAACTCAAGGGCGCTGTGATGAGAGAAGACCCCTTCGGGGCGCGAGGAGGCTCCCACCAGAAAAGGGTCAGGTTGAAATTGCTGGGCTTGTACCCCTGGAGGCACAACTGAGTAAATTTCGCGAGCAACAAGTTTGAGTCGACCGGTTGCGAGGTAATGCTTGAGCCTGCCCACGGTGCCAGCCTTCCCACCGGCCGGCGCAAGGGCTCGAGTTGCCTCGTCGAGCGAGAAGACTGTATGAAGGGCCAGGAATTCTGAGGTTTTCATTGTACGCTCCGTATCGCTATGGGGTATCTTGTTACCCATAACGACACGAAATGTCAAGTCTTAGAACCGAAAGCGGCAAGTCCCCCTAAATCAGCTTCGGGTTTGGGCATATCGCAGGGTGGAGTCACCACGTTTCGCAGAGGCTCCCCGCGCGTCGGAGGGTCTGCTTTTCTCTCGCAGGAGAGATTCATCGATGGAACTGCGACTCACGTACGCGCCAGAATCAGACCCATTAGTCCCCTTGAAGGCCTTAACGATCTGTAATACCCTACCCGGATAAGGTATCTATGTCACGGGCAAGTGAACATTATAATCTGGCAGTTATCAATCCCATCCTCGCAGAACAGTGGCGCCCGTCCCGGAACGCTCCGCTGACCCCCAACCAGATTGCCCCCAGTTCTGGCAGAAAGGTCTGGTGGACCTGTAGTCACGGTCACGAATGGCAAGCTGAAATAGGCAGCAGGGCTCAGGGGCGCGGCTGCCCCTTCTGTGCCGGCTTCAAGGTCACCGAAGATGATTCCCTCTCAGTCCGAAGTCCTGCTATCGCCGCCCAGTGGCACCCTACCCTGAACGGCAGCCTGACCCCTCACGACGTGCCCGCCAACACCAAGCGGTCCGTCTGGTGGATCTGTGAAAAGGGCCACGAATGGAGAAGACACATACTTACCATGATCCGTGATAGTCGAAGGCCTGTCTGCCTGGGTCAGGGTTTGAGCCTCGCCGAAGCCGACCCCGCCCTTTCTGCCCAGTGGCATCCCACCAAAAATGGTACTCTTACGCCCTCTGATGTCACCTGGCGCGCTGACAAAAAGGTATGGTGAATCTGTCAGAAGCGCCACACATATGAAATGCGTCGAACAGCACCTTACCCATGCGGAGATATGAACAGGACTGAGCCTGCCTGGCCTACGTCCATGAAGCGAATCTGCATTTTCCCGTTGGCTTGAGCAAAAACAGCCGAGCAGAGGGAGGCGAACATGACGACTGCGAAAAGCACTCTTTTCACAGTAAACCCCTGAGTGACGTCTTTCGCCTCTTGTGTCCTTTCCCGAAAGACATCGCAACTAATCGGGAATTTCCGGCTTCTTCTGCTGAGCCCTTTTCTCCCTCTTACTCAGTTTTTCCCGTATCGCCCATGCCCGCAAAGTCAGGTGTGGGACCAACAGGTCGAGGTTGTGGAACTTCCCGGTCTTCTTCTTGTCCGAGATCCCTAGATATTGCAAGACAGCCGCTCTCGGTTTAAGTTTTGGCTCGTTGGTAAGGCGTGTTTCCAGCCACTGGTCAGCCTTCGGCGTTTTAAACGTCACCACCTTGACTGCGTACTTCGGAACGCCTTCGTAAAAATGTTCGATGAGGAGGCGGTTGGCCTTCCGGATGATGTACCTCCCGTATTTGCCGGTTTTCGCAAACTCCTTTCCCTTGAAGGGGGCGGCTTTGTCGAGCTCGCGCTTGAGGCTGTCGGGGAGGTCCGGGTATTGCCGCGCCCGCATGAGAACGTCACCGAAATTTGGAGTCCTCACCACCTCGTTGAGCCAGAAGATTGTCCCGGGATTGACAAGCTTGATCCTTTCAGGCCATGACTCACCGGCAGCAAGGTAGTCGATCATTATGCCCCGGCACAGTTCCTCGATCTTCGTCCGCGGGATAAACTCGGAGGGCATGAAGTCCGGCGCACCCTGATGCCTCCTCCTCTCGCCTACCGACGCTTTTGCCTTTTCATGGGCTGTAACAGCCACATCGGCTGCGGCTGCAAGAAACGAGAGGACCCGCCGTTCATCATCGGCATATAGCCCGAGCCATGCCTTCAGGATATCCAGCTGATCCTTCGGTGGTAAAGCGTCCAGTTTTCTCAAGAGTTTGTCCTGTGCAAGCCTCACTATTTCCCCCTTCTCTTCTTCTTTTTCGGACCCCTGCACGTTCGTCATCTTTATCGGAGATAAGTTGTACAGACAACATCCCGACAATGGACTTTGCGCACAAAAATACCCCCGCGCTTCCAGGCATTTTGAATGCCGGAAACCCGTGGTTGTTCTCCCGATGATTTACCCCATCGGGCTGGGTACTGATTTCTGCAATCCATGTTTCGGACTAGCCTAATAAAGTCTATATACGGGAGCCCCCGTCACTTGCATATTACTTCCGAAGGCCTGGCAGGGTTCCCCGCCGTTCTTGCCCTAAGGCGCTTGCTTTGACTACTCGTCAATAGACACTTCACCAAAGAGGCGATTTTCAACGGATGCTGAAAATATTACTTTTGATGAAAACAGTTACCAGAATCCGGTGCACAGGGACGTCCAAGCACTTCGGCCTCTAAGACGCTGCTCGGCGGAAGTTGTTCTTCGGTGCCGCACAACCCGATGGAGACTGTATCCCGCAGCCGCCATGACTTGTAGGTTGCTTGAGGTAGGACAATCATGGCAAAAGCCTCTTACCCCTGACATTTGACCCTTTGATCTCCCGAAAAAACCATTGTTGGGCATCACCAATTTGCCTGTAAGCATTGTGCTGCAAGGGTCTATCGACTTGGTGTGGAGATATTTGGCGAAAAGGGAGTTAATTGGCCCCCCAGAAGGTCCAGAACAACTGTTATGCTGCCAACCAACGACGGGTCAAGTCTGCGGCAGGAAGCAAACAGAGTGTCCATCTCACTCACGTGGAGGACCTCGATCCCGTTGTCCTTCCGGGTGAAGAGGCGCACCGCCGGATTCGTGAAAACTACCACCGGTCGTACCCAGACGCTGATGCCATGGTCGGCGAGATAGGCCTTCAGGGTCATAACTCCGGTCATCACCTGCCGGGACGGATCGAACACTTGCCCCCTATAGGGGTTCCCCTGTCCGCTGACCTTGATGTTCTCCCATCTCCCGTCGGCATAGGTCACGACCCCGCGCTGATTCTTCGCTTCAATAACATACACCCCGGTCGGCCCCACGATGACGCAATCAATATCGCCACACAGGGTGGGGACGTTGAAGTAGCAAGTGTACTCATCATCGGGCAGAAACCGTTGGAGGTGCGCCTGGAGCCTCACCTCCCCCATGATGCCGGTCTTGAGCCTGGCAAGATCCGTGAGCAGGGTGGAGATAGCAACGACGCACCCGAGGAAACAGACAAGAAACAGCACCCACGGCAAATGGTATCTGACTTCCGACAAAAGAGAGACTTGCCCTGCAATGGCGACGAGGCCGAGCGTGAAGGCAATGATACCGGCCAGAGACAGGTTCTCTTTCCAGGCCCGCAGCCTCCGATACCGTTCCTCGAGGTGTTTGGACAGATGAATGGCTCTCATATGTAGTTATATTACTTTCGAAAGCGCACACCAACGCACAGGAACGCACATGAAAGCACGTTTTTGTCAGTCTTTGCTATGCTTCCCTGTGCTTTCTTGGGCGTAGCTATGCGTACCTGTACTTATATACACGCACACCAACGTACAGGAACGCACACGAACGTACATTTTCTCGATTTAGCCTGTGCGTTCGTGGGCTTACCTGACCTTCCCTGTGCGTACCTGTGCTTATTGCAGCAGAGGAACGCACGGACCAAAGAAGATCCATGTATTCTTCTCGTATTTTTCGGGGGAATTGGGAATTATGCTTCGGCTTTGTTTTTCTTCGTTCCGGCGATCTTGCGCACCACGTCGGCGGGCATGACAGCGCCCGGTGTGGCTTTTTCGGCGGGAGCGGTTTTGCCGGGATAACCGTCGGTAACCATGAAGTGCGTGATTGCATCTCGTATGAAATCTCCGCGGAGCGCACGCGACATGTTCTCGAGCCGGTCGTATATTTCGGGGTAGAGATCCTGATTGATATAAAGCCGGTACATCCGTATCATCTCGCCCTCCTTATACCGCGTAGTGAGCGCCGTACAACCAGTACCCCATGGCGTTCGCCATATCGGGATCCGGAGCTATGATGAGGTCGTGCTGCAGGCCCTCAAATCTGTCTTTCAGGACGTGGATGCCCCCACCCCCGACAATGGCGAGGTCTGCAGCCACGGGAAGCCCGTCGATGAAGCTGTTGATTGAGGACACAACCTTCCGCACATAACCTTTAACCTCCTCGGGCTCGTCCAACCGATACTCCTTGTTCAACCTCCTGATGGAACCTTCCTGGAGAAACTGGAGGGTCTCCTTATAAAAGAGGGTCTGATGGTATTTCTTGTCGAATGCCGCGCTAATGCCGTCAAAAAGGTAGGATACGCCATCCCGATTACTCTTGATGGTTTCGGTGGCGAATTGCCCTTCCGAAAAGAGCACCATGTCAATGGTGCGGTACCCGATGTCGATGACCACGACCGTTTTCTCTGCATCCCCGGGATGATCCTGGAGATATCGCAGGAAGATGCCGACCCCTTGAGGAATGACATGGATGCTACCGAAAGTGTAGGACCGCGCTGCGCCATTGGGAGAGATCGAGGAAGCCCGTATTGCCTTGCTAATCTGATCCGCATACTCGTCCGAGTACATGCCGGGTGGAACCCCGAGTACTATGTTGGCAAACCCGATGACTTCATTCAGTCTGAGCGCATAACCGAGGACCGCCATCCACGGGTCGGAGGTCACAAAGTCCGGAGTGCGTGTATCGATCTGATTCCCCTCCCTTTCCGCGTCCTTGCCCACCAGGTACATGTTGCGGTTTGCCGTAATTGGTTTCATCTCGGTAAACTTCTTCCCGGCCGATGTGAGATGGACCATGGTGGGGAAAACGTGACTCTTACCGAAGCAATGCGTCTTTGTGAAGCCGTAGCCTATGTCGATACCGATGCAATCTCTCATGGATACCTACCTCCTCTTTGGTTTCGTTAGTCGTCTTCTTCCGTAGGGATATTACTTCGAACGCACAGGTACGCACACAAGCCGGGGACGGGTCAGAAGCCGTGCGGGGCTATAAACAAAGGAGGAGAAGTTCAAGGCCCTCCTTCGACTATGATTTTTCCTCACGCTCTGACGTCAATCCCACTTGGCCCTCCTCTTTTGCTCCCTCTTCACTTTGATGGCACAGTAGACGATACTGACCAGCGGGATCAGGACCATCAGGAAGGTCATCAGGACCACGAAATACGACGATGTCAGCAGGACAGGCTTGAAGTTCACCATCCACAGGTAAATGGTATTTATTGTCTCCAGGGAGATGTACCCCTGGAAATGGAGCAACCACCCTGCCAGCGTCCCATCCGGGATGGCCCAGAGGGTGTGATAGAGCACCAGGGCTATGGCCATCTTTACCACCGCCGCAACGGTCATCCCGGATAGCAACAGGTTGATCGCGCTCCTGCATACGTTTGGGATGTAATACCTCGGAGTTTTCGTGGCAAGGAAAAGACTGTAGCCAAGAGTGAAAACCGCGGTAAGGATAAACGCGAAGGTCTTGTCGGCCAGGGAGGGATCGTAAGAACCGAATATGGGAATATGCCTTTCCATCACCCCTATAAAGATCGGGCTGAACAGAATGCTTACCAGAGCGCTCGCGATGACGCTCTTGAACCCCACCCCGGTGAACTCGATCTTTTCCTTAAGGGTGAAGAAGTCGACCGGAAGCGGCCCTGCCTGATTCTCGATCACGTAGAAATTCTGGATCTGTGACAAAGCATCTATAAACGACTTGGGTTTCTGATACCCCGGTTGTGTACCTATTGGAACTATGGTGTCCTGCTCTTTTCCCATTCTCTCCCAACTAACGGGCGAATATCCAGCCGACCAGTCCACCGCAGTATGTCACGACAACAGCGGTGGCGAGCAGCACCACGGCGAACCCGACGTTCTGCCTTATTACGCCGAAGACAAAGGCGAAGACCAGGCATGACCAGGCAAGCAGCCTTGCCCAAAACCCGTGGAGCATGCCCATGAAGAGAGCCTGCCATATCGACACGTACTGTTCCTGGCTCACATACTTGAGCGGGTTAAAATAATCGAGAAAGTTTTCCATCCGGGTTACCCCTTATGTTGGCATCATCGTATTCTTTGATACATATGCTTTTACCCCACCGATAATACCCGGGCTGCCCAGCTTCTCGACCTCGGACGGAAGACCGAAGGCGTCTGTCTTCACCGGTACGAGGAACATCTTTCTGGATGATAGCCCAACCCTCACTTCGTAACTAAGGCCGATGTACCCAGGTTTCATTTCTGGTCGCAGGACATCAGCTGCGTTCAGGGACCTGATCACCTTCCTGACCGCGATTTCCTGGTCGGTGAGCCGGTAAAGCGAGATGTCAATAACCTTCTTGACCTTGGCAAGCTCCCTCGCCGCCTCGTAGAACCCGTCGGGGGTGCAGTAGACGGTGTCGTCGTGCGTGAAAGCCCTGAGGTCCCCCGTCTGTGTTACGTTGATCTGTTTTCTTACCAGATCGAGGAAATTCTGTACCTCGAACCACTCATCCCATGGCACGACC
>CAYOYU010000077.1:11431-13737 GCA_964408265.1 uncultured Syntrophorhabdaceae bacterium
AGACCCGTGTTGAATTGCGACACCTCTATCTCCCTTGCCTTGCCGTCAGCATTCTTGAGCAACAGGGTGAACTGGTCATCTGTCCTGCTATGGTGCTCACGGATAGCCGTAAGCACGTCTTTCAACCAGAACAGCTCTGCTTTTTCCTTGAAGATGTCCTCCATCACCTTCTGGCTCACTAAAGGGTGATCGTGCTTGGAGTACGTTTCGCCACGCAACTCCGGAATCTTGCCCAGATCGTGACCGAGAGCCGCCACCATGGTTCTCGGAATATAGTTTTCGGCCTCTCTGTACACCTCATCGAGCAAACCGAGCGCGATCCGGGTCACCCTGAAGCTGTGGTCTCTCAGCGTCGTTTTGAGCAACACGTTCCAGAGCATTTGCAAATCGCTCTTTTCGGTATCCTTCGTTTCATACAATTGTACAACTGATGGGCAGCCCCCGCTCCGATCGAGGAGTTGTACCATCCTATTCACTTCTTCCAGCACGTCGTGCCGCTCCAAAACATCCTTGTGGGGTTCGATCACTTCGCTGTAGAACTCCAGAGCGACCGTTTGTATGCCGGATGCCACCAGCTTCGGAACCGGAGCAACTTCTTGTGCTGCTGCCTCCTGTTTTCCGGCTGCGTCTTCCCTCCCTCCCTCTGGCTCTTCAGTGGCGAAGGATAGTGAGGATTGGTTATACTTGAGCCAGAGGACCGCCAGGACCCCCAACGGCACGTCGATCTTTTGTCTCTGGTTCGTCTCGTCACATATGACCGCGTCATAGAACTTCCTGGCTATGCCGGCCACCTATTCTGCACCCGCAACGGCTTTCGGAGCTCTTGCGACGGTCTTTTGCCCGGTTGGTTCTTTATTCAGGAGCAGCCGGATCTTGTCGAGCGCCACCGCCTGGGCCTGCGGAGAGAGGTCTTCGACGTACCGCTTGCCCTTGATGGATTTTCCGTTCTTCACGAAGGTTGTGATGTTGTAGAGCAGGTCAGCCTGACCCTGCCCCTCCCGTTTGGCTGCTTCGGCGAGGAAGAAAGCAAGTTTACCCTCCAGGGCGGTATTGACCGTGAAGTCTGACTGCTCGTGCATGAGATCATACAGCCGTTTGACCGCGAATTTGGTTTTGGAGGCGTGGAGCAGAACATGTACGCCCTTCCCTACCCTGATGGAATAGATCTGCCCTACAAGGCGGAGGTCGTCAAGGCCGAGCTTTCCGTCCTTCCCCTTCTCCCGCTGGAGCATCTGAAGAATATCGTCGACGGGCTGTTCTATCACGAGCATGATGGACAACCATTTTTGCTGGACCGTGTAGCTGATGATACGCGCAGGTATCTTCAAGGTCTATCGCCAGGTCGCGGAAACTTCCGGTGCTTTGAGGGCATCCTTTATCACGGTCAACGGGTACATCCTGCCCTCCACGATAACGTCAACGTGTACGTCGTTTTGGACTACATTCCTGACGACCGCCATCTGCCCGGTGTAATCACCCGCGGTTATGCAGACTATTCTCCCCGGAGTCAGACATATCGGAAGCAGCCCTTGAAGCGAACCTTCGAGAATGGCCGAGGCGATTTCATCGGTAATTTCCGTTGTTGAGAACACCCAGGGATCGATAATTTCGATTTGAAACGGCCTATCGCAGACGACATATTCCCCGATCGGAGCGGCGGCTGCGGAAATGGCATGCGAGTGGAGAGTTTCGACAATACGTTTTTCTTTACCTTTATGAACCTTGAGCAGGAAAGGCACAGGATACCTCCCAAAAAGATATATCTAAACGATGTATTACTGTAAAATCTGGACGGCTTGACGACAGATCACGGCAGCAAATACCGTCTGGGGCCCGAAGAAAGAAGTCCATAGCAATTGGCTCCAAGCCGGAGTACTACGAGACCGGGAAAGGCTGCGGACCATTGAGATACTAGAGGCCACACCAAACTGGTCTTGTGGGCAGAAAGACAATCACGGCGATATACGCGCTAAGAGGGAGAACTGGGAATTGCGGTGGTGGGATAGGAGGAGTCCAAGCGGCTATACCGAACGCAATCCGGCCTGTGGCGGTGAGGCCGATAAAGTGAAAGCAGTTTTGAAAAACTTGGCCATCACTGAGGTCAAAAACGAAAAATGCCGGACCAGAAGGCGGCGCAGATGAGCACAACGAGAATAAGCCCTCCGATGAACGTCCTAAAGAATACTTTCACGGCACAGCCTAGGACCAGCGGAAAAGGAGATGAAGAAGACCGGAAATAGCTCCTAAGCCAATCCAGCCTGCCGCCATGAGACCAAAGAGAAGGAAAGTGGTTTTGAAAAACATGG
>CAYOYU010000077.1:13747-19081 GCA_964408265.1 uncultured Syntrophorhabdaceae bacterium
AGAGAACATAGACCCGAGTATGGCAGAAGTCAAAAGGATTGGGGGAAGACCGAGAGTCAAACCCGATAGATCTAACAGTGGCAGACGCCCCTATTTGAGAACGTCTCCGAGCGGGGTGGTTGTTTACGCCCCTGAGATCAGAGACTGCGGCCAAGGGAGAAACAACGTCAATGACCCATCTCTCAGCGGGACAAAACTATGATGCTGATAAAAAGGGGTAGTAGTATCATACTTCCTTCGAGGAGCAGCACATAGGCCGCAGTCTCCGAGCGATCCACACGCATGATGGCATCAATCAGAATCGAGTCATCTTGATAACACAATTATTCCGTTATGATGATTGCGGGGTTATAAGAGCCATGGCCAGGCTTTCACCTGCAAGTGCAGCCTTTTAACGTCCAATGATTTTGCAGGAATGCCATATATAACTGTAATATAAGGCCCTGGCATGATTCACGGGTAGCGGAATGCCGTCTCATGAGATTAGTACAGCTCCATTTGCAGAATATGAACACGCCGGTTTTGCACTTAGCTTGGCAGTACTTCAGATAGGCGGTACAGTAGCATGGGCTACATAAAGAATCTGAACTGGTAGGGTGCGCTCCCTAAGTCGCGCATACGCTTTACTACTCTTGCTAGTACCTTTGCATAACCGATGGTCACGGGAAGTGGATCATAAAGCGCATCGTTGTTCCAGTCCATTTTGGAAAGTGCGAGAATCGCCCGTGCTGTCTCATCCCAGGGGCCATGGCCAGCGTGACGCACCAATCGGATTGGACGAGGAATACCTCGACCTCCTTGGAAGTATGAACCCCGCTCAAGTAAACCGGAAACATCCCCATGCGTCCAGAGAAGCGCTTCACGTGCGCCAAGGCTAACTACCGTGCCGCGTAAGACCGGAAAGGCGGCGGCCCTCCCCTTTTGAGTTCCGCCATAGCCGTCAAACCGGATACCACGCCAACCTACGTCTTCCACAATTTGGACAAGGTCAACCGCCTCGCACAGATGAAGAGCCTCCATACATCCATCAACCTCGTCTATCTTGAACTCAGTTGTCTTATGGACCATTACTCGTCTTGGGGAGCGACCAGCGTGACGGCTGCGGTAGAGGTCTACCGATCGCGTCATGACGCGGAACATCTCAGTACGTGACAGGAACGGATTATCGCGCTGGACCTCAACTTCGTTGGCGTCATAAACGACGAACTCGAGGCCTGATCCCTCGGCGTCGAAGACTTGGCTGCAGCATGTCACGAATCGCGAGCGGTCTGACTCGGGTGGGCGTACAGCATACGAAAGGCCTATATACGCGGTCTCAGGATCAGCCTCAGCCAGCTTCCACGGAACACCCCCCGCCTTTACATAGAGCGCCAAGCCAATGCGCCACATTACGCTAGCGCGGTCCGGGTAGGACAGTGCCTTATCTTCCCGTACTAACTGAATGGGCAGCCAACGGGCAGCGCCGACTGCTTTCAAGTGGTCGTGGAGATCG
Organism: uncultured Syntrophorhabdaceae bacterium; assembly: GCA_964408265.1. Lineage (GTDB taxonomy): Bacteria > Desulfobacterota > Syntrophorhabdia > Syntrophorhabdales > Syntrophorhabdaceae > CAYOYU01. Next base: position 15,240 of record CAYOYU010000077.1, read on the forward strand.
AAGTCCTCGCCTGGTCTCCCGACATAGCCCGGGGCCCAGCGTTCGGGGATGTAGATAAACAGCACATCGAAGTCAAGCCTGTGAGCCTCAAAACGTTGGATCGCGCGTACCAGTCGGTCAGCCAAAACAATATGCGGCGTCGAGGAAGAATGGAATTCAGCATCAAGCCGAGCGTCAAGCTCGACGTGGCACCCTTTACCGGCAGGACGCATATGCAATCCAAACACGCGATGAAATCCTGGCCATTCAGGGAGATAATCACGGCGCTCAGTAGGCCGAGATTGTCGATTGAGCTCCGTCAAGAAGCCATACAGACGATTGCCCTCCCCGTGAGGTGCCACTGTTGCTACTCGTATAGGGTCAAGCACAAGCCCACTTGAGTGTGGACCGAACCGAAGCAAACCGCGCAGAGGGTGAATGTCTTGATCAGACCTGCGGTCCGGATGGAAAGCCAGTTTTGGTTCAGGTAATAGTATATGAGGGCCAAATTCGCTGTTCATGCCCCAACCCTTCGCGAGAAGCCAGTATCGGAGGAGAGACGAAAGACCGCATCGACACCCTCTCCGGTGCCAAGAGCGCGCAATTCACAGCCGTCACCTGCAAGCCGTACTGCCCAGAACTCTATGAGATCGTTTACTTGCCGATTGTAGCGCCTTACGGTCCGTTCCCTGGCGAAACCGGCGGCAACCGTCCTATTTTCGTTTGTGATACCATCGAAAACGATCCTTGGTTCAACCAATAGCCACAGGCGACCGTCAGCCCAGGCCAAGCGCGTGCCGATTCCCTCGCGCCATCGCAGTGTTGGATAACCGTTAACCGTGCCGCTGAGAGTTCCTATCAGGAGCCTTAGAGGCTCCCAATCTCGAGTCTGTGGATCTCGAGGTGCAAGCAAGTCAGTGTTCTGCCGACGTATTGTCTCTAAGGCATACTTCCTCTGGATCGCACGGGTAAGCGCATCTCGAAGCAGACCCCGTTCCCCAGATTCATAGCGCAGGCGCTTAGTCTCAATGGTGTGGAGGTCGAAGCTTCGAATATTATGCGGCGCAAAGGTGTTACGAACGTCCTCATCCGAACCGTAGGCCAATATGCCTGCTTGCGTACGGGCGACAAGCACATCGACACATGCTTTCTCGACTGCACCACGAACCTCGGCGTACCCGCCGATTTCACATTCGACGCGTCGACAAACAGTCGGCATTTGCATTACGGGCAATGCGTTCAGACGTATTACCGGCCAGCCCCGACTGCCCTCCGGGTACGGAGCAGCACTCCAGCGGGGACGATCAGAAGTAAACTCATCAAGAGTTTTCGTATCGATACCTTTTGTTAAGCGTACCAAGTCACGCATAACTTCGTCAAAATTCTCCACTTTCACGAGCGCCGCATCGACCCCAGCCTTCTCCGCTCGCACCAGCAGACCCTGGACCCTTGGGAGCGGCAAATCTTCTCCTCGGTGCAGCCAAAATAGTCCGGAAGGGAAGGCACCATTGCGCTTCAATGCTTCCTCAAGCGTTTCCATAACTGAGGTGTCACGGCCGCTGTATCCGACCACCACAAGACCGAACCGGCAGCAGCAGTCGACCAGAATTTGTCGCAGCCGTTTTTCCTGGTAGCGCAGTTCGTCGCTGGTATTCTTTAGCCGGCGCGAACGGAAATCACCGTGCAGCTTGATCTCGATTGGCCAGCGCTGGCCAGCTATTGAGTGCTCCGCCATTTCCGGGGCGTCGAGCGCCACGGTCGTCAAAGGTCCCGTCGAGTCATAAACTTTTGCGCAAGCGTCGGCCACAAGCGGATCGAAATTCGTCGTCCATACAATGCGCGTCAGTTGCGCATACATCATAGCGGCGAGCGCCAGATGCCCATAGGATGGCTTCCCACCACCCATCTTGGCGCTCAAATAAGATTGGCGATCCACCTCAGCCGGATAAACTTTCTCAAATAAAGCGGCATACTCGTCTGGGTCGCCCAGCCGAGGCAAGGCCCCCAACGAGTCGATATGAGCCTGAAGTTGTCTCCGAATCACTGGGCTTGAGAGGTCCGCAACCGCCTGAGGCGAGACGTGCCGTTGGCTGATGAACAATTGCTGTTTAAAATCCCATATCATATCCCAGGCGGTTGGAATCCCTGCAGACGCTGACGCTCCGGCACCCAATAGCCACATAAGGTTTCCTGCACGCAGTGCGAACCGTCTTTCAAAATCGTCGGTGCCAATCTGAGGCAATTCGGGCCTATCTTCTGCTAGTGATCGGATGGAGTTGTCTCCTGAAGGCCTTCGGGGCTCAACCTCAGTTGCACCTTGCAGCAATTCTTTTGGTTTTGTGGGGATTACCATCTGTTCCCGGGTTTCACCGTTAGGCAACTGGTCAGAGTACTGGATTTTCCTCGCGATATTGGCTGTTCGGAGGGGAGACAAAACCAATCGTCTTTTGAATGGCATAGACTGTCCGAAATCAAGTTCAAGCCATTGCCAAACGACGTCATCCTTGGATAGCCCTTTATGAAACTGGAAGTCAGAGATTGAAGCCGGAGAAGAGCGGTAGTTCTCTTCCCACTACCACCCACCCCTCTGATTATCCCTACCTCAGGCCAGTTCCAAGAAATGATCGGTAGCTGTTCAGACGTAGGCGTCACAAATGGAAGTGTTCGCATGTCTGTTACTCCTTGATTTTAGGTTCTACCACCGCGAACGGCGTCAACTGCTTGCTTAGCTCGTTTGGAGAACAGGACGGGTTGCGTTTTTTTCTTTGCTCAAGGCACACGCCTATCTCGTGTACATCTCCTTCATACTTACCATGTGAAAGGTGAACCGTTCAATATTAAAAACGAAAATATGCCTTCCAGGAAAAACGGGTTACGTATAGGCACCTAGATTCTTACATCCGGGGTCGTCATTTCCTCATTGACATATATATGTTGATATGCTATTCCGATAGTTATGGAGAGGACCACAATATATCTTGACTTGGAAATGAAGAAGACGTTGTTCGAGGTGGCTGCAAAAGTGACTGCGAAAACGGGGAAGCATTTCGGAATGGCGGAACTGATAAGAGAAGCAATTGTAGAATATTTGGAGCGGAAGGGGTACAATACTTCGCAATCGGATAGCAGAGGGAATTGAGGATGAGACAGGTCGAAGCAACGTGTACGAGCTGCGGGCTGAAATGCATGGGATATGTGCAGAACAGCCTCTATGTTCAGGGTGTGATGGTGACCGCAATTTGCCATCACTGTGGCGCCATGTTCGCTTATCCTCTCAAGCCGGAGAAGGAGAGTTATGGGAGACGGTTTTGGAGATGGTTTGACAGGGTAACATACCATTACCTACCTGCGAAAATTTATTCGGTCGTTGTAGTAATTTTGCTCCCAACAGTTTTCTACCTTTTAGTAAATGATGTGAAATTCCCGGAGTCGTTGGTTCTATCAATTTATATGGCTGGTTTGTGCCTGATTCCGGCAGGCGCAATTGTTGTTACAGCTATGGGGCGTAGGTTTGGCTGTAAAAATTCTTGGATAAATAACGACGATGACAAGATCCTTGAATATACCACTAACCCCGCATGGTCACATTTGGATTATAACATTTGGCACAAACATGAGGACTAGACTATAAGAAATGCCGCACGGCATACAAATATGATTCAAATATAGATTAAGACCTCTTTCAGAATATGACTTCTTCTGGGGATCAATCCTAAGGGCAAGAATCCACTTCATTCCAACAATGCAGCCTGGCTCCCTTCATGAGCCGCATTTTCGCGTATTCTTGCAAACCGGTACGCACCTTTTGCGATAACGTAAAATATCTTTCGCACAATTGAGCCATGGCAACCTCGAATCTGGTA
>CAYOYU010000078.1:0-440 GCA_964408265.1 uncultured Syntrophorhabdaceae bacterium
CGGCAATGGCACTTCCGGGACCCCCATTGCCCACCGGTTATCCGGAAGACGGGGGGGTACAGCCTCTCTTCCCCCCATGCAAGCAACGTCCTCCGGGATGGCCAATGTCGGGGACCGATACAAAAGGCCGGTCAAGCGTCAGGGGCTAGCAAATGTCGCTGCGCGAGGCGGATCATGGAGCAAACAGCGGTTTATGGCCGTCTTTACTTGCCCGAAACGGAAGTGCTTGCTTTTCCCGTGAACCCAAGAATATCGAGCCCCCGCACCCGGTCTATGAGATAGATGAGCCCTTTGCTGTCCACGAAGAGATCATTGCTCTCGGCGAACCGTTGGCCTGGGGCCGGTCGGGGGATATAATGGCCCCTCTCCACGGGTTTGAAGGGGTTCGAGATATCTATTACCCGCAGGCCTCCCGAAAACCACGCGGCATATACGAGATT
>CAYOYU010000078.1:450-15927 GCA_964408265.1 uncultured Syntrophorhabdaceae bacterium
ACGGCCGCCTGTTTTTCCTCCGGGGTCCCGCGGCACTTGAAACAACGCAGCCTGGACGGGCCGCTTTTCATCGGAAATGTCGAATATTCGCATATAGGCAGGCGTACCTCCCCCGCCCATCTCTTCATCGAAGACTATAAGCCACTCTTTGCCCATGATCTTGTGGCCTACAGGAAGAGCGGTATGGGTAGGCGCGCCGCCGTCATGGTAGTCTACGCGGCTCACGAGGCGGGGCTTGGCGATATCCGACACGTCGAGAATGGCGAACCCTCCGTACCAGAGGGAGACATAGAGTCGGTTCCCCATGCGCAAAGGATGGTGGGTGCGTACGCTGGTGCCTGACCATGCCGGCTTCTCTCCGGCCGCGATGTGCTGGCCCGGCACCCACCAACGGCCAACCTCGCGGGGCGCCGCCGGCTTTGAAACATCAATGATCTGGGTAAAATTGCCCTGGAATCCCTCTGCGCTCCCGCCGGCATAGACGAGGTTCCGGTCACAGTCCATCTGAAACCGGTGTACGCCGGTGCCCCCTGTCGACAGCCCGCCCATTGGGTAATAGGACATCTCTTTCGGGTTTCCGGGGTCGCTGATGTCGTAAAGTGCAAGGCCGGCTGTGGGGCTCCCGCCGTACTCTTCCACGTTAATGACAAGGGTGTTGCCGCAGATACGGGCCTTGTGGGAGTGGGTTCCGGGGCGGGCTTTTATCCGTGCAAGAATACTAGGCCTTGAGGGCTCGCTCACATCGAGAAGCGAAGTGGCATAGGGCGGCTCCATATGACCCACGGCAACAACGTTTCCCCTCACGTCCACCATCCCACCGCCCTCAATATCCACATGACCCAGAAGCAGAACATTCTGCGCCGAAACAGCCCCCGAGCCCCCGGCAAGAGAGGCCGCCGGAAACAACAGGGAGAGCATCAAGACACCTGCCAGAAGTTTGGCAGTCCGGACAGAGTTACACGAAATCCTGAACTGTTGCATCATCCTCCTCGCTTCGTGCCTCTCATGTCTTCTTCCAATCCCAAGATTATCATACTACTCTTCGCAACTTTTTCGCAAAAATCGGGGAATCCATGGCGGCCATCCCTCTGCTCAGGCCGGAGCGATAGGTGAGGGATACACTCATTCTCCCGGATCCAGTCTGTCCCGGCAAATATAGGTTGACAAACAGTTTAGTATAAGCAAACCTATATATCTTCATGGACGAAAAACTCGTTGTAAAGAAGCTCCGGGAACTGCGGTTGAGCAAGAAGCTGACTCTGCAAAAGCTCTCAACCCTTACCGGTTTTTCAAAAGGGTATCTGTCTCAGATCGAAAACTCCACCCAACCCCCTCCCATTTACACTCTGTCCCGGATATCAACGGCTCTGGGTATCGATATCTCAGATCTCTTTGCAGACACCCCGGCGAGCATGCCCTACCAAAAGATCGTGGTGGGCAGACGGGAGGAACACAGGCTGAAGAACAAGGCGGGAACCCCCTATGGATATGCCTACGATGACCTTGTACCCGGCAAGAAAGGCAAGAACATGGAACCCTTCATCGTGACTGTCGGATTCGACGGAGCGGTTGATATCCAAAAGGATTTCCGGCATGACGGGGAAGAGTTCAACTATGTGCTGGAAGGAAAACTGGAATTCTTTTATGCGGGCCAGAGTCACTCTATCCTTGAGAAAGGAGATTATGTCTATTTTGATGCCGAGGAGGCCCACTCGGCCAGGAGCATAGGGGATAAAGAAGCCAAAGTGCTCATCGTAATCTATTCCTATAAGAGGCTTTAGGGGGGATAGGAACAACGAGTTGATGCACGGTGCATGATACGGCATGCATGATACATGATGCAGGATGTGAGCGACAGCGATGTTTTCGGCGAGGGCACGAAAGGGCAGAAGGTAAGAAGGTGCCTGCGCCCGCCAGGGTGAGAAGGTTTGAAGTTGAGCCCTTTAGCGGCTTCCCTGCCTGTTCGGCAGACAGGTGTCGCCGGGTACCCGCCATCGAAAGATGGTGGGTGTGGGAGGCCGGGGTACCCACGAAGTGGGTCGTGGCTTGGCCGGGTGAGGGGGCGATCCCCCTTACGGGGACAGGCGTGAGCCCCGGTTCTAAGTCCTTTCCAGCGACTTCTGTCGCGAGAGGGGGAGGCTCACACGGCTTGGCCGGGTGAGGGGGCGACGAGAGCCCCTCAAAATAGTTTAGTATCAGCAAACTTGGAAACAAGAAAGGGTCCGGCAAAGGACCCCCAATAACTTTAGGAGGAGGTAGATTACATGAAGAGATTTACGCTGTTTCTGGTGCTTGCGGTATTGGTGCCTGTGCTCCTTGCCCTGGTCCCGACTGCTCATGCGGCAAAAGCGGTCAAGGTAGGTATCGTCGATGCCTTCAGCGGCGGCGCAGCCCCTATGTGCATAGACAACCTCAACGGATTCAAGATGGCTATCGGCGCTGTCAACGCCAAGGGAGGGGTAAACGGGACCAAAATAGAATTCGTCACGAGGGATGACAAGTTCAAGCCCGACATCTCACTCGCCTCGGCAAAGGAACTGGTCATGAAGGAGAACGTGGACATCCTCCTCGGCACGATCAGTAGCGCCGCCACCCTTGCCGTCTCCGATTTCGCGAAGAAAGAAAAGATTCCCTTTATCAATACGGGAGCCAAAAGCGAGAAGATTACCGGCGAGAAAGGCCACCGGTATATCTTTTCCGTAGATGAGAATACCACCATGTCCGGCAAGGCCGCCGCACAGGTACTCGCCAAGAAACCTTACGTGAAGTACTGGATCTGCGGCGATGACATGGAATACGGCCATGCCATAACCAACTCAGTCTGGAACAACCTGAAAGTTCGGAAGCCCAATGTACAGCTCGTAGGGCAGACCTGGTGGAAAGTGGGAGAGGTCGACTTTGGCCCCTACATCACCCAGATGATGTCGGCCAAACCCGATTTCGTGATCGTCGGCGCTGCAGGGGCGAGTATGATAGGCTTCATGAAGGCAGCCAAGGCAACGGGAATGAACAAGGTGCTCCCGTTCTACATCCACACTGCCATTGACCACACCATGCTCTTTGCCAATGGCCTTGAGAGTCCCGAGGGAGTCATGGGAACGGCCCACTACCTCTTCTACCACCCTGTCACCGCCGAGAACAAGGCCTTTGTCGCGGAATACCGGAAGCAGTACAACAAGTATCCTACCATGCCTGCCTTCTACGGCTACACGGCCGGACAGTTTGTCATCAAAGCACTGGAGAAATTGGGCGGAAAGTTCGACAGGGAAAAATTCGTCGATGCCCTGGAAGGTATGGTTCTCGAAAACACAGCGGTAGGTCGTCTGGAGATGAGGGCTTGTGACCATCAGGTCATTCTCCCCACCTATGCCGGTTTCACCAAAAAGGTAGCAGAGTACAAGGATTTCCTTATTGCCACGGATATCGTGGACGTTGCACCCAAGGATGGCGCGGTCTCCTGTGAGGAGATCAAGAAGGTGAGGGCTACCACAAAGTAGACAGGTCTTACGGCCGGCGAGGGGACAACGGCCCGCATAGGGACGAAAGTCCCCTCGTTACTCTCTCTCCGGTCAGCGATCAGGGAATAAAGGCCCCAACGGAGTACCCATGGCAATAATAGAGTACACAAAAGAAGAAAAGATAGCCCTTTTCCGGATCAACCGGCCAGAGAAACTGAATGTGCTCAACGTTCAGGCCATGAAGGAACTGACAGAGGCGCTTCTTGACTTCAGGGAGAATGACGACCTCTGGGTCGGAATAATCACCGGAAGCGGCACGAACGTCATGAGCGCGGGGATCGATATCGACGATTACCTGCCCATGGTCCGGAACACCATCTCAGCAAAATGGCGCAGGCCCACGGCGATTATGAGGGGGATGGACTTATGGAAGCCCATGATCGCAGCATGCAACGGCCTCACCGTCGGGGGAGGCCTCGAGCTCTCTTTGGCCTGTGACCTGATGATCGCAGCCGAAAATGCAACCTTTGCCCTTCCGGAGGTAAGACTGGGCATCTGCCCGGGAGGAGGAGGCATAGTCAGGCTGCCGAGGATGATCCCCCGCAGGATTGCAACAGAGATGCTCTTTACAGGAAAGGCAATCGATGCGCAGGAAGCCTACAGGATAGGACTCGTCAACAAAGTGGTGCCACCAGATGACCTCATGACTGAGGCCCGCGCAATGGCCGGGGCAATCTGTGAATCAGCCCCCCTTGCCGTCCGGACTGCGAAGGAGGTTATGCTTCGCACCCAGGTAATGCCCCTCAATGAAGCGCTCAAGCTGGAGGAGGATTTCCAGACCTACATGCTTTCCACGGAGGACTGTGAGGAAGGTTTCAAGGCCTTCAGAGAAAAACGCAAACCCCGATGGAAAGGAAAGTAAAACCGACTCCCAGCACCAAGCCCAATGGCATATCTTACGGCAGAGAATCCTCAGAACAGGCTATATCAGGAAATGTGGAGACCATGTCAACGGTAGAGGAACTGTTTCATGAACTCGCCGCACTACGCATTCGGGTCGAGAGGCTGGAGGCTCTGTACGCGAAAGCAGGAGAGGCCCTGACGCACAGTGAGTCCAAGTACCGCCACTTCTACGAAAATGCTTTGGAAGGCATATTTCAGACTACCCCCGGCGGACGTCTCATAAGCGCAAATCCCACCATTGCCAGAATGTACGGTTACACATCCCCCAGGGAGATGATAGAAGCCCTTACTGATATCGAAAATCAAACCTATGTGGACCCTGAAGACAGAGCCAGGTTCAAGAGAATTCTGGAAAAGGACGGGATGGTATCGGACTTCGAGGCCAGATATTACAGAAAGGATGGAGAGATCAGGTGGCAATCCATCAATGCCCGCGCAGTAAAGGACGCAAAGGGGAATACTCTCTGCTATGAGGGGTTTGTGGAGGATATAACAGGACGTAAAGAGACGGAAGAAGCCCTCCGGGATTCAGCGGTCAAGTACCGCACCGTGGTGGAGGATTCCCTCGTGGGTTTCTATATCATCCAGGACGGTTATTTCAGGTTTGTCAACAAGAGATTCTGCGACATGTTCGGATATACCTATGAAGAGATTGTAGATATCCTTGGTCCAAATGACCTTACTCACTCCGACGACAGAGACAAGATAGATGAGATCGTTCAAAAAAGGATTGATGGCGAGATTGAACATATCGAATATGACTTCAGGTCCACCAGGAAGGATGGAAAGGTCATCAATGTGAAGGTCCTTGGGAGCGCCATCCATTACCAGGGAAAACCTGCAGCAGTGGGAAGCATCATTGACATCACCCGGGAGAGGGACCTGGAGAGCAAGCTCCGCCAGGCCCAGAAGATGGGAGCCATAGGCACGCTGGCCGGAGGCATCGCCCACGACTTCAACAATATCCTCACCATTCTCATAGGCTATGGCGAACTCCTTGCTATGGGGACCAATGAAGGGGATCAATTGAGGGAATATGTGGACCAAATCCTGTCCACTTCAATGAAGGCAGCACAGCTCACCGGGAGCCTCCTGACCTTCAGCAGACAACAGCCCACGGTTCTCGACCCCCTCGATATAAACTGCGTTATCAGAGAGACGGAAAGGCTTCTGCGCAGGCTCATCACTGAAGATATAGCCCTTCATACCGTCTTTGCAGCGGAAGAGTTGATAGTTATGGCTGACGCCTCACAGATCGACCAGATCCTCTTCAACCTCGCCACGAATGCACGGGATGCCATGCCGGACGGCGGCACCCTCACCATAGAGACAAGAAGCGTCAGTGTGGACCCTGCTTTTGTGGAAATCCACGGATTCGGCGAACCGGGCGAATATGTGCTGATATCCCTTTCTGATACCGGAATAGGCATGGACGCGACAACGCGGGAACAGATCTTCGACCCCTTTTTCACCACAAAGGAGGTGGGCAAAGGAACCGGCCTCGGTCTCTCCACGGTCTACGGCATCGTCACCCAGCACAAAGGGTTTATCGCTGTCTACAGCGAACCGCAGATAGGAACCAGCTTCCACATCTATCTTCCCACGGTGCGGGGACCATCTGACAAGAAGAGCCATACCTCCCGGGTCGTGGGAGGGACAGAGAAACTCCTTATCGCGGAAGACAATGACGCAGTCAGACGGGCCATAAGCGACATACTTCGTAAATACGGATATACCGTTCTGGAAGCTGTGGACGGTCAGCACGCAGTGGAAGTATTCTTCCGGCAACCGGATATAGACCTCATCATCCTCGATTCCATTATGCCCAAGAAGAACGGGAGGGAGGCATATGAGGATATGAAGGAGATGAACCCGACCCTGAAGGCCCTCTTCATCAGCGGCTATACAAGGGATATTGTCCTTGATAAAGGGATCAGGGACAGGGAGTTCCCCTTTATCGCCAAGCCTGTGCTGCCCGCAGCCCTGCTTCAGACAATACGCAGGATACTGGACAAGTAGACATCCCTGCGGGAGTTGATATTATCACAAGCAACGTCCTACTCGGGCATCCAGCATACTTCGGCCCTTAGGACGAAGGCTTTCCCGGCCATCCCGCTCTACGCTCTATGCCCTCGTTCTACGCTAACCTCTCCCCGCTCCTTTCCCCTCTCTCTATGCTACCCTTTATTGTTACGGTATCGGTGAACCCAAGGGTGCGATGACCGCTTGCATCGTGGGGGTCAGTATTTTCACGAGTTCACCATTTTGCGCGTGGGAAGAGGGATCGGCGATTATGGTGGGCGTGGCGCCGAATATCCGCGCTGCGCCTATTGCATACCCCCGGGACTTTGCCGCCGGCGACCCCGCCCTGACCGCAGGGTCCACATTGGTTATGATGATCGATATGTTGTTGTCACTGTTGCGCCGGATTTCAAAGGTACGGAAGTGTTGAGGGAAATCACGGAGCGATGCAGTCTCCACCTCCCAGAAACTGTTTTCAGGAGTGTCCGTTAGATCGTTCGTATTGAACGGCTGGGGGGTGATAGTGTTCATGTGGCGATGCCCGGACATCCAGAGCATCAGATTCGGATACTTGTGGAGTTCGGTGAGCAGCGACGCGTCCGTAACCACAGTAGGGGGAAGGCCGAAGAGATTCATGTTCCCCTTGGTCGGGTCGGTAAGACTATTATACGGGTAGACCGGGACATGGGCTGCGATGATCATGAGTTTATTGTTCGTCTGTCCCTCCGCAAGTTCTGCTTTAAGCCAGTTGAATCGGGCCGCGTCGAGACAACCGGCGGCATAATTTATATTGGGATTCGTGGGATCAGCATCGCCCTTGCAGGTATCATCGAGGACGATAACCTTGATCGGTATACCCGACTTCGGTTGGAAGCTGTAACAGGCAAAGCCCGGTCCATTGGCGGGGTCGACCAGGTTGAACCCGTGACCCACAGGGTTCGTCGTGGTATTAAAGAACTCACTTATCCAATTCTGGCTTGAGGAAGTGGCTGACACGAGTGAACGGCGGTCGGGGTCGGCAACGACCTGCGGAACTACACCGGCAAAGATATCCTGTGGCCCGCCCTTGATGATGTCCCCGTAAGGGGTCGTGCCGTCAACCACGCCCATGTAGAAGCCGGTCCCGTGTATTCCCGCATAGGTGGGTGTGGGATTGTTCTCATAGTTGATGACATTGGTCCCGATATGGGCCGCAAGGGTCTTGTCGAACTCGTAGAAGGAACCCATCATGAACTGATCGTGGTTGCCTATGGTCTGGTACCAGAGGAGCGACTTGTCGAGTCCTGCAGCCTTGTAAGGCATCTGGTAATCGATGGTACCGGCCCCGGCATGTGCCCCGGAGCTTGGGGTAATGACCTTGCCGTCGATGACATCGATATACCATCGCAACTCGTTGTACTGGGTATTGTTGATCGTGTCCCCCAGAGAAATTCCGAAATCGAAGGGACTCTTTTTATGGAGCACGTTGATGGTCTGAACGGCAGCATCGAGGACCTGGGTTGTCGAGAGAATGACTGGCGAATAGGCCGATGACAGCTGATTGGAAGTCGGACCGTAGACCGCACTCCAGCCGACCCAGTTCGACTGGGCAGGGGATTCCTTGTCGGAGATATGGATGTCGCTCATGGTAAAGAATGACAGGAGACGCGTCGCATTGGTTGCCACATTGCCGGGTGCAAGATCGGTGCGCCTCGTATGAGGCAAAGGGCCCCCTACCTGCCAGGCACTGTACCCGAATTGCGCGTATAGCTCCACTTCTCTGGGGTTGATCTGAGGTGTGTCTGCAAGGAGCGCCATGGGCATAATCTGCCTTTCCGCCGTGGTGAAGACCTCGTCGGCTATAGGCCATCCCGGGGTCTGAGGGGCGGCCACATAGTCGCTTCCACTTCCGCCCCCGCATCCCGCTAGAAGCAAGGCAAGCACGAGGTACGACAAAAGATACGTTGCTTGTTTCATTGGTTCAATCCTCCTATGGTGTCACTGATTGCATTCTTTCCGAGGCCTACGCCGCCTTTGCGACGAACGCCGAAAAACATACTGATAACCTCATCTCTGCCGATGACCCTGACCAACTCCCGCAGGGCGCAGTAGACAATGAAGAGGACTGCAAGCCACATCTGAAGCAGCCAGAACTGGGGCCACACAATCCCATCAATCACGTGCCGGTTCGCTTCCATGAAACCCTGGCGTTTCATGAGAAGTGGAACGACATGCTCCACATAGCGGACAAGAAGGGCGGCCAGAAAATAGATGAGGCTCTTCCAGGAGGTGTTATAGATCAGTGGGTGGTCGGGAAATCTGTTTACGAAAGGAAGCTTATCAACTATCAACACCACTTTGCCTACGAGCATAGCCCCGATGACCGCCGCGCCGAACCCTGTCCAGGGAATGCCGTACTCGCGCAGCATGAGCGCTTTGGTGGCCAATATGAGGCTGAAGGCGATGAGGAAGAAGATGGTGGGCGGAAGAAGTTCAAGGTAGTCCTTTTTGATCGCTTTTAACAGCTTTGCCGGCAGTTTCATGGGTGGCCCCTCTTGCCACTGTCCCGGCTTCCCGGGCAGGTAATTGAAGGGGCTCAACTCACAGTTCTTCTCTGCGTGTTGAGCCCCTCTTTTGTGTACAGTCTCTCCTGATCAGGCAGTCAACCACTGTCCCCTTACGGGAAGAGTGCCTGCAGCTTCAGTATCATTGCAGCGCTCAATTTCTTGTAAAGCTTTGCGTTATACATACCCGTAGGCATTGCCTTGATACTTGTATCCGGAATCCCGGTATCCGCCTGGGTAATGAGGTCTATAAGGGTCGCGCCGTTTTGAAATATAGTCGGGTTGCCGCCTATCTGCTGTGCAGCGATAGCATACTTACGCGATGTTGCGGCGGGCGTTCCGTCTTTCACTGCCGGATCAACGTCAGTGGTAACGATGGAGATCGTGTAGTCACTGTTCAGCTCGATCTCGAAGGTGCGGAAATTCTGAGGGTAGTCACGTAACGATGACGTTTGAACCTCCCAGAAGCCCTGTTCCGGGGTGGGTCCTGGAAATGCTTTCACCGTATTTTGATGGAGATGTCCCGCCATCCACAAGAGGAAATTCTGGTGGCTCTGAAGTTCCGTAATCAAACCGTTCAGGGTCACCGCATTTTGAGGGTTGATCCACCATTCCGTGTTGCTGCCTGAAGCAGAAACGCCTATTGGTACGTGGGCGGCGATGATCATGAGCTGGCCTGCGGCATCACCGGCTGCAAGCTCATTCTTGAGCCAGGTCCAGCGCGCCTGATCGAGAAAGCCATGGCCATGGATACCGGTATCACCATCGTCTTCCCTTTGGGTATCGTCGAGGACAATGATCTTGATCGGTATATTCGACTTCGGCACGAAACTGTAGCAGGCAAAACCCCGGGCCTCAGTCGGGTCGACCAGGTTGAAACCATGGCCTACGGGATTCGAAGTGGTGTTGAAAAACTCGCTGATCCACTCCGTTCTCAAAAGCGAACGACGGTTGGGGTCGGCCACAACCTTGGGAGGATTGTTGAAGTCAACCGCATGTCCCGCCTTAATCACTTCACCGTAAGGTGTTGAACCATCGATGACACCCATATAATAGAGCGGATCGCTTATGTTGAGAGGATTCCAGAGGACGTCCCCCATGGCAACGACCGTGTCGCTGACGTAGGCCTCCCGCAGGAAAACGCCCACAGGAAAGGAACCGATGAAGAAATGATCGTGGTTGCCGAGAGTCGAATACCAGGGGATGGTCTTGTCGAGCCCTGCCGCTTTGTAAGGCATCTGGTAATCGATTGTGCCTGCACCCAGATGGGCACCGGAACTGGGGGTGATGACCTTGCCGTCCATGACATCGATAAACCACCTGAGTTCATTGTACTGGGAACTGTTGGCCACGTCACCCAGGGCGATGCCGAAATCAAAGGCTTTTCCCGGCTGCTTGTGAAGGGCATTTATGGTCTGGACCGCAGCGTCGAGGACGTGGGTGGTATAGAGCATAACGGGTGAGTAGATGGAAGTCTCCCAATCCCACGGATAGTTGCCCAGCACGTTCAAGGGGGCGGGCAGCGGCACCGGGTAGTACAATTGTTCAAGATAGATCAGCTGGGCGGGGGATTCCTTGTCGGTGCAATGCACGTCGGTCATGACAAAGTAATTGAGTAATTTTGCTTTTGGAGGGCCCACCGGAGGGGAATAACCGACCGGCATGATACCTCCCGGCGCGGGCTCGGTCCTGATATCGTAATTGAGCGGAGGGCCCGACGTGGTAGATACGCCGTAGTTGTATTGACTGTACTGGGAGACCTTTGAAAGTTCCTGAGGCTGAAGGCCCGGTGGTATTGGCACTCCGAAGGCAATCGTCTGGACGGCGGTGGTGACGACATTGGAATCGATCGGGTATCCCGCGGGCTGACCCTGGGGGATAGCGCCATCACTTCCGCCGCCTCCACATCCCGATAAAGATAGAATCAGGACACCCAACAAGAGGATGAAACATAGGTTCTTCAACTCATACAACCGCTTCATAAGACTCTCCCTGTGCCTTTGATATTCCTCCGGACATGCTCAAATGCTTTCATGTTTCATTCTCCTCTTTCATGTTCTTAACCAGACAGGCCTTCCTCGAATCTGCACAAAAGTTGTCGGCTTTATCCTGAATTCCTTAAGGACATAATGGAATGCCGAACGATAACGCCTCAGTTACGACTCTGCCTCATTCAGGGCCTTGCGGGCACCTTCATCAAAATCCGATCCTCACCCCTGCATTCATATTGTGGGCCACATACTTGTTTTCACCTATCTGTGCATCATAGTTCAGATAGACACTCATGCCGCGGACGGTGAAGACCGTGATCCCTGTACCGAGGGACAGGAAGTTCCTGTCCGGAGATGCGGTCTGAATACTGAAGGGCGAACTCCCCTGGACCAGACGGGAGCTCACATTCTGTGAGTCTCTTGAGAACTCATGCCCCCAGGATGCCCGGATGCCCGGCACCAACAGGATCTTGTCGGTCTTCCAGATATAGGAGGCTCTCACACCCGTATTACCCAGAAGCGACTCGGTATTCTGTTTGTCCACATCGAGATTCAAAGCACCCGCTCCGCTCTCGGTATAACTGTCGATGCCAAGCTTCGTGTACTGGAAAGAGATATTGGGGGTAATGATCCAGCTGTTCCTGCGGATGTCATATCCCGTGCCCCCGTAGAGGGTAAGCTGATTGCCGTTGGGGGAAGCAGAGGCGGTACGGTCGAGTCCGGGAAATACGATGCGGCGGGTATCGTCGTAGTTGGCGAAGCCATAGCTCATGCTGCCGTCCACATAGAAGTTCTTCTTATAGTAAGTCCCGTAGGCTCCCAGGCTGTAGCTGTCCATCTTTACCTTGCTGCCCGAATTGTCCACATTGGCCCTGGAGTTGTTGAGCCCCACCATGAGACCCGCTATGAAGTTCCCCGTAAAGCGGTAGTCGGCGCCCACGATGATCCCCATGCCGGTGAAGTCATATCCTGTGCTGTCCGGCCTGTCTTTCTGGTCCCCGTAGGCAGCATTGCCCCTTGCAAAGAAACCCCACCTTTCATTTCCCCGGGAAGGCAGCATGTTCACGGGGTTCGGGTTTATATCAGCAAGCATGATGGGTGGTCCGTTCCAGTTCTTGAAATAGAGCCCCCTGAGACTTGCGCCCCCTATCCCGTGCCTGAGGTCGCTCAAACGTTCGGAGAGATTCCCTGTCTGAAAGGAGGCACCGCTGATCCCCATGCCGGCCGTGGCTTCGCTGCCCCTTGGGGCAAGCTGATCGAGGGCTCCCGCCGTCTGTCCGTATGTGGGGAGTGCATCGATCACGGCAAGAACCGAACTGAGGTCCCCTGTCGCCGTATTACGGACGGAGTTGAGCATGGAACCAACTGCCGCCTGGTTCGCCGTGAGGAAGGGGAGAAGGTTTTCATTAGAGTAGTCTCTTTCAACCACGAGGTACACCTGGTTGGCCGTATCATATTTCGGTTTAAAGACGACAGTAGGGGTAATGTTGGTGAGAAGGGATGAGAACTGTCCCTGTACCCCCGCTGCAGCGGTGAGGATAGTCCCAAAGGTCGTCCCTGGTGCCGGGATATATCCGCCCGACCACGAGGTCTGGAGAACACCCTTCAGGTTGGCCGTACCGTTTACTGAAAGGAGGTCGCTGCCGGCCGGCGAGGCCACTTCGATGATGAGTTTACCGGCTGCTCCCTGGTTGTAGTTGCCGTTTATGTTCAGGGTACCCACGGCCCCTCCCGGGGACAGGGTCCCGTTATTGGTTACGGAGCCCAATGTTCCGTAACCGCCCACCACACCGGCCGGGTTCACCGTCAGCGTTCCGCCGAGGGTAGCTCCTGCCGACAGGAAAAGCAGTCCGTCGGACACCGAACCCTGACCGGTGTAGCCCGAACCGTTCCCGGACAGGATCAGGTTCCCGGTACCCGCTTTCACGAGGTTCCCGGTACCCGAAAGGACTCCGGTAAGGGTCAGCACATTGCCGCCGGTATCGAAGATACCGCCGCCGGGATTGACGGTCACGCTCCTGGCTGATGTCACGTCCGCCGACAGTTGCAGGGTTCCCCCGTCAAAGACCAATCCGCCCGACAATGCCCCCAGGGAGGCATCCTGTGTCACATTGATGGCACCACCGTTCAGGTACGTGCTGCCGGCGTAGGATGTGACACCCCGCAGGGTCAGTGTTCCCGAGTTGACCTTGTAGAGACCACCGGACCCGTCGAAGGTTCCGTTGTTGGTGAAGGTATTGTTGCCGGCATCGAACCAGATGTTCCCCGAAATGGTTCCGGAGTTGACAAAGGTGTTCCCTGTGCCCATGAACTTCGCCGCGTAGGAGGCTGTTCCCGAAGCGCTGAGTGCGCCGGTATTGGTGAATCTGTTGTTGTCACCCTGGGCGAAGAATGCGACGCTCCCGGTTCCAGCCACGGCTATTGTCCCGTTGTTGATGACGCTGTTTCCGCTGTTGACCCATATTCCCCACAGGCCCGCCGAGTTTCCCGTGATACTGCCCGTCAGGCTATTTGTTACATTGTTGTTGTCATAGACGTGGATGCCGTTTCCGCCCGGCAAGGGCGCAATGCTCCCGGAGTTTGTGATGACGTTGTTGCTGATGGCATCAACGCCGGTGAAGACGTTGCTCATGGCAGCGCTGTTGGTAATGATGTTGTGGCTGCCTGCCAGAATGCCTGCAGGCTGCTGCTCTGCAGCGTCCGGTGCGATGGCGACGGCGTTGTTGATAGTCGCGTTGTTCACCCCGCTGTTGTCGAAAAAGTGGAAGGCATCCAAAGTCTGATTGTTCGGGTCAAAAACATTGACTGTGACGTACCTGCCGTCTATGGTCACCACCGTGTAGTTGTACTGCATCGCAAAAACGTCCCCCGGATAAACAGGAAAGCACCCGTTGGGGTTTTCGCACTTCAGGGGGGCTCCGGCAGACCCGGAGATCACCTCGTATGTTCCGTCATGGAGGGTGCGGTAATAGAGGTGCTCATGGCCGGTAAAGAGAATCGAAGCGTTGGTGTTGGTAGCACTCCCCGACGTGGTTATTGTCGTCCATGTGTCCGGGTTCTGGGGATCTGCCGAAGGAGTCGTCGGCGCCCATGCGGGGACGTGGGTGAGAACAAATGTGTGGGCCGCCGTGTTGTTCTGCAGCAGGCCCGCCATCCAAGCCTGTTGTGCAGCATTGATGCCGTAAGGCGGGTTACCCACATTGGTGGTGGCATAGAAGCTGTCGGCGACGATAAAGAGTGAATTGCCGATATGGAATGAAAATGCCAGATTCGCAAAGCCAGCGGGACCGTTCTGTACCCAGTTGTTGTTGAAGAGCGCCTGAAACTGTTGTTGCCCTACGAGCGGTGTATCGAGACCGGGCGCGATAAATGGTTCATGATTGCCGATGGCATAGGCCGAGGGGATGCCTGCGGCGTTCAGGCGATCGGTGAAAAGGTTTTGAAAAGTCTGCAGATTGGCTGTACCACCGGTGGTGGTTGCATCACCGCCGAAGAGCACCACCTTTGGCAAAGGGTTCAGGTGAAGGATGGTATCCATGATGGGGTTAAGAACTGCGGTATTGACTTGATTGTCGGCGGTACCGCCCTGGGTGTCCGCCAGGAATACGAAACTCTGCGATTGGTCGGCGTATAAGGGTGCCACCGCGCAGAAGACCGCACAAAGAAGCAAGGATGTGCCGAGAAGAAAGGCAGGTGCCCTACGCAACGGCCTGAACGGTGTTGCCTGTGGAATCTGACGCATATTCATCTATTCTCCTCAGAAACATTCAAAACTGGGGAGCCGGGGCCTGGACCGGAGGGGACTCGATGCCTTCGCACAATGCGTTGTTCACGGTCACGTTGCCCGATGCGTCAAACGTCACGGTCCAGATCGTGTCATAGTCGGTCTGCGGCCAAAAATCTGGCGGAAACGATGGAGCTGGGATTGTGCCGCCGTAGGTCCCGAGGAGATACGTTATGAGCGGCGGGAAGTGTTCGTGCTCCCACGCCAGCAGCACGGTCTTATTGGAGAGATTGACGCCGGCAGTGTTATTGCTTGT
Source organism: uncultured Syntrophorhabdaceae bacterium (assembly GCA_964408265.1). Classification (GTDB taxonomy): domain Bacteria; phylum Desulfobacterota; class Syntrophorhabdia; order Syntrophorhabdales; family Syntrophorhabdaceae; genus CAYOYU01. The sequence goes on from CAYOYU010000078.1 coordinate 15,468, forward strand.
AAAGAAGAAGTCACTGGTGTTGTTGGCTACGGCCGGATCGGTCGGATCGCCCGTAGCCCCTTCTATAGAGAAGCTCGCAGCCAGATAATAGGGGAGATTATTGGCGATTGCATAGGGCAGTACCGTTAATGAGGGCCTCACATAGGAAACATCGAAACCAGGCGCCAGAGTGAAGGACTGTGCGGGGTCGATGGAATAAACCACGTTGGGACTGTTCTGGCCCCGCAGAGCGGTTGGCAGAAAGTTGGGAAGGGCCAGCGCGCGCCATTGCCCTGCACCCACATAGTTGCCGTCTTCAAAACTCCTCACCGGATGTGCCTCAGCGTGCCGGACCAGGTAAACAGTCTGGTTGGTGTTGGTTCCCGGCGGAACTATGACGCCATTCACTCCTGCGGTACGGGCATAGCTGAAGAAGGGCTGCTGTGTGCATGAAGCGCTTTGCAGCCCCGGCGGGGGTAGC
>CAYOYU010000078.1:15937-19036 GCA_964408265.1 uncultured Syntrophorhabdaceae bacterium
GTCCAGGGTGGTCAGACTGGCAACTCCCGACGGTGTCACTGAGATGATGTAGACAAGGTTTGGACCCATATAGGCCGCCGGAAGATTCAGGTTATACCCCTTGACCGCATTAATATTGGCCAGCAGGGCGCTCATAGTCTCCCAGGGTGCCGAGAAGACATAAAAACCCGGGGCCTTTGCATTGATGATACGGGTAGCCAGGGCAATGTTGTTGTTGCTGGCATCGTTGAAAACGAGACCCTGGGCACCGGGGATGTATTGACTCGGCTGAATGACTCCGGCGGGCACGTCTCCCACCCCCCCGTACGCCGCATAGAGGGGATAGCTGTTGCTGGTAGTGCCGGCCACGTTTATCTGGTTGAGAAGGGCAAATTGCTGGATGAACCCGATTGCTGCCATGTCAGGATAATTGTTTGCGGTTTGCAGGTGAGTCATCGGTTCGAGGACGTGAATGGCAGTCACGTTATTTGCCCCAAGCACCTGCTGCTTCAGGTACGTGCCCATGAGGAGCGAGCGCTGCAGGCCCTGGTTGCTCAGGTTTGCCGTAACCGGATTGATGTCGCCCAAGGGGTCGTTCGCCAGATCCGGGGTTATCACAAAGATGAGGTTGACGTTTTCGGCACTCAGCAAAGGGCTTCGCGGGATGGGTGCATCAGAACCGCCGCCTCCGCTGCAGATAATCGTGAACCCGCCGAATAGTATCAGCATCAATAGAACAACACTTTTAACAAAACTCATCTGTTTCTTCACTGTAATCCTCCCTGGACTGGCAACGGCATGAGTGACGACGCTGTCCCGTCCCCTCACTTTCTATAGTGCGTACTGATTCCGACTAATCAAGACATTTCCTTACAGGATTATCCGGGACTCTTTCGAGGATGCACTGCCGGGAATAGTTGCAATTTCCGGGCCTCGCTTGTGAGCTTGTGATTGTGCGCCACTGCCCCGCTGGCCCATACACCTGAACCCCCCCTTGGATAGGGCCTTTCCGCGGGGTAGTTAGCCCCATGAATATGGCAGGAAAAGGATCCTTGCCACCAAGGGATCTTTCCCAGGGTACTGTCAATATCTTGTCTATCTTTGAGGACAGCGGCATTATCCGCTCCGGAAGTGTTTCCGGTCTTCATGGATGTTCTCCTGTCCGGTCTCTGCATATGATTCTGTGCAGGTTCCTCTCACGTGTCGCTCTTCCCGGGAGCACGGCGTCCACAGGAAACAAGGTAGAGCCTCCGCATCCCCATGGCAATGGTGGCTCCACAAAAGAGAAGTGCAAGAAGTGCCAGGACGAACCCCATCTTTAGACAGAGAAGACTGAACCCTACGGGCGGAATAAGGAGTACTCTCACCGCCGCTTTTGCTGTCTCGTTGGTTCGTATCATATCCGCCATGGGGGGAGATACCCTGTAGTACCAGCCTACAAATGACCGTCCTGTAGTATTGGTGTTGAGAAACTTGTCCCTGAAGGAGCTGAGGACCTGCACGAAGGGATGGAGATATGAACCGTAGGCTGCGGTGGCAATAAAGCAACCCGAAGAGCTGCCCCCGGAGACAGCGAGGGAGGAAGGAACAAGAGGTCCTCCGGGGTCTCTGATCACACCCGATCTCGGGTCAGCGTCTCCGGCTGCGTTGTCCGCAAGGGTCAGAATGCCGTTTCCCTGGGCATTTACTTCAAAATAGGGGTATTCCTTGAGCAGACCGGCACCTGCGTCAAGTTTATACCACTTTGTACCCGGGGCAAAGGGTGCTGGCGGGACAAAGACAACTTTGCTGGTACCACCTGCTGTCACATTCACGATGAAATCGAAGATCCCGTAAGGAGGATTCATCCCGGCGGGGACGACAAACGTCGCAGCCTGCTTCATATTCCCCGAATTATCGCTTACAGTGTACCCGGCATTGCTGATGGGCATGATGCTTGCGAGAGTATCGGTGCCGCCGGCAATAATGGCGAAGGGCTGTCCGGTCCCTCCCTGTGTCTTCGCAAGGATGAATCCGGCGGGATCGACTGAATTGACGGGAATTACGGTCCCTGCCGAATCAGTGACACTCCCTGCCGATATGATGGCCGCAACGGCGTCTATATGGGGGACTGAAACCCTGAATGTGGCGTCCGCCCGGAGGGAGGCTACGTTACTCGTCTTGATAACGTCAACGGGTGTGCCGGACTTGTCATTCACCTGGTTTGCAAATACCGGGACCCCGTAGGAATTTGTCTGCGCTGTCTTGGCGGGTGTTTGGAATGGCGTAAGCGTCGATGCCTGGGTGGTATTCCCATTGGAGTCCTGGTAGACCACCTGCCACTGGTAACGCTGCCCGCAGGCCAGCGGGGGTGTGGTGAAGGTGGTCAGATTCCGGGTATCGAAGCAGGAATAACTATTGCTGGTACCTGCATCAATACAGTTTGTGGTATAGGCAATGCTGTTATCAGCGGCATCTCTCACGATCCACTGACTGCCCCTGTGTTTGGCCCCATCCTGGCTCACGAAGGGGGATGCGGTCAGAGTGGGCGTGCAGGTGGACGTCGTCTCATTATCGGCAGGCGAGATATTTGTCGTGGGAGGCAGTATTTTAAAGGTATCTATGACGGTATTCCCCGGGACATCGATGACCGTCACAACCATTGTGGCGTCTGATATTTCAAACCGGGCGAAGTGGTAAAGCTTGTGCGATTTCAGGACGTAGGGTGCCGACACCGGATCAGGGGGCGTAATTTCGCTCAGGCCCGCGCCTCCCCCGCCGAGGGTGAGGTAGGTAATGCCATTCACCAGGAGTCGGGAGTAAAAATGCTGGTGACCCTGTATCACGAGGGGAACATAGTTCGCCTCAAAGACCGGCCCGAGGGCATCTCGGAGCTGCACTGCCAGAGCTGCGTCGATAGGATATCGCGTAGCCCACATGGGAGCATGGAAGACCGGGATATTCCACCGTGTCAAGGATCTTATAGTCTCTGAAAGCCAGGTATACTGCGGGGTGCCGCTGGTGAATCCGGAAAAAAATGTGTCCAGCATGAGGAATCTCGCAGGCCCGTAATCGGCATGGTAATAGTAATCCTTGTATTCCCCCTGACCTTTTGCTTTGGCATAAAAGGGATAGGGAAGA
>CAYOYU010000079.1:0-4755 GCA_964408265.1 uncultured Syntrophorhabdaceae bacterium
GGCTCTTCATCGCGGGGCGTGACAATAACTGCAAAGGCGCCGAGGAGAATGGAGGCTATGACGATGAGGGGCGTCAGCTTCGACTGGATGAATGCTCTGGCTATTTTTCCGGAAAGTCCGACTGGCTCCACGAGACTCCTTTAGAGCAAGCTAGTAAGCAGTAAGCAGTATGCAGTAGACAGCGCTGAGCCAAACAGATCGCTGACTGCGCCTTGTTGCTGCCAAGTGCTCACTGGTTACTCTTTCTTATTTACTCTCGCTGCTTACTCCTTACTGCCTACTGCTGGCTGTCGGCTGCTGGCCGATCACTCCGCCGTCCACGGCCTTTTCCACACCCTCAATGATAATCCGGTCGCCGCTCTTCAGGCCCGAGAGGATCTCCACCCGGTCTTCCATCAGGCTTCCAGTCCGTACAAGGCGGTAGGTGACAACGCCTTTTTCGTCGACAGCAAAGAGGCCCTCCAGTTGGCCCCGCGTCACAAGCGCCTTCCGGGGCACCAGGATTGCTTCCCTTTTGCCTTCCGGGATGAGGAGTTTCGCATAGAGGCCGCTCTTCAGGGACCGATCCTTGAGCCGGACCTTCACAAGAAAGGTCCTCGTGGCAGGATCGACGGCGGGGACCACCTCCGATATGTGGCCGGTGAGGCGCTGGTTCGAAGGGCCAATAACGGCAAAGACGGTCATCCCGGGCTTTACCTTGCCGGCAAGCCTCTCGTCCACAGCGGCTTCCACCCTAAAGTAACTGTCGTCTTCGGCAGTGAGGAGGGTCATTCCCGGTATTGCCATCCCCCCCACATCGATCTTCTTCGACGTGACAACTCCGGAAAAGGGGGCACGGATCTTTGCAAACCCCTGATAGACCGCAGTTTCTTCCATAGACGCCGTGGCTCTGGCCAGTCCACCCTGGGCCCGGAGGTATTCCGATTCAGCCACGTTCCGCTGAGTCTCCACCTGGTCCATCTCCTGACGTGAGATCACTTTTTCTTCGAAAAGGGCTCTGTACCTGCGGTGTGTCACTTCGGCGAGGTTCTTGTGCTCCTTTGCCGCATCCACTGCGGCATGCGCCTCCCGATAACCGGCCTCTGCCGCCCGGGCCCGTTCCCGCATATCCCTGTCGTCCAGTTCCATGAGCACGTCACCCGCTGAAACCCGATCTCCTTCTCTTACCTTGAGGGAAACCACTGTTCCCATGATCCTGCTCGCCACGCCACTCATGATCCCTGCCTGTACCGTTCCCGCAGTCTCGTAATATGCTTCTACCTGCGACATTTGTACCTTTGCCGGGACCACGCCGGTGACGACGGGGCGCTTCACCTCAACCTGACCGGGTTTTACCTTTTCCCCGCAGCCAAAGACAGCCGGCAGCAACATTGCGAGGCACGTAGCGCAGATTATCGCTTTCATTACGGACCCTCCGGAATACACCTATTCTACACCCAGATCCTTCAGTATGGTGCCGCCCTCAAAGCTCAAACGGAGTATTGCCGCCCGATACTCGTTCTCTTTGGCCGCAAGACCCGCCCTCGCCTTGTCCAGGTTGAGCTGCACGTCGAGAAGGTCGACCATGGGCGACAGTGAATTTTCGTATCTCGCCTTTACCAGCTTTCTGCCCTCATCGGCACTGGCAAGGGATGATTTGGCGAGTTCGGTGTTCTTCTTCGCCTCCTCTATGCCAAGAAGGGCCTCGTGGATTCTGAAGGAGACGAGTTGTTTCAGCCCCGCAAGGTGTTCCGCTGCTTCCGCCGCCTTGTCATTGGCCTTCTTTCTCTCGAATTCGCGGTTCATACCGTCAAAGAGGTCCCATCGCAGCACAGCCATGAGCCGCCAACTCTCCCCTTCGGATCCGAAGACCCTTTCATGGTCGTTGAACTGATATGTACCGCCTACTCCGATTGTGGGAAGATAGAGTGAGTCCGCCCGTTTCACGCCATCTTTCGCAGTCTGGTACCGCATTTCCATGGCTTTCACATCCCGTCGTGCCAAAGATGCGGCCGCGTAGTAGTCAGCGTCCTTAAGCGGAATGTCCAGGCCTGCACCGTCTATTTCCACGGGCTCCGTCGTGCCGAGAAGCAGGCCAAGCCATCTCTTCGACAGTGATATATCCTTATCGGCGGTTACCTGTCTTTGCTCCGCTTCCGAAAGGGCGGTCTTCGCCCGCAGCACATCCGAGAGCTGGCCCAGTCCATTACGGTACCTCACCTCGGCAATCCGGAGGTGCTCTCGGGCGTCTTCCACGCCTTTTCCGGTCAGGTCGCCGAAAAGGCGGGCCGTACGGAGCCGCAGGCCTGCCTGGGCAACCTTGAAGGTAATCTCTTCTTTCTTTCGCTGGTATTCTTCGGTTCTCGCCGAATACTCCTTCTTTGCCATGGAGAGACCCATGAAGGAATTCATGGCGAAAAGGGGTTGGTCAAAGGAAAGGAGCGTCTGAAAATCACTGATCGGTGACGGGCTGTTCAATCTGCCAATGTCAAAGTCAGTCTGCGAAAAACGCTCCTGGTTCAACTTCATGGAGAATACGCCGGGCGGGTTGTTTGTCCGTGTAGCCCTCTCCTCGAAGCCTATTCTCGGAAGAAGGCTGCTGCGGGCAATTCCTATGTCGGATTTGTGAGCGCTGAGGGAATTCTTCAGGGCCCGCATCTCTCTGTTCTCTTCGAGGGCTATTTTGATGGCTTCCTGGAGGGAAAGCTCCCTTTCCGCGGTATAAGCCGCCGTTGCCGTAACAATGAACAGAAGGGAAATGAGTGCCAGCGGCATCACGCTGCGGCAACCCTGTATCCACCATCTCCGCTCCTTCCCGTGTTTCAAGTGGACCAGTCCTGCACGCTGGGTCATAGGATGAGAATGCTCCTTTTCTTAAGAGGGACCGCTACTTCAGCCAATGGTTCATTCAATACCTAATCTAACAACGGGCCGGCTCTTTTTCAACGGCATCGATGAAGCGGCGGCATCCTCAGAAGATCCTCTCTCCTCCCTTCCCTATCCATTCGGGAAACCAGCGGTAGTATTCGGCGGGGTGGGCCTGGTTGAGGCCATCGTAAGTTGCCTTGGCAAGCTCTATACCTTTCTTCGTGCGGTAGAGCTTGGCCAATCCCTTCGCCTCCAGGGAGGTAAGGAGCGCATCGAGGCCGGCGTCGTCCATATCGCAGACTTCCTTCAGGTCAACCCTGCTCATAAAGAGACCGGGGTTGACTCTGTAATCTTCGGCAAGGATGGCGAGGAGCTGCTCTTCGTCCATATTTGGCGCTTTCACGGGCACCTCCGGTGAGGGCACCGGCACCCCAAGAGCGGGATGGATGATTCTGCGCCTCATCCTCAATTCTTCGGCCATCTGACGGAGTGCTGCGCGGAAGATGACCAGCCTGCACGCTTCCATTGTGCCGCCGGCAATATTCTCCACCTTGGCCACATTCATGATCTCCTCGAGAGGGTAGAAGGGCGTGACACCATCTCCCCCCATAACCTGGATGGCATCAAGGCTTGCCTGAAGGGCTGCCTCGCAGTTATATACCTTGGCCAGGTTCGACTCAATGGTGATGTCTCTGCCAAGGTCCCAGAGATAGGCATCATAGTAGGTGAGGAGCCGTGCGATCTTTGTCTTCATCACCAGGTCGGCAATCTTGAACTGATTTGCCGGGATGTCGATGGTAGGCCGTCCGAACTGGACCCGCCTCTGGGTATAGGGCACGACGTTGCACAGAAGTTCCCGGAGCCACCCCACGGCCTGGGCCGAGATGAGGGTCCGCTCGAAGTTGAGACCCCCCGTCATGACACGCCATCCTTCGCCTTCGGCCCCGATACGGTTTGCCACAGGCACCCGCACATCGGCAAAGTTGAGGACGCCATTCTGGACATTCGAAAAACCTATGATCTCATTGATCTTTTCCACGGTGAATCCAGGCAGCCCCCTCTCCACAACAAATGCGGTAAGGTGGCGGTATGCGCGGATATCACCGGGATCGCTGCTTGAACGGGCATAGACCATATACCTGTTTGCCACGCCTGCAGAGACTATGTAACGTTTCTTGCCCCGCAGGACGTAGGCATCTCCGTCGCGGCTCCCCGTTGTCTCGATGGCTGCAGCATCGGTTCCGGCAAAGGGTTCGGTGATAACTATTGCCCCAATCTCGCCTGCGGCGATGCGGGGAAGAAAGAGCTTCTTCTGTTCCTCTGTTCCGAATTCGATGATCTGCCGAAGCCCTCCAAGCATGTTTCCGCCGAAGACCCTACCGGGTCCGGGAAGGCGGCAGAACTGCTCCATGGCTATGCAGGCGCCCGTCGCCCCGAGTCCGAGGCCGCCATACTCCTTCGGGATGCCCGCTCCCGTGAATCCCCGGTTTCCTATTTTCTCAAAGATGTCAAAGGGAAACTCCCTGGTCCACCGCGTCTCTGCATCTCGCGGCATAATCTCTTCAACGAAAGTCTCAACCTCTCCGGCAAATTTCTTCTGTTCCTCAGTCCACCACGGGAAAGATTCCATGTTGCAGCCTCCTTTTGCAATGCTGTTATAGGACTTATGGGACATATGGGGACGCCAAACCGTGACAGCGCTGCTTCCCGTACCTGAAAGCCATCCCCTATCCGCACTCGCTCAGCTATTTTACCTTCTCACCTTCTCACCTTCTCACCTTCTTACCTTCTTACCTTCTTGGGTTCTTGGGTTCCCCTATCCTCCTCCAAGCATGATGAGCGAGAGTGTTATCGTGTCGCCGTCACGGAGCTCCGCGTCGAAGCCCCCGGGGAGGGCATGATAGATAA
>CAYOYU010000079.1:4765-5181 GCA_964408265.1 uncultured Syntrophorhabdaceae bacterium
AGCTAACGCCGTTGGGGCGCGCCTCCACGACACCCTCAAATCCGATCGCTCCGGTGGCGGGGTCTACGAGTTCCCGGGCAAAGTGTGTCTTCACCAGGAGACTTTCGAGGAGACCTCTCAGGGTACCGTGCTCTATCTCCACCTCGGAAGGTATCTCAGGGATATGGATAGTGCTTTTGATCTTTATTTTCATAGTATCTCCACCAAGCGGAGCGATCTGTCCGGCGAGACGGATCGGCCAGATGAGGGATCATGCCCTTTTCAACAATAGCAAAGGGCTTCAGGCTCTTCCCTCGATCCCCGTACCTCCCATGCTCTTTTTGAATTTCTCATCATTCCCATTCTTCCCATCCTCTTTACATCCCCGCGCAGAAGCCGCTAAAGGGCTTCACGCTGTCCGCCCCTCCTATACGCTA
>CAYOYU010000079.1:5191-18080 GCA_964408265.1 uncultured Syntrophorhabdaceae bacterium
CTTTTACTTCATCCACTTCCCCGCGTCCTTCAACCCCTTCACTATTGCTACTGGGGCTCACGCCTGCCCTCGGACACGGGGGTCGCCCCCTCCGCAGGCAAAGCCCGCGGAGGCCTCCCCCTCTCGCGGCAGAAGCCGCTAAAGGGCTTCACGCTGTCCGCCCCTCCTATACGCTACACGCTATACGCTCCACGCTGTCTTTTACTTCATCCACTTCCCCGCGTCCTTCAACCCCTTCACTATCTTCTCGGGGGTCACGGGCAGTTCCTTGAACCAGACTCCTGTGGCATCGTGGATGGCGGAAACCACCGCAGGGGGTGCGCTGACATGGCTGCCTTCCGATGCTTCCTTGGCACCAAAGGGACCGTCGGGGTCGTCAGTAATGATGTCGATAACCTTTATGTCGGGCGCATCGGAGGAGCGAGGCATCCTATAGTCGAGGAAAGAGTCATTCAGGGTATGCCCCTTCTCCATGATAAATTCCTCATAGATCGCCTGTCCCAATCCCTGCACGGCACCGCCTTCGTTCTGGGACTCAACGCTCACCGGGTGAAGCGGCCTGCCGCAGTCATGGGCTATGGTAAAATCAGTCACATCCACTTTGCCCGTCTCCATATCTACTCCCAGGCGAACGGTCTGGGCCGTGAAGCTGTATGAGGTGCCTCCGTTTCCTGTCCCTGTCATGAAGTCCAGGGGCTCTATCCCGTAGCCCGAGAAGCCCCTGCCCATGATGACGGCGCCTGACCCTTCGTAGCTCGCTATCTTCGCCAGTTTCTCAAAGGACATCTGTCTTTTCGGATTATCTTTCAGGGAGACGAGGGAATTCCTGATCTCAATCTCTTCCGGTTTCACGTTCCAGGCCAATGCCGCCGCTTCCAGGAGCTGTTTCTTTGCATCCAGTGCCGCACGCCGCGTGGCCTGACCGGCGAGTGCCGTTACCCTGCTTCCGTAGCTGCCGGGATCTACCGGTGTATATGCTGTGTCGACCCTCTTTATATCCACGTCCTCGTACTTCACTCCAAGTTCCTCGGCAGCGATCATGGCCAGGACAGTATCCGAACCCTGACCGCAGTCGGTGGCCCCGGTGAGCAGATTGACTGATCCGTCTTCACAGATCCGCACCACGGCCCCACAGGACTGATGGCCCAGCTGTCGCGCACCACCAAGGTAGGACGTCCCGGACAGACCCACCCCGTAGGCGACCGGCCCTTTCCGTTTCGGCATCCTCTCCTTCTCCGCCCAGAGACTATCCTCTGCAGCGGCCTGAATCGCTTCCTTGAGGCCGCAGGTCTTGAGCGTAACATCATTGATGGTGCGATAGACCTCACCTTTTTTCGGATTATCGATGGCGTTGCGCATACGCACTTCCAGAGGGTCGATGCCCAGTTCCTCGGCCATCATCTCCATCTGGAGTTCACAGGCAAACCTCGTGTGGGTGATGCCATGGCCCCGCATAGCCGCCGACGCGGGGTTGTTTGTGAAGACACGGTAGCCGTCATACTTGTAGTGGGGAAGCTTGTAGGGCAGGGTAGTGGCAAAACCGGCGAGATACATGGTGAGGGGGCTGATTGCCGTGTAGGCACCGCCGTTTGCTACTACCCGGCTCTCCACGGCTGTCAGGAGACCGTCTTTCGTCATCCCCATCTTGTTGTAGACGATCATATTGTGCCGCCTCCGGCACGTGTTGAGCACTTCATCCATTGTATAAACAAATTTCACCGGCTTGCCCGTCTTCTTTGAGAGCATGACAGCGCAGAAATCACCTGCCACGGAATCGTTCTTCGTTCCTCCGAAACCTCCCCCGATAAAGGGCTGGATGATGCGAACTTTACTCAGGGGCAGGTTGAAACATGCCGCCAGGTGCCTGTAGTGGAAATAGGGGCTCTGTTTTGCGGCCCAGACCGTGATGTGTCCCGTGGGGTCATAGTAGGCGACGGATGCCGGCGGTTCCAGAAAACCGACGATGACCTTGCCGGTTTGGAATTTGTCCTCACGAACGATGTAGGAGTCGGCAAATGCTTTCTCCACATCTCCGAAACTCCAGTGATACTCAACGCTTACGTTGTTCGGCCTGTAGTCGTGGATCACGGGGGCACCTTCCTTCATGGCCTCCTCCGGATCAAAGACGCCTGGCAGTTCCTCATATTCCACGTCGATGAGTTCGCATGCCTCCTCGGCAGTCTCCTCGTCGATGGCAGCAACACCGGCCACACCTTCATAAAGGTATCGAACCTTCTCCACGGCGAGAGGCTGTTCGTCACGCGTGTTTGCCATAAATCCCCAGCTCCAGCCGCCAAAATCCTTGCCTGTGACAACGGCCTTGACTCCTGGAAGGCGCTCGGCACGGCTCGTATCGATATTGAGGATTCTCGCATGCGGATAGGGTGCCCTGGCCACCTTGCACCAGAGCATTCCCGGCTGACTGTAGTCGGCGGCATACTTTGCCTGTCCCGTCACTTTCTCTTTTGCATCGATTCTCGGAACCCGTTTGCCTATAACTGCATATTCCCTTGTCTGCTCTTCCATCTTCTACCCCCTCATGCAATTGCTGGGGCTATCGTCGCCCCCTCCACCAGCCAAGCTGTCGGAGACCTCCCCCTCTCGCGCCAGAAGTCGCTGAGAGAGGCATATGAACCAGTCGCCCGCCATGCGAGTTGAGCGAACCGGTGTCCGAATATTTAAACGCTGTTCACCGAGGTCGGGAGAATCCTTGCCTGAGCGAACATCGAGGACGCCTTGGGCCCCTGCCGACGAACCGCAATGGGCCACGCGGCCAGGCCGCGGCCTTTGGCCAGTTCTCGCTGTCTGAGCCCAGGGCGAGTTCGAGAACTGAATGGAGGTAAGTCGTGTGCAGGGTAAGGCGCCCGGAGCAGAGAGCGAAGGTGAGGTTCGGACGACCGGAGCGATATTGTTTGCATCGGTTCTTCCGTATGCAGTCTTTTCCATATTTACCCCCTCATCCTTTCCGCGGCAGCCCTGACAGACTCGATGATCTTCGTGTAGCCCGTGCAGCGGCAGAAGTTTCCTTCCAGCCCTTTACGTATCTCCGCGTCAGTGGGATTCCGGTTCACATCAAGGAGGGCCTTTGTGGAGAGTACCATGCCCGGGGTGCAGAAACCGCACTGGAGGCCTCCGATATCGACGAAAGCCTGCTGTATGGGATGAAGCGTATCCCCGTCTGCAAGTCCCTCGATGGTGACAATCTTCTTTCCTTTGGCTTCGGCTGCCAGAATAAGGCAGGCATTAACGGCGCTGCCGTCCATAATCACCGTACAGGCACCGCATTCTCTCACGCGGCATCCTTCCTTGGCGCCGGTGAGGCCTAGATCATCCCTCAGAACTTCCAGAAGCGTAGCCGACGCTTTCACCTGGAGCTCATATTTCATTCCGTTCACTGTTACATCTATTGTTATCATTCTCTCCTCCCACTATTGGACAAAGACCTGATTTAAGGCCCGTTTCGTCATCACGTAGACCATGTCGCACCGGTACTCCTGTGAAGCCCTGTGATCGTCTATGGGACTGCACTGTGTAATGGCATTCCTTGCAGCCTCCTCGATCAGTGCCGGGGTAATCTTTTGACCTTTGAGCATCGCTTCAGCCATGGGCGCCCGGACAGGTGTCGGTGCCACTGCCCCGAGAGCAATTGCCACGTCGGTGCAGAATCCCTCTTCCCATCTACCCGTCACGGCAACTCCTACGACAGCGAGGTCCATGGCATGACGGGGAGAAAGCTTCAGGTAGACGCCACGACTGGCGGGCAACGCTTTCGGAACGAGAATCTCCAGGAGCATCTCATCGGGCTCCATCACCGTCTTCCTGGGTCCCGTAAAGAACTTATCCATAGGGAGAATACGTTCTCCCGCCGGTCCCCGCAGCTTCACCGAGGCGCCGAGAGTCAGCAGCGCGGGCACACTGTCCGCAGACGGAACCGCAGTGCAGATGTTTCCCGCGAAAGTCCCCCGGTTGCGCACCTGGGGGGATGCCATACTGAGTGCAGCCTGTTTGAGGATGGGAAAGAAGGTATCGACCAGGGGTGATTCTGCTATGGCTGCGATGGTGGCCAGACAACCGACCCTCAGCCCCGTCCCTTCATGGTATGAGATTTCCGACAACCCCGGAATTTCCTTCAGGTCAACTACGAGGGCGGGCGTGACCATCTCCCGGCGTCTCATCTGCGGGATAAGGTCTGTCCCCCCGGCAAGGAGCCGCGCTTTCCCCCTGTATTCGGAGAGAACCGATAAGGCCTCGTCAACATTCTTTGCCGCCACGTACTGAAACTTTGGTAACCTTCGATAGAAAAGAGCCATCATGGTCCCCCTTACATAATTTTGTCGATTCCAGCGTCCTCTGCTTCCTTCGCTGTATATACAAGTATGTCAACTAATACCCATAACAATCTATAAAAAGTATACAACTATGTCAACTAATTTATTCAGTAACTGCGGCCTTATTCAGACTATGAGTTTGATTTATCTAGGTCAATTGTGTTGACAAGAAATCTGAATGTTGGTATGACTTATTCAATATCCGGCGAAGGCTATGAAAACCTTCTAAAGAGAAAGGGGTAGCATGCCCACCAAGAGAGAGAAGGCGTCACAGAAGAAGAAAGAGAAGATTATACAGACCACGCTGCAGCTCCTTCTAAAGAAAGGGAGCTCCACATCCGCCTCTACCACGGATATCTGCTCAGCGGCCAAGCTGACCCGGCCCACCCTCTATCATTACTTCGGAAGCAAGCGGAACCTGCTCCTTTCAGTCCATCTGGATACGATCGAAAAGAACCTGAAGCCTTATCTTGAGAAGGCCTCGTCGATGGATGACCCGCTCGAGCGCCTCTCCTATATGATCCGAACATATACGAAGGAGAGCATTTGTCTTCATCCTGAGCTGAGAGTGCTCATACACGACTCACTGACCATGAAAGACAAATACTTCAGGGACGTGCGGGCCCAGTGGAAAAGGCATTATACCCTTCTCCGGGACACCATCGGCCAGCTTCAAAAGGCAGGGAGGATCAATCCCGATGCAAGACCTTCCTGGGCAGCGCTCTTTGTGCTCGGCATGCTCACCTGGACGCTCTACTGGTTTGATTACAGCAGGAAAGATGACGTGGACAGCATCGTCGAACAGGCCGAGCAGTTCGTCTTGCAGGGTCTAGGCCTGCAACCAGCCCGCACCAAGGATCCGATTTACTAGACTTACTCTAATCCAATAAGGATCGGTGTCTTCAAAGCCGGCACCTTTGACCGGCCTTCTTCCCCTCTCTTTTTTTGTCGGCATGATAAAAAAGTTTTGATGTCAATTGAATGACGATGGTATAATTGTTCATATCACCAAACACTTCCATATGCGCAGGATTTTGACCTCTATGTGATCATTCCAACAATCGATTACCATCTTGTCCTATTCGATTCGATGATCCATTCAACTCGGTAGAGGGGAGGCTTGAAGCATGAAGATCGAACAAAGAACATGGACCGAGGCACAGGGATGGCAGCCGGGGGAGATGGCGGGATCCGCCCAGTTGCTTCTCGCCTTCGGATCAACATCGATCATGAAAGAGGGGCGACTCCTCGAAGACATCAGGAAGGAATATCCCCGTGCACATGTGCTTGGCTGTTCCACGGCCGGCGAGATTTGCGGTACCAGGGTCCTCGATGACTGCCTCTGCATTACGGCAATAGCATTTGAGCACACACAAATCAGGGGCGCCAGGGTAACACTCGACCAGGTGGCAAGCAGTCTGGAAGCGGGTGAATATTTGGCCCGGGCCCTTGCGCCTTCCCCTGAGGCCGCCGTTCCGGGTGTGACGGATGAACTGGTTCACGTCCTCGTACTCTCTGACGGGCTCCAGGTAAACGGAAGCGACCTCGTCCGCGGGCTGGCGAGGCATCTCCCCGAAAAGGTTACGGTCACAGGCGGATTGGCCGGTGATGGAGAACGTTTCGGTGAAACCTATGTTCTATGGGATGGGGCTCCGGAAAAAGATGCAGTAGTGGCCCTCGGCTTATATGGAAGCCGGTTGAAGGTCGGTTTTGCCTCTCTGGGAGGTTGGGACCCCTTCGGCCCGGAGAGGATCATTACGAAGTCCGCAGGGAATGTGCTGCACGAACTGGACGGACATTCAGCACTGGGCCTCTACAAGAAGTATCTCGGTGAGCACGCCAAAGGCCTCCCTGCCACGGGTCTCCTCTTTCCCTTGAGTCTTCGCACCAGGACCGGTGAAACAGCCGTGGTTCGCACGATCCTGGCTGTGGACGAAGAAGAACAGACCATGACCTTTGCGGGTGATGTTCCCGAGGGGGCCTACGCCCGTTTCATGAAGGCCAATTTCGACCGGCTCATTGACGGGGCCGTGGGGGCCGCAAGGACAAGTTACGAGGCTATCGGTTCCACTGCCCCGGATCTGGCCATTCTCATAAGCTGCGTAGGGAGAAAGCTGGTCCTCAAGCAGCGGGTTGAAGAAGAGGTGGAAGGCGTGCGGGACGTATTGGGCAATCAGGCAGTACTGACCGGGTTCTATTCTTACGGGGAAATATCGCCCTTCACCCCTGGGGCGAAGTGCGAGCTGCACAACCAGACTATGACGATCGCCACCTTTCTGGAGGAGTAGTTTGGCACAGACACACAACCTGCTTGAACGGCAACTGAGGCGGTGCTTTGGGGATCATTACGACATTCCCAAGGAATGGCGGCCATTTATCGATGCCGTGAACGACGCTTACTGGGAATCGGACATGGATCGCGGAATGCTCGAACGGTCCCTCGATCTCAGTTCACAGGAATTGCTCGAAGCAAACTCCGAGATGCGGGCAGTCTTCCAGGCCATTCCCGACATGTTGTTCCGGATCGACGGCGAAGGAACGATACTCAACTATAAGGCAGGCCTGGAAACCGACTTCTTCCTCAGGCCCAATGAGCTGCTGGGGAAACGGATACAGGATGTTCCTATCACGGATGTTGCCAACCAGTTCCGTGACGCCATTGAGGAGGTACAGAGAACAGGATCGGTGGTGAACATCGAGTATTCCCTGATACTGAAGGGCGAGGAACAGGGTTATGAAGCCAGGCTCGTGCCTATGCCCGAAAATGAGAAGATCGTCATCATAAGAAACATCACCGAACACAAGAGGGCAGAACAGAAGCTGCAGGAGTTCAACCGGGCCCTCCAGGAAGAGCGCCAGATCTTCATCGGTGGGCCGGTTGTGATCTTCAAAAGAAGAAATGCTGCGGGCTGGCCCGTGGAATACGTCTCCAAGAATGTGGAGAATGTCTTCGGCTATACTGAGGAGCAGTTTCTTTCGGGCAGAATACCCTATGCGAAAATCATCTCCCCCGAAGACATTGAACGCGTGACGCATGAAGTATCGACATACAGCAACGGAGAGGCCGAGAGCTTTACGCAGAAACCTTACCGGGCCATCAGGGAAGACGGCCAGACCATATGGCTGGCGGAACACAGCACCATTCTGAGGGATGACACCGGGACCATCACTCATTACCTGGGCTATGTCTTTGACATAACCAGGCGCAAGCATGCCGAGGAAGAGATAATCGAGAGCGAGGAAAAGCTGAAGGCCGTCATACAGGGTTCACATATACCTCAATACGTTATCGACAAGGATCATAAGGTCATTTACTGGAACCGGGCTCTGGAGGAGGTTACGAAGACCAGTGCCCGGATCATGGTGGGTACCAGACACCACTGGAGCGCTTTCTACCGCAATGAAAGACCCTGCCTTGCAGACCTTCTAGTGGAGGAAGACTTCGAGAGGATCGCCAGCTGGTATAGGGGGCAATATAGAAAGTCTAAGGTCATCGAGGGGGCCTATGAGGCACTCGATTTCTTCCCGACTCTCGGAAAAGAAGGGGCCTGGCTCCATTCCACTGCGGCGGCAATCAGAGACACCAAAGGCAACGTGATCGGCGCCATGGAGACCCTGGAAGATATTACTGAGAGCGTGGAAGCCGAAGAAGCACGGAAATCGGCAGAAAGAACATACCGCGGCATATTTGAAAACGCCGTCATGGGGATTTCGCAGGCCACCCTCGACGGACGCTATTTGAGTGTCAACCCTGCCGGCGCCTCCATGTACGGGTATGACTCACCTGAAGACATGATACAGTCCGTTACGGATATCGCCCAACAGATATACGTCCACCCCGGGGATCCGAAAAGATTCCTGGAGGCGTTGAAAGTGGAGGGTTCCGTCAACGGCTTCGAAGTTGAACATTACCGCAAAGATGGTACCAAAATATGGGCGTCAATGAACGCCAGCGTGATCTATGACGCAAAAGCAACATCCACCCCCTATTACGAAATAACCTCCGAAAACGTTACCGTCCGGAAACAACTCGAAGCACAGTTGCTCCAGTCCCAGAAGATGGAGGCTGTGGGCACCCTTGCTGGAGGCATTGCCCACGATTTCAACAATATTCTGATGGCCCTCATGGGATACGGATCACTCCTTCAGACCACCCTCGGCAAGGACAGCCCATTACAGGCCTATGTGGAACAGATTCTCTCCTCTTCCCAGAAAGCGGCAAACCTTACAAAAAGCCTTTTGACCTTCAGCAGACAACAACCAGTAGACCTTAAGCCGGTAAACCTCAATCAGATTATCAGGGGAACGGAAAAACTCCTGAGAAGGCTCGTGATTGAAAGCATTTCACTGGAAACTAATCTCACCTTCCAGGACGCCGTGATAATGGCTGACACCACCCAGATCGATCAGATTCTCTTCAATCTCGCGGCAAATGCCGGAGATTCCATGCCGGAAGGCGGGAAGCTGACCATAGCAACGGAATTGATCGACTTTGACAGCACTCTCGCGGAGATTCACGGGTTCGGCAAACCAGGCCGGTATGTTCTGCTCTCCATCTCCGACACGGGCAGCGGAATAGACGAAAAAACAAGGGAAAAGATATTCGACCCCTTCTTTACTACAAAAGAGGCGGGAAAAGGGACAGGACTCGGCCTCGCCACAGTATACGGAATAGTAAAGCAGCATGAGGGGCATGTGACGGTATCGAGCAAACTGAACTCAGGCACCACCTTCCGCATCTACTTCCCTGCGGTAGTTGGGCTCGAGGAGGAGAACCGGGACGCCCCATCGCAGTCAATCACCCCGGGGAAAGAGACGATCCTTGTGGCGGAAGACAATAAGGACGTGAGACATCTCATACGAGATGTGCTGAAAACATACGGCTATATAGTGTTAGAAGCGGTTGATGGTGTCGATGCCGTGGCCACTTTCGAGAACAACAGAGGAATCGACCTTGTGATCCTCGACTCAGTGATGCCCAGGAAGAACGGATGGGCCGCCTACAACGAGATATACCGGATAGACCGGGATGTTAAGGTGCTCTTCATAAGCGGTTACACCCGGGATGGATACCTCGATCGAGGGATTGCCGAGAAAGGGCTGCCTTTCCTGGCAAAGCCCATGTATCCCGGCACGCTGCTTCAACTGGTGCGGGAAATACTGGACGGGAAGACCCATGCCGGGGCTCCTCAAAAGAGTATGCAGCCCACATAGGCAACCGTTTCCTTGCCGTATCTATAAGGTATGCCGCAGTCCTGTACCAGCCTGGCCACGTCAATTCCGTAGGATTCGAGGGATGCCAGGGCTTTTTCAGGAAATCTGCAAGGTTCTCCGGAAACATAGGCACATTCCTCACAAACCCTGCAACTCCCCGCGCCAAGCGGAAGGAAATCTCTCAGCCCTGTCACCTCCGCGAACTGGTGGGCCACCTCGCTGACAATCTCCTCATGGACCTTCATGGAAGTCATCATGCCTTTGAAGTCGGCAGACCCCGAGATCCTGTGAACTGTCTGAAAAACAAGGGCCCGGCTGTATCCTGATGCCTTTGCCTGAAGTTCCTCGTAGGGCCCTGCCGCGGGCGGACACATCCAGTTCCTGCCGTATGCGCCGCATTTGTTCTGTTCACAGTAGACCCTGAATTCCGGGGAATATTGAATGATAGAGGCATCGACCAGAAGGGCGTGAGCCACTTTCAGGCCCAACACCTTCTGCACCAGCCGGTCCATAGGGGTCAACATGGGGGAAGACTCTATTCCGCTTTCTGTTTCTTTGATCTCGCGATGAGGCTGATCCTCGAAATGCCAAGAATCTGCGCCGCCCTGGTCTTGTTGCCTCCTGTGTAGTCGAGAACCCTTTTTATATGCTCGTTCTCGACTTGTTCCAGGGTTCTCAGGGGCGCATCCAGCGGTCCGCTGTCGCTGAATCCCGCGTTTTCGAGGAAATAACTGGGCAGCGATTTCTTCTTCAATTCGTTGGCGGATTCCACGATAACGGCGCTGTTAATGATATTCATCAGCTCCCGGATGTTGCCGGGATAATCATACTGGGTAAGAGACTTCATCACCCCGTCGGAGATCTTTTCGACCTTCTTGCAGTTTATCTGACAGAATCTTCTCAGGAAATAATAGGCAAGAAGCGTAATATCGCCTTTTCTTTCCCTTAATGGGGGAAGATAGACAGAGTTGATGTTGAGGCGGTAGAAGAGATCCTTTCTGAAGTTGCCCTTCTTCATCTCTTCGTGAAGGTTCTTGTTTGTTGCGGCAATGATCCGTACATCAACTTTCACGTTCTTTGTGGACCCGAGGCGAAAGAACTCCCCTTCCTGCAGGACCCGCAGCAGTTTCACCTGGATCGGCAGAGCCAGCTCACCAATCTCATCAAGGAAGAGCGTGCCCTTGTCGGCTTCCTCAAGAAAACCTCTCTTGTTGGATGTAGCGCCCGTAAAAGCCCCCTGGTTGTGGCCGAAAAACTCAGATGCAAAGAGTTCGCTTGCGAAGGTTCCAGCATTGACGGCAACGAAATTCTGGCTGTTCCTTTTGCTGATCCTGTGGATTGCCCGGGCGATAAGTTCCTTGCCGGTGCCGCTCTCACCCCATATAAGTACGCTGTTGTCCGTAAGGGCCATCTTCTCAACGGTAGAGAAGACTTCATTCATCTTGGCGTCCTGCGTGACAATCTCTTTGAAGGCTTCTTTGAACCTGAGGTTCGCCGCTGCCGTCATCTGGGACTCCAGGTTTCTGGAAGCCCTCCTCTGGTCCAGGGCGGTGTGCATGAGGTTCAGGAGGCGCTCATTGTCAACGGGCTTGGTCAGGTACTCCAGGGCACCCAGTTTCATGGCAGCCACTGCCAAACCGATATCTTCCACTCCGGTGAGAACGATGGTCTCCACATCGAAGCTCTCCTCGTGGATCCTTTTCAGTATGTCCAGTCCCGTCACCTCGGGCATGTCCATATCAAGGAGAAGCATATCGAAGGAGCCGTTCTTGAGAAATTCATAGGCCTGGGTGCTGTCGGACAGTGTGGTCACGTCAAAGGTACCATCCTGAAGCAGAAAGATGTTCAGATAGTTGAGTACCGCCTGATCGTCATCGATGACGAGAATCTTGTCCATTACCCCTCCTCCGGGCTTATGGGGACGTAAATATAGAACGCCGTTCCAATGCCCGGCTTGCTTTCCACTTCGATTCTCCCCTTATGCTCCTTTATTATCCCGTAGGCTATGGAAAGTCCGAGACCGGTCCCGCCCTGATGCCGCTTCGTGGTATAAAACGGATCAAAGATCTGCTTCACTGTCTTCTCATCCATCCCCTTGCCGTTATCCTTCACCTTCAGCACTATCTCTCTGTCATCATGCTGGTAGGAAGAGACCTCAATTGTCCCCCTGGGCTTGTCGATAGCCTGAGAAGCATTTATGAGGATGTTCACGATCACCTGCTGCAGCTTCTGGGCGTTGCCGGTAATCGCGGGCAGCTTGGTGTCAAACTCGACCTTCACGTCAGCCGTCCTCCGGACCTGGTTATCCACAAGGCGCAGACAGGCTTCGGTAATGCCATTGACATCAACCGTCTCGTTTAGAAGCCCCTCATCCCGCTTGGCGAACTTCCTCAACCCGTCCACGATGCCCTTGATCCTGTTTGCCCCCTGCACCATGTCATCCACAAGAACCGGCACTGATTCCCTGAACATAGGATACTTGAGACGTGCGATTTTGAGGTCCGGGTTGGCTTCGTAGGCATGATCCAGGATGGGCATGATATCATTCAAAGCCTCCTGGATGATGGTCAAATTGCCCCTGATAAAGGTATTGGGATTGTTGATTTCGTGGCCTATTCCGGAGACAAGCTGTCCTAAGGATGCCAGTTTGTCGGCCTGGAGCAGCTGCCGTTCCATGTTCTTTTCTTTGGTGATGACCCGTGAAAACTCCAGCGCCCCTGTGACCTGATCATCTGCACCAAAGATCGGGTACGCCTGGAGAAGGTAATACTCGTTCTCCACCACCTTTTCCAGAGAGACTGAGGTACGTTCATTGAATACCCGGTCCAGAGGGCAGTCCTGACAGGGAATACCCTGGTTGAAGACCCTCCTGTAACACTTTCCCTTGTTACCCATGCTCTTCTGGTTAGACATGAGGATGTTGTAATCGGAATCAACGACCACTACAGTGTCTGTGATGGTCTTGAAAAGGATCTGCAGCCTCATCTTGCTCTCCCTCAACTTCTCCGTGAGGGTGACAAGCTCCTGATTCTTCGTTATGAGGAGGTTTTTCTGGTTCTCCAGATCGAGTGTTCTCTGGCGCACGTTCTTTTCCAGATTCTCGTTCTGCTCGATAAGCTTTCTTTCCAGCTCCTTCCGTACACGTATGTCCTTATACACGGACTCCACACAGGGCTCTCCGTCCACATCGATGATAATGTAGGACCCGATAACAGGGATGGGCGTCCCGTTGCTGGAGAGCAAGGTAAGCTCCATACCCTCCACGAACCCGTCCCGCCTCAACCTTTCAAAAAGGACCGGCCGCACCGCGGGATTCTGGTAGAGCCCGTCCCGAACAAAATTGAGGT
>CAYOYU010000079.1:18105-18890 GCA_964408265.1 uncultured Syntrophorhabdaceae bacterium
GAAGAAGGCGATAGAACTCCCGGTTTGCCTTCATGATATCGCCATTGAAATGCGAAATAAGCATCGGCGCCGGGGCATCCTTGAAGAAGTCTTCGTATCTCTTTTTCGACTTCGCCAGCTCCAGGGTCTTCTCATCCACCAGTTCCTTAACCCTTTCGGCGTAGCCCTTCAGTTCACCGGACAGTTCACGGCGCTCTATAATGTCGGAGATCTTGAAACTCACTTCCCTGACGAATCTTTTCTGTTCATCGGTAAAAGGGGCTTTCTCCTGGAAGTATATCTCCACGGTGCCCCGCTTCTTACCGGCTGCAATAATGTCAAAGGAATAAGTCTCGGTGAGGCTCTCCATGGGCAAGGGGCGAACCGTATATTCAAACCCATCGATCCAGATCGAAGCAGAAGCAGTCTTTGGCAGTTGGAGACCGTTGATGAGATGGGTAGCGGCAGTCCCGAACCTCTCTTCGGGGAGACCTTCACCCCTGATGTCAGCGCTTATACGGTAGAGAGACTCCAGTTCTCTCCCGCGTGCCTCAAGATCCTCCATGATCTTTCCCTTGTCAGGGAATGACTCCATTGTCCCCCCCTTCTTCTTCGGAACCATCATTTTATGCTAGATGGCCAGTATATCATAAGTACGTTAACTGACGCCACAAATGTCACTGCGGCGACAGAAGAAGCAAGACAGGGGCGGGGCGTGAGGTCCACCCCTGTCTATTTCCTTCGCACAACAGCAATTCTATGCCAAAGGCCTCACCTTCGCCTTCAGCTTCGTTATATAGTAAGCT
>CAYOYU010000080.1:0-7253 GCA_964408265.1 uncultured Syntrophorhabdaceae bacterium
GCTTCTATGAGATCGCTGCCGGCAACAAAATGCGCTTCTCCTTCCACCATCACTATGGCATCCCTGGAACCTGTAACGACGATATCTATATCGCTCTCGGCCATCTCTGCCACGGTAGGGTACGCTATAAACTTGCCATTTACCCTGCCCACGGTGATCCCCGCCAGGGGACCATCCCAGGGGATGTCGGAGAGGTGTAGGGCACAGGAAGCTCCGAGGGTTCCAAGCATTGCAGGGTCATTCTCCTGGTCTGCAGAAAGAACCGACGCGATCACCTGCTTCTCGTGTCTGTATTCCTTGGGAAAAAGCGGTCTCAAGGGTCTGTCGATGAGACGGGATGTCAATATTTCACGGTCGTGGGGCCGCCCTTCGCGTTTGAAAAATCCCCCCGGGAATCTCCCGGCCGCATAGGACATCTCCTGGTAATTGACGGTGAGCGGAAGAAAATCCCTGTCCGACGGTTCACGTTCAGCCACAGCAGTGACCAGTACAACGGTATCCCCGTATTGAACGACAACGCTGCCATTCGCCTGCTTTGCAACCTCACCTGTACTGATGGTCAGTGGTCTACCGGCGTACTCAATGGTAATACTCTCTTTCATAAGTTTTCATCCTTCCTGGGTTAGTCTGTTATTTTCTTAAGCCCAGCCGCTCAATGACTTTCTTGTAGCGGTCGACATTCTTGTCCTTCAAGTAATTGAGCAGTCTTCTCCTGGTGCCTACGAGAACCAGGAGTCCTCTTCGTGAATTATGGTCCTTTGCAAACTTCTTGAAATGGTCCGTCAGAGAACGTATCCGCTCTGTAAGAAGCGCAATCTGAACCTCCGGGGATCCGGTATCCTTCTCGTGGATTTTGAACCCCTCAATGATAGCCTGTTTCTGCTCCGTGCTCAGTGCCATTACTCATCCTCCTTAAGTATTGATCAATCGTTTTATCTTTATTGTCTTCGAAACAGTATCTACAGTGCCTATACCGATAAGCGCTCCTTTGTTATCGATCAATTTAGTCACGTCCCCGTTTTTCCATTCCCGGGCACCACCAAGAAGCGGTATAGGCATCCCGTGTTTCAGAAATTTTTCAAAAGCGAACTCAACATGCGTTTCCCTCGCTGCCCTTATCACGCGCTCCAGGGGAACCATGTATTTTACCAAATCCTCATCAGTTTTGAAACTCTCAATGCTGGTGCTCATCTCCTCGCCGAACTCGCCGTGACGGGTCCTCTTGAGCGTATACAGCGCAGCCCCGCAACCCAGTTTAGCCCCGAAGTCATTGGCCAGAGCCCTGATATATGTTCCCTTCGAGCAGGTTACTTCCACGTCTACATATGGATGGGAATAATCGATGAGGTCGATGTCGAATATCTCTACTTCCTTTTCCGGCAGCTCCACCTCTACGCCCTTCCTCGCCCATTTGTAGAGAGGTTTCCTCTTCACCTTCTTTGATGAATAGACCGGCACCCTCTGGATGATTCTGCCGATGAAGGGAGTCAACTCCTCCTGTATCCTTTTCCGTTCGAAGACCGGAGGCTCCACACTTGTCTGTACAGTCCCCGATATATCGAGGGTATCCGTAGTTACACCGAGGAGAAACCTGGCTTTGTACACTTTGATTCCGTCTTCAAGGAAAGAGATCAGCTTTACCCCCTCATTCAAGGCAACAGGAAGTATCCCCGTCGCGTTCCTGTCGAGGGTCCCGATATACCCTATTTTCTTGAAAGGATGCAGTCTTTTTAGCCTTCTTATCACATCATAGGAGGACATCCCGGCGCTTTTATCGATTACAAGAAACCCGTTCATTACCTGCTACCCCTGTTCCTTCCGAATTCTTTTTCACTCATCTTGAAATATAAGTCCTCGCTGGCGGAAATGAGAGAAACAGTCTCGACCGCCCGGCGGCTTGTTTACTTTCCAACGACGGGATCATTCCGCCCCGACAGGGCCTTTACCAGCCTTTCTTCCACAAACCCTATGGGTCCCGTGACTTCGCAGCCAGCCGCAGCCCTGTGACCGCCGCCGCCGAAGAGGTTGCACACCTCGGCTACATTGACCGCACCTTTCGACCTCATACTGGCCTTATACTTCCCATCCTCAATCTGTCTCAAAAGTACCGCCACCTCAACTCCCCTGATCTCCCTTACGTACTCGACGAACCCATCGGTATACTCGCGCTTCGCATTGGCAAGACGGAACATTTCATCAGTCACATGGACAAATGCGAAGCGGTCTCCTTCGTAGGTTCTGAGCGTGCTGAGCACACGGCCAAGGAGCTTGAACCTCTCTTTCGGGTGGTTCTCGTGAACCATCTGGGCCACGTGCGCCGGCTTTACGCCATACCCCAGCATCTTCTCGCAAATCAGGAAGGTGGCGGGCGTCGTATTCTCGTACCGGAACGAACCTGTGTCGGTAAAAATGGCGGTGTAGATATTGACGGCTACATTGTAGTCGACTGCGACATCCATACTCTCAAAAAGCCTGAAGAGAATCTCTCCCGTCGAGGAAGCCTCCTGGTCGATCATGTTGATAAAACCGAAGGTGTCGTTGGTCAGGTGGTGGTCGATATTGATTATCGGTCCCATTTCCTTCAACCTGTCATGCCCCTTGCCCACCCTGAAAAGGTTCCCCGAATCGAGTACAAATATCACGTCGTACCGGTCGTTGGGCAGGAGATGGAGCAGATCGGCCGGACCCGGCAGGAATTCATACCGGTAGGGGACCGGATCCTTCAGATAGACGACGGGCTCCTTGCCGAGCCCCTTAAGCACCCAGTAAAGAGAAAATACGGAGCCTACGGCATCACCGTCGGGATCTATGTGGGCGGTAATAAGGAACTTCCTACCCTTGTCGATCTCTTCTTTAATCTTCCTGAACATGATGGTCCTTCTTGAGAATCTCGTCTATTCTTTCCACCCTTTCGAAAGCATCATCAAGAACAAAGTTCAGTTCCGGAGAGTAGCGGAGGGTCAGTCTTTTCCCGATGAGAAACCGCATATACCCCTTAGACCTCTTGAGGGCTTCCAGCGTCTTTTGCTTCGTCTCCTCGGAGCCGTAAACTGAGCAGTATACCTTTGCTATTTTCAGATCATCGGTCATCTTCACTTCAATGATGGTCACGAAACCGAGTCCGGGGTCTTTGATATCCCTCTGGATTATCGAAGAAATTTCTTCACGGAGAAGGTCCTGAACCCGAAGTTTTCTATATTTCATTTCCCATCACTATAATCTCGGTTCGCGTGTTGATTACCTCGCCAATGTAAAGAGACTCCACAAATTTACAGACACTCTCTATAGCGCTGTTCACGTGATCCTTCTTCACTCCCACCAGAGAGAAACCGATGCAGCCTCGCTGCCACAGGTTCGATTGCTCCACTTCCATTACCGATATACTAAACTTCGCCCGCGTCCTTTCCACAATTTTCCGTATTGCCTGTCGTTTATCCTTCAGGGAATGGGTCTCGGGGAAATAGATCTCTATGCTCGAAATGCCAACGACCATTATTCTTAACCATCAAGGGTCTGCTTCTCTTTCTCCTCGACAAAGAGTTCCAGAATATCTCCTTCCCTTATGTCGTTGAAGCCGTCCACGGACATACCGCACTCATAGCCCGTCAGTACCTCTCTCACGTCATCCTTGAACCTTTTGAGCGAGCCTAGTTTGCCTGAGAATATGGTATTGCCGTCGCGCACCACCCGCACCAGTGCGTTTCGTGTAGCCTTCCCTTCAAGCTGGTAGCAGCCGGCGATAGTACCGATCTTTGAAACGGCGAAGACCTTCCTGATCTCCGCTTTCCCTATGGGCGTCTCGACGATCTTCGGGGCCAGCATGCCTTCCATGGCCTTCTTTATGTCGTCAATCATCTCGTAGATGATCGAGTACGTACGTATCTGGACCTTCTCGTGTTCCGCGAGGCCCTGGGCCTTGCCCACGGGTTTCGTGTTGAACCCTATGATTATAGCTCCGGAAGAAATGGCAAGGTTTACATCCGATTCCGTGATAGCGCCCACACCACTGTGGACGATCTGGATCTCAGCACGGTCCGTTGAAAGCTTCTTGAGCGCCTCTGCAATGGCGTCGATAGTACCGCGGACATCGCCCTTCAGGATCACGTTGAGGACGATCTTCTCCGACTCGCCCATCTTCGCATAGAGTTCTTCCAGGGTGGTCCTCGCGCTCCTGGCAGACTCCTTCTCCCTCAGTTTCTCCTGTCTGAATCTGGAGAGCTCCCTTGCGTAGCGTTCCTCGGTGGTGACGATAAACCTGTCACCTCCGTGCGGTACATCCTGGAATCCAACCACCAGAACCGGCTCCGAAGGGGTTGCCTTCTGAATCCTGTTTCCTTTGTCGTCCACCATAGCCCTTACCCGGCCGAACATGGACCCGGCAATAAAGGGATCCCCTATCTTCAACGTTCCGTCCTCGATGATGACGGTACCCACGGGGCCCTGCCCTTTATCGAGCTCCGACTCTATCACGATGCCTCGTGCAAGGTTGTCGGGATTTGCCTTCAATTCGAGCATGTCAGCCTGCAGAATGATGAGTTCCAGCAGTTCCTTGATCCCTACCTTCTTTTTCGCCGATATCTTCGCAAGAAGTGTTGTTCCGCCCCAGTCCTCAGGTACCAGACCCTGATCAGCCAGTTCCTTTACCACACGGTCAGGATTCGCATTGGCCTTGTCTATCTTATTGACGGCCACGATAATGGGTACCTTGGCCGCTTTCGCATGGTTGATTGCTTCAATTGTCTGAGGCATCACCCCATCGTCGGCAGCGACGACAAGCACTACGATGTCGGTAACACCGGCCCCCCGCGCTCTCATGGCGGTAAATGCCTCATGGCCCGGGGTATCGATAAAGACCACCTGATTTCCATCCACATTCACCTTATAGGCCCCGATGTGCTGGGTTATCCCTCCGGCCTCTTTCTCGGCCACATTGGTATGTCTGATGGTATCGAGAAGGAGAGTTTTTCCGTGGTCGACGTGACCCATAATGGTAACCACCGGGGGTCGCGGCTGGAGATTCTCCCTGTCTTCCTTTCTTTCGTCTTCCATGGCCTGAAATTCATCTTCTATAGACACGATCCTCTCCACTTCGTACCCCAGCTCCGAGGCAACGAGGGTGGCGGTATCGAAATCAATGTTCTTATTTATTCCGGCAATAATGCCGAGCGGGAAAAGCCGTGTTATCACATCCTGCGCTTTCACGCCCATCTTCTTCGCCAATTCGCCCACCTGGACCTCATCGCCCACTTTTATGGATTTTCTGGCCGGCTTCAGCTCCGACTTCTTATCCTCTTCGCTGCGCCTGTCGTCAAACCGGTCACGGCGGTGCTTCCCTCCTGTAGCGGGCCGCCCCTTCTGTCTCCTGAACGTATAGAGGTCTTCCTCCTTGATGACGACTTTCCTCTTCAGGACACCTTTCTTCTTCAGTTTCGTCTCTTCCAGTTCCTGTTCTTCGATCTTCTTGGCGAGTTTTTCGGCCTTCTTCTTCTTCTTTTCTTCCTCGTCCTCTACAAGAACCAGTTCTTTTTCAAGATCCTGTTTATAGGCTTCTTCGAGGACCTTGGTGATCTCTTTTTCTTTCTCTTCGCCAAGGCGTTCGGTATCTCCCTTCAGGGATTGAGCCGCGGGTTCTTCCTCTTCTTCTTTCGGGGCTTCCGGCGTTGGCTCGGGCGCTACAGTCTCTCTTTCTTCCGGCGGGGGTACCGCTTCGGCTTCCGCCTTCACCACCTGCGGCTCCTCGGGTTCTACCAGGGGTTTTAGATACTTGGCCCGCTCTTTTTCCCTTAACTTTTCCCGTTCCGTTAACTCAGGCTTCTCCTCCTGGGGAGGCGGCTCTTTGGATGGCGGAGGGGGTGGAGGTGGGGGCTGAACTCTTCTGCGGATAATGGTCGAGGCGACCCTTTTTTCTATGACTGTTTCGCCCGTGGATGTGGTAATTTCTTTCTTGCCCTCCGGGGCAGCTTCGTCCTTGCCTTTATCCTTTATCTTCACACCGATGCCTTTCAGCTTGGAGAGTATCTCCTCATCGGTCCTCTCTGAAAGAGTTGTGATTCTTATCTTCGACATACCATTACCTTCCCTGTATACATTCAGCGCTAGTCCCCATCAGAGGCAGGCGCCGATGACAACCCGCATGCTGTGGCTATGCGGTTTCCTTTTTACCCCTGTTTTCCTCTCGCTCTTTTATTGCCTTGGCTTTTTCAATGATGATTCTGCAGTCTTCAATGGATATGCTGGTTATCTTGTTCATCTCCTCGGCAGTCAGCTTGGCGATATCGTTATAATCTCTAAGGTACTCGTCGTTCAGAACTCTTGCAAGGATCTCGCTAACCTTCAGGTCCTCCATGAGCTCATCTATTGTCTTCTTCGATGACTTCTCCACCTCCGACTCGCTACTTATATCTATCTTCCATCCAGTCAGTTTCGATGCCAGTCTCACGTTCTGGCCTTTCTTGCCAATGGCCAGCGAAAGTTGGTCGTCGTTGACGATAACCTCCATGGAATGCTCTTCTTCGTTGATGTAAACCTTGGAAACCCTTGCCGGGGCCAGCGTGTTGCAAACAAATTTCGCCGAATCCTTGCTCCAGGGAATAATATCTATCTTCTCCCCTTTCAGTTCCTGAACGACGGCCTGTACCCTCGACCCTTTTACGCCCACACAGGCTCCAATAGGATCCACGTCAGGATCTTCACTGTAGACGGATATCTTTGCCCGTTCTCCCGGCTCCCGGGCTGCACCGACAATCTTGATAATGCCTTCCTGGATTTCCGGTACTTCCAACTCGAAGAGTTTCATGAGAAAACCCGGATGGGTCCTCGACAACAAAATAGAGCATCCCTTCTGGTTCTTCTCAACGTCAAGAATGTATGCCTTAACTCTGTCGCGCTGCCGGTAGTTTTCACCGGGAATGGACTCTTTGAAAGGCAGAACAGCTTCCGTCTTGCCAAGGTTTACCACATAATGGTTCTTTTCAACTCTCTGTATAATGCCGGTGACAATCTCATTCTTCTTCGTCTTATATTCGTTGTATATAACGTCGCTCTCTGCGTTCCTTACCTTTTGGACAATCACCTGCTTTGCAGTCTGAGCCGCAATCCTTCCCAAGGTAGAGGTATCCATCTTTATGCCTATGCTGTCACCGATGATACATTCCGGATCGTGTTTAGAGGCGTCCTCCATGGATATCTCCACGTCGGAGTCCTGTACGTCCTCTACCACGGTCTTAAACTGAAAAACCTCTATTTCACCCACT
>CAYOYU010000080.1:7263-9547 GCA_964408265.1 uncultured Syntrophorhabdaceae bacterium
TTCCGGGTTGTATTTCGCCTCCAGTTCGAGATGATTGCCATACTTCCTCTTTGATGCTGAGAGGATGGCATCTTCCAGCGCATCGACAAGGGTTTCTTTTGATATGCCCTTCTCTTTCCCGACCTGTTCGATGACATAATTCAAATCAAAATACATGACTGCTCCTCACGATTAATAGTCCAAATGTGCCTTTTTTATAGCACAAATTGGGATTGTAAATATACCTAATTTTCCTTTAATTTCGACCAGGTCCCCCTGTACATCGACAATTTCTCCCTCAAACTGGTTTCTATCGTCTATGGTCTCTCTGGTCACTATTCTGCAGGATCTCCCCTTGAACCGCTCGAAGTCTCCTATTCCTTTCAGGGGTCTCGTCAATCCCGGCGATGAGACTTCGAGGGTAAAGGCATGTTCCACTATGTCCTCTACATCCAGGACACGCCCCAGTTCCCTGCTTACATGGACGCAATCGTCGATGGTTACCCCCCCTTCCTTGTCAATGAATATTCTCAACAGCCAACGTTTTCCAGACGGTCTGAATTCTATTTCGACAAGCTCTAAGCCGTCTTCCTGCAGAATAGGAGTAAGAACTTCCTTGATCTTCTCTGCTGTTTCCTTTTGAGAAATCATTGCCCCCGAAAAACCAAAAAAGCGGGATGAACCCACTTACGGGGGACATTTTAACATAATATAGATTCCGTTGCAATATATAATGCTTCACCGGCCGCAGACCTTGGGGCAAGCCTGCCGCCCGCCGCGCTACGCGCCTCCTTTACTGTTGACTTTTCAAGGCCTTGCAAGGTAAAACAAGGAAAAATCGGAGGTAATATGCATATTTCCGTCATTGGTGTTGGATATGTCGGTCTCGTGACCGGCGCCTGTTTTGCCGAAACAGGCAACGACGTGGTCTGCATGGATATTGACTCGGAAAAGATTGAAAGACTGAATAACGGCATCATCCCCATCTATGAACCGCACCTGGAGGAGTTGGTCAGGAATAACCTGAACGAAGGGCGCCTCAGTTTCACCACAGATATCAGCAAGGCCGTAGATCACGGGATGATCGTCTTCATCTGCGTCAACACTCCCCAGGACGAAGACGGTTCTGCTGACCTCCAGTACGTCATGAACGTTGCCCACAACATAGGCAGCATTATAGAGAAGTACAGGGTCCTCGTGGTGAAATCCACCGTCCCCGTCGGCACATGTGAGAAAGTAAAAGAGGCGGTAACAGAGGAATTGAAGAAAAGGTCGATGGAAATCCCCTTCGACATCGCCTCCAATCCGGAGTTTCTGAAAGAAGGCGTTGCGGTGGAGGACTGTATGAAACCGGAGCGCGTGGTCATCGGCGTCGAGCACGGCAGGGTTGAAGAGATTCTGCGGGAACTCTACGCCCCCTTCATACGTACCGGTGCCCCCTTCATCGTCATGGATGTGAAGTCCAGCGAAATGACCAAGTATACGGCCAATGCCATGCTTGCGACGCGCATCTCCTTTATGAACCAGATCGCCGGGATCTGCGAGAAGCTGGGAGCCGATGTGATGATGGTAATGCGCGGGATAGGCACTGACTCGCGGATCGGCCCGAAGTTCCTCTTCCCGGGAGTAGGATTTGGCGGTTCCTGTTTCCCAAAAGACGTGAGGGCTCTGATAAAGACGGCACAGACAAATGGCTACAATCCCTCAATCCTCCAGGAAGTCATGGAGGCCAATCAGGTCCAGAGGGTCGCTTTTACGGAAAAGATTAAGGCCTTTTACGGCGGCAACGTAAAGGGCAAAAAGTTCGCTGTCTGGGGCCTCGCCTTTAAACCAAACACCGATGATATGCGGGAAGCTCCCGCCATTTACATTATCAACAACCTCACAGCCGAAGGCGCCACCTGCCATGCCTTCGACCCAAAGGCAACGGACCATGCAACAATGATCTTCCAGGGAAACAAGTCGGTGAAATTCGGGAAGAACCAGTACGAGGTCCTTGAAGGGGCTGACGGGCTCATCCTTGTCACCGAGTGGCTTTCCTTCAGGGAACCAGACTTCGAGCGGATGAAATCCCTCATGAAGGCACCTACAATATTCGACGGTAGAAACCAGTACAGTGCAAAGACTCTCAGCAGGCTCGGCTTCCAATACCTCTGTATCGGAAGGCCCGGGGCATAGACAGGACTGTCCCACGAGAGGGCGGCCAGGGGAAGACGGGGATTCGGCAATGGCAGAGCCTACGCAACGTGTAATGGTGTCCGGAGGAGCCCGCTTTATCGGGTCTCACCTGTGCGCACACCACCTC
>CAYOYU010000080.1:9557-11607 GCA_964408265.1 uncultured Syntrophorhabdaceae bacterium
ACGAGGTTCTTTGCCTCGACAACTATTTTACGGGCATGAAGACGAATGTAGCCCACCTCGTCGATAATCCCCGCTTCGAACTCATGCGCCACGACGTCACGAGGCCGGTTCTCGTCGAAGTAGACTGGATTTTCAACCTTGCCTGCCCTGCAAGCCCCATTCATTACCAGTATAATCCGGTGAAGACAATCAAAGTGAACGTCCTCGGCGCACTGAACGTCCTGGGTCTTGCGAAGCGCGTCAGGGCAAGGGTCATGCAGGCGTCCACAAGTGAGATCTACGGAGACCCTGAAGTCCATCCCCAGAAAGAAGAGTATTGGGGAAACGTCAACCCCATAGGAAAGCGAAGCTGCTATGATGAGGGCAAAAGGGTGGCAGAGACCCTCTTCTTCGACTACCTCAGACAGAACAGGGTAGACATCAAGGTTGTCCGCATTTTCAATACCTACGGACCCCGCATGCGCCCCGATGACGGGCGCGTCATCAGCAACTTCATAGTCCAGGCCCTGGAGAACAGGCCCATAACCATATACGGGGACGGCTCCCAAACACGCTCTTTCTGCTATATAGACGATATGGTGAAAGGAATGGTCAAAATGATGGGCTTCGAGACTGACCAGGGGGGGAAGGAACGTGATTACACAAAACCCTATCTCTCAGGTTTCCCTGGCCCCGTTAACCTGGGGAACCCCGATGAAGTGTCCATCCTCTCCATCGCCCGGAAGATAATTGAATATACAAGCTCAAAGTCTGAAATACTTTTCGAGCGATTGCCGGATGATGACCCCAGGAGGCGATGCCCTGACATTTCCCTGGCACGTAATCGCCTGGACTGGGAACCCAAAATCACACTCGACGATGGTCTCAGAAGAACAATCGACTATTTCTCAAAGAGGGACAGACCATGAGTCGGGACAAAGAATTGGCTGCCTCGGGATGGGACAAGAGGTTCGTCGCCTGCGAGCCGAGGCTGTCGGAGGCTGTGGAGCTGTATAAAGAGATCGGCTTCGAGGTTTACCTGGAGCCGCTGCCTGATAAAGAAACTTTGGACCCTTCCTCTTGTGAGCAGAAAGAGTGTACTGCCTGCTTTGAGGTGGATCGCGACCGCTACCGCATCATCTACACGAGACCAGCACAGATCGACCAAACCTGATAGAACATTCCTGAATCAGCTATAAGGGCTGAAACACCCCTTGTTCGCTTTTTTTCCGGACCGTCCTCAAGGGAGTCGTCCGTATTAGCACTGGCAGGCTTACCGAATCATTGCTCCCAGTCCGTGGCCTCTCCCGGGAGCATTCTGATCCAGTAAGCCCTTTTCTGTCGCAAGAGCCCCAGGGAAGGTACATTCAGGGGAAAATCCGACTCGTGCCCTGCTCTCCACTCCCCAACACGCCAGTTCCAGATAATCTTCCATTTCCCCCTCAGCGCGGCCAATGCCCCGGCAGCATCATCCTGGCCGTGATACCCCACGAGGTTCCAGCCGGCATAAAGACGCGTCGTTCTTGGAGGCGGAGCCCATCCCTTCAGTCGGATCAGCGCTGGTGCGTCGGCGAATATCCAATACCCCTTGCCTGCATCAATCAGGGGCGGATCCTGGCCGGAACCAGACGGCTTCCAGACAAGCCAGCGCTTCAGCGCATTATTGTACCCCCAAAGAATCCGCACACCACCGGGCACGCCGCTTAATACTGCATCTACGGACCTGGCCAAGGGTTGTTTCGGAAATGAGACAAAGTTCCAACCCGGGGAGAGATGCAGTGCCGCTGCGAACACCAGAATACAACCATTATTGGCGTCGGCGACATAGACCGTATCCGACTTATCCAGCGCTATACCCGAGGGGTAGTTGAACTGGCCTTCTCCACCCCCCGAGGAACCCCAGGAGGAGAGGGGGACTCCCTGGGGCGTAAGTTTTCGTATGAAGCCGTTTGCCCCGTTGTCATAGGTCAGGTAGAAGTGGCCCGATAGATCTGCAGCCATGGCAACGGCGCCCGGAGAGACATCCCACTTACCGAGGAATGTGCCTGTTCCGGAGAACCAGCGTACAATG
>CAYOYU010000080.1:11617-18750 GCA_964408265.1 uncultured Syntrophorhabdaceae bacterium
CTGCTCCCGACCGGTGGATTGCTATCCCGAAGGGGCTGCTGAACTGTCCATCCCCGGTGCCATAGGAACCCCATTCGGTGACAAAATCGCCGGTTGCGGTAAATTTCAGGACTGCCCCACGCAATTGATCGGTAACATACACATTGCCGTCACGATCCAGGGCGATGCCCGCAGGAATGCCAAACTGCCCCGGATCGGAACCGAAAATTCCCCATTTGGTGAGAAGATTACCCTGGGGGTCAAATTTCTGTATCCGCGAGTTGTCCGAATCGACGACGTAGAGATTGCCTGCCGGATCGATGGCGACACCCATGGGGCAGTTGAACTGACCGTCTCCATCCCCGCGGGAACCCCACCTGGCTACGAGCGTACCTGTGGGATCGAACTTCGCCACATAATCCTTCGTATTCTCCGAAACGTAGACGAAGCCGTCACCATCGACAGCGATGGAGTGCGGCCTGAATGTTTCATTTCCTTCGGGCGGCCCCCATTTCGCTGCGAAAACATGGCTGTCCTGGGCCCATACTCTCCCTGCCGCGCAACAAAGAACGGCACTCAGAATCACCATGAAGATGAGAGCCAAGGAGGTTTTGATGGTAAGCCTCATAAAATATACCGGACCTTCTGTCTATCGAAACAGCTCGTACCACGGTAATTAATTTGAGGCAAATCCGTCGGTTTCTCCTTTATTGAGCCGACGGAATGCTCCGCCTTCGACAAGAATTATTCCTGATTTGTCTAATTTTATTGACTTTCTACGAAACTGTCAAACCAAAAAAGTTACAACGTCTGTTCTTTTTTTTGTTCACTGGTTCTTCTTGAATAGGCTCTCCCACAGGCGCTCAGCCTCGCCACGCCCCTCTTTTCTGCCGGATTCTTCCTTGAACCTGAAAAAACTGCAGTAGTTGGCCCGGTCCCGCTCCCTCACGTACTCAGCCTGCGGTTCCCGGCACCGGTTGGACTTTCCCTCGTCATAGAACTCGCAGTTCAGGCAGACATGGAGGTCGCTGCCGCACTTTCCACACTCATCCCTGAAGAAGACAGATTCCAGATCCACCACGGCCTGACATTTATGACAACGTCTCATAGTCTTCCCAGAAGCTCCTTGAGGCTTGTGATAACCCCACCGCCGTTGGTCTCCTTCTCCTTCCGGCCGGCCAGAACCGCCTTCTGGCTAAGATGGTATGACTCTATACCCAGACTCGTCGGTACTTCGTAGTCAAACAAAGCGTGATCCCCGACATGGACCATCTCCTCAGGGCCGGCACCGAGGGTGGCCAGGAGCCTGTGGAAGAAAGCCTCTTCTTTTTTGAGAATTCCGTAGTCCGTTGCAGCAGAGATGATATGATCAAAGTACCCTACTATGCCTGCAGTCTCCGTCTCCTTTTCAACAAATATGCGGGCGGCATTCGAGGCGATGACAAGGGTATACTTCTTCTCCAGGAACTCCAGCACCTCCCGGGCATGGGGCATCAATTCTATGTGGGTCTCGTACCTCTCTAAGAGATCCTCGGGAGAAACGGGAAGTTTAAACCTCTCGAGCCAGACCTCTATGTTATACCAGATGACCTCTCCGTCACCTACCGCCTCGTATTCCTTGCGGATCATCGCCTTCGCTTCCTCAAAAGGGATCTGATAACGTTTTGCGTACTCCTGAGGTATACCGTGATTCCAGACCAAGTCCCCGTATGCTCCGTGTACCAGCGTGCCGTCAAGATCGAATGAGATTATTCTTTTCATGCCCACAGTATACCATGATGGGATGACCTTTGCACCGTACCGATGAGCGCATTATGAAGCGAGGTAATCCGTGATTCCGTCAAGGACCATCTGAATTCCTATGGTAGCCACAAGGAGCCCCATGATGCGGATGGAAGCCCCCATAAAGTTGATCCTGTTCAGAAAGCCCGCGATAGCCCTCGAGTAGAGCATGGTGATGAGGTTGACAAGCAGTGATACCGCAAGGGCGGCCGACGTGATAAGGATACCGTACCGCACCGGAAAGGAAAGCGTGGCGGTTATAGCAGCAGGACCCGCGATCATAGGGGAGGCCAAAGGAACAATCGACATGTCGGCCAGTTGGATGTTCTCGTCGAATTCAAAAAAAACGCCTTTATTGAGCGCTTCGAATCCTCTGAAGGAAAGGACAAGTCCACCGGCAACCTTAAAAGAGTATAGCTCCACGTGAAGTATATTCCTTAGGACAGCATCACCGATCCAGGCAAATAGAAGCAGCATCACCCCCGCAACGATGGAAGCCTTTATCGATATCCTCCGTATCTCATGGTTGGAAGCCTTCTCCGCCAGGGTGGAGATTATGAAGATCTTGCTTACCGGGTTTATCAGTGCCACCCAGGCCAATGTACAGTCCAGAATCAGTTTGATACTCTCAGGCATAGTCTCTGTCTCTCTTCCGGATTCTTTGGAGCGGGTCTGCGGCAAGTACCGGCATCGGCTGAACCTTCCCTCGCCCCTTCAGCACCCGCCCCCTTGTCCTTATCTATTATCACTTCCGCCTCACGGTTCGTCAACGGCGAAGTTCCGGAAGTCCTGTTGACACACCTTGTACGCTTTGATACCTTCTAACCTGTGGATGCAACCTTCCTTTTCAAACTTGCCCTATCTTTCGTTGTCGGAAGTTTCTGGATAACCATGGGGACGGTACTTGCCGAAAGATATGGAACAAAGGTGGGCGGTGTGGTTGCCGGTCTTCCGGCAACAGTCCTCATCTCCCTCCTCTTCATCGCCTGGACACAATCGCCCCAAGTAGCCGTGGACGCCGCAACGATGGTCCCGGCAGTCGGGGGCATCAACTGCCTCTTTGTGGTGGCTTATATAGCGCTCCTGAGAAAGGGATTCGGAATCGCCCTCGGGGGCGCTTTCGCGCTATGGGTCATCCTCTCTTTCGTCCTCATCCTGAGCGGCCTTCACGATTTCACATCTTCCCTCTTTCTCTACCTCTTCCTCCTCCTTTTGTCGCACCACATAGTTGAAAAGAGATTGTCCGTACCATCAGAAACAGGCAGGAAGACTGTCTATACCTTCTCCATCATCCTCTTCCGGGCAATATTCAGCGGATTCATCATAGCCCTTGCCGTGGTCATGGCGAGGGTAGGCGGCCCCCTGCTGGGAGGCGTATTCGCCGTATTTCCAGCCATGTTCGTGGGAACGCTCTTTATCACTTACCTTACTCACGGCCCTTCTTTTTCTGCTGCAGTCATGAAGGCTTCCGTGCTCGGGGCAATCAGTGTTGTTGTTTACGGAACTGTCGTTCGCATCACCTATGTGCCTCTGGGCATTGCCCTCGGCACCCTCACATCCCTGGCTGTTTCCTTTGTTTCCGCCCTGGTTATCCATCGTTTTCTGGCAACAAAGGCCAGTTGAAGAAACGAAGAAAGCTGTTTACCGGCGATGGAAGTTCGGTTAGAATGTATCCCAAGTTTCAAGAGCTTAGCTTCAACAACCGGAGTCAATTGAAGATGGCGTTCATGAATAGAGGCAGAAGGTCTGGGGATTCTCCTGTTTCAGTAGGGGTGAAGAAAAGAAGCCCGATAACGAGGGAAAAAACCCCGAAAGGGCTGGGAATCCTGGCATTTCTCATGGCCCTTGCACTGCTCGTACCCTTCTCCGGTAATCGATGCGACGCAAAAGATTTCCTCTGGAAGATCGCACTCAAAGGAAATGCGCTCTACCTCCTCGGCTCCACTCATGTAGCCAACGAGACTCTTTATCCCCTTTCCGGCACCATCGAAAGGGCTTTCGAGTCGAGTGACTGTCTCGTCGTAGAAGCCGACATCGGATCCGGCGGCAGCATAGAAGGTCTCCTGAAAATGGTCGGCACGGAGGGTATGCTCCCCGAGAATCAATCTCTTGCTGACCTGGTTTCAACCGATTTGTACCGACGACTCGACAGTGAGATGAAATCACTCGGCCTCAGCGCTGCCATGGTGAGCACCATGAGACCCTGGCTTGCAGCCCTCACGGTGACTCAGTTCCGCATGCTCCGTCTCGGATACAGACCAGACCTCGGAGTCGACCTCTATTTCCTGAAAAAGGCGAAGGGACAAAAACCTATTCTCGAACTGGAGTCAGTTGATTTTCAAGTCAAGATGCTCAGCAGCTTCACTATGCCGCTCCAGGTGATGTTCCTCGAGGATTCACTGGAAGACGTATCTGCCGTTAAGGAAAACACCTCTGCACTCTTCGCCTTCTGGAAGTCGGGTGATGCTGCGGGTATGGAAAAGCTTCTTTTTCATAACATAGCCCGGAAACCTGAATTGAAGCAGCTCTATGTGAAAATGCTGGACGAACGCAACGTGACCATGGCAAAGAAGCTGGAAGAGTATTTGAGACAAGGGAAAAGATGCTTTGTCGTGGTGGGCGTCGGCCATCTCCTTGGCGACAACGGCCTCCTCAAGATCATGAAACGGAAGGGGTACGTCGTCAGTCAGCTTTGAAGTCAAAGAGATTACTCTTTTTCCCGATGATTTTTGATGCCAATTTTGGTAGATATTAATTACGTCACAAATTTCAAGGAGGGGCGTATGGCAGAGAAGAACAAACAGAAGAAAGAAACCAAGAAACCTCCCCAGAAGACTCTGAAGGAAAAACGGAAGGAAAAACAGGAAAAGGAAAAGAAACCAGGGTAGGCCAAGTCGCAAGGGGGCAGTTCTCGGAACTCGACCCTGTCGAAATGCGGCGAATTTGACTCTTTGCCGTGCTCACGTGGATGTGAATTACTCCCAGGCAACCCACGGGCTGTCACAAGTGAGACAACGAGATATAACGATATTGATGCAAGCTTCGGGGTATTGACCCGCGGGGCAATCAGATGAAAGGAGGACACACAATGAGAATCGTTTTGTTGGGCGCCCCCGGAGCCGGAAAAGGCACGGTGGCAAAACTGTTGACAGAATATGACGGCTCCGTTCAGATCTCCACCGGAGATATTCTGAGAAACGCGGTAAAGGCTCAGACAGAGCTCGGTAAGAAAGCAAAAGGGTACATGGAGAGGGGCGAACTCGTTCCCGACGATTTGATCATGGATATCATGGGGGTAAGGATGCAGGAGCCCGATTGCGCGAAGGGTTTCTTGCTGGACGGTTTCCCGAGAACGATTCCGCAGGCTGAGGCGCTGAAAAAACTTCTCCAGAAGCTGAACCTGAAACTCGATCTGGTAGTTAATCTCGATGTGCCCAAGGACGTGATCCTTGACAGACTCACGACCCGCAGGACATGCTCAAATCCTGATTGTCAGGAAATCTACAACATAAAGAGCAAGCCTCCTACACCGGAGGGCACATGCGTAAAGTGCGGCTCGCCGGCCGTTCAGCGCGCAGACGAGACGGAAGAGGCCATTATGAAACGTCTTGAGACATATAACGAGAAGACGGCACCCCTCATCGACTTTTACAAGAAAGAGGGCCTTCTGAAATCCATCTTCTCCTTAAGCAGCGAAGAGATAGTCAGCCAAGTAAAGGCGGCACTCAAATAAGCTTCAGAACTTTCGGCTGTCAGCGGATCAGCATCGATCATTGCGAATGTCGACCGCTGGCAGCCGAATAGTATAACTGCAGTCCACTATAACATCTCCGTTCTTTATTGCAGAAAATTCAACCAAAGAACATATGTAACAGGCGAAAGAAGGGTCGCAAGGGTGACGACGCTTGAAGCCAGTTCCGGGTCGCCTCCTACCTGATTGGCCAGGATATAGGAGGTCGTTGCGGTTGGGGTAGCAAGAAGTATAACTGCAGGCAACCTATCATCGGCCACAGTGGGAACGATCTTAAAATAGAGGACCGCTAGATAAGGAAGGAGCAGGAGTTTCATCAATACTACGATGGATGAAAGTTTGAAGGATTTTCTTACTGTCCCCATGGATATGGAAGCCCCGATGATAATGAGGGCCAAAGGGAGCGCGATGTTGGCCAGAATCCCCATACTCCTCAGAAGGATCTTGGGGATGGGAATATTCAGGTAGAGGACTGCTATGCCTGAGAAGGTAGCAATTATTACGGGCGATTTCAGGATGGACAGCAGGGCCTTCAGAATATTTCCTTCCTTCCTCTCCCCGGCTGCCCAGGAAAGAACCGCCACCGCCATTACATTATTGAACAGAATGAGGAAACCGATAAGGACACTACCTCTCTTGATGCCCTCATCCCCAAGCATATAGAAGAGGACTGCCAGGCCGATGTACGAGACGTTCCCGTGGAATGCGGTCTGCACAAAAGTGCCGAGGCGTCCTCCCTTCAGGCGCAGCATGAGACCGATCCCGAAGGATATGCACAGAACGATCATACTCGGAACAACTACCGAGAATATATGGGAAAGATAGACTTCCTTTACGCTTGACCTTACGATCCCTGTAAAGATAAGGAAAGGCAGACTGAAGAGGAAGATGAACCGGTTGGACTCTTCAACGAAGCCGCTCTTCAGCGACCCCGCTCTGCGGATCAGATAGCCGAATATGATTATGAGGAATATGGGAATGACTGTTTCAAGGACCGCCATATCTACCCGCTATGGGATCCTCCCGTGGTGACGGTCCCACCGATTCGTGTCTCCCCATCTTGGTTCTTCCGCAATTCGTTTTGTATACAAACCGAAACAGCTGAACGGAGCCCGTGAAGTGGTTGTTTCGGTCCACTACTGGCAAGCTGGCGATATACATACGGTTTTTCTACCATGTCGGATGAGCGTCTTTCAACAGATTTAAGAGGGCCTAATTGTATCCATTATCCGAAATTTGAGCGCTCATATTTGCTTGACAAAATACTTGCCTCCGGATTATAAATAAGTGAAATCAGTAACAATATCAAATCAACTTTCATACAGGGGGTATGGATGATAAAGGAATCGATAGTTGCGGATTTGCAGAAGATCGTCGGCCAGGATAATGTTCTTACAACGCCGGAAGCGTTGAAAGCATATTCGTACGACGGAACAACAAGCTGGAACCACTCGCCGGATGTCGTCGTCTTTCCGAACAGCACTGAACAGATATCGAGTATCATGAAACTGGCCAACGCGGAGAAGATTCCGGTTACGCCTCGTGGCGGCGGCACAAACGTGAGCGGCGGTTCTGTGCCGATCATGGGCGGCATCGTACTCTGCACCACAAAGATGAACAA
>CAYOYU010000081.1:0-18642 GCA_964408265.1 uncultured Syntrophorhabdaceae bacterium
CAGGATTGACGACCGGTTCAAGGTAGAAGATTCCACAACAAGGGTCCTTAAGATTACCGCGAGAAGATATCAGTGAGAAGAAATCCGAATTCCTGACATTTCTGATCCCAAATGGTGTTAAGAATCTATCTCTCTTCGTTTTGCAGGATTTCGTGATTGGGATTTGCCGTCAAATTGGGTATTCTAAGGCTATATCATGATCGTCACCAGGCTGGAAACGGTAGCAAGCAGCGACTGGGTGGTTCTGATCCACGGACTTGGCGTGAGCCAGAAAGTCTGGCTTTCGCCTCTGGAGGAGAAAGTCCTTTTCATCTCCTTCAGGACCCTCCTGCGCGATGAAGAGGAGATGGTGCCCTTTGCAGAGAGGTTGAAAGGTCTCTGCAATGTTGCCACATGGACACAGGACCGGGAGAGCACTATAGACGAAGCCGCGAATCAGCTGGGAATGCTCATGACATCTCTCGAGGGCTGCAACGTGATCCTTATAGCCCACTCCAGAGGGGGTCTTGTGGCACGCCGGGCAATCCAGAATCATCACCTTGCCCCAAAGGCACTCATCTGCCTTTCTTCGCCCCACTTCGGCAGCGGCCTGGCCGACCTTACCCTGCGTCATATGTCAGGCCTGCGCCGTTTGGTTCCATCTGTAGCCAGGATGGAAGCTCCCATCGAAGAACTTTGCATGACGGCGCCCCTCATCAGGGAGACAAACAGTCCAGGCCGGCTTGCCGCGGAAAGCCATGTTCCCCATTTCGATGTGGCCGGCGACAGTACTGCCTACTTCAATATGGGAATCTCCCTGGGAAAGATGTCTCTCGACCTCTTCCGGGTCATGGGTTCGATGGAGCGGATTCTGGGGAGTCATACCATCGAGGAATGGCGTAACGGCAAAGGGGATGGATTCGTCAGAGTCGACTCGGCCAGGTCCCCCCTTACACCTGATGAGGCCTTTTTCCGTGTCGCTGTAAACCACGCAAATATTTTGATTGACAACAGGGTCTGGGGTATTGTAAACAGTATCCTCCAGAAGCGGTTCGTCTCGTAATTTTTCATTACGGAAACCCGCTCGGTTATTGCGGGCATGAGGGTATATCACGGTATGACGAAAGCGAGGAATACCGGAAATCATATTAACGCCAAAGGAGCTTTGCCATGCTATCAAAGAGAGCCGATTCACTCAAACCATCCCCTACGCTGGCTATTGCAGCCAAGGAGAAGAGTCTCAAGGCTCAGGGCATAGACGTAGCGGGTTTTGGAGCAGGAGAACCAGATTTTGACACCCCGGCCCACATCAAAGAGGCTGGGATAAAAGCAATCCAGGAGGGTTTTACAAAGTATACGCCCGTTGGCGGGATAGATCCTCTCAAGGATGCCATTGCAGAGAAATTCAAGAAAGACAACAACCTTGACTACAGACGGGAGGAGATTCTTGTCTCCTGCGGTGGAAAGCATTCACTCTACAATCTTTTTCAGGCCCTTTTCCAGGAGGGCGATGAAGTCATCATCCCCAGCCCTTACTGGGTCTCCTATCCTCCTATGGTGGAGTTGGCAGGCGCAAAACCGGTCATTATGGAGACCGCTGAAGCAGAAGATTACGAAATTACAAAGGACCTGCTGAAGAGGCATATTACGCCCAGGACGAAGGCCATCGTCCTCAACTACCCCTCCAACCCGGCAGGCTCAGTCTATGGAGCGGAGAACCTGAAAGCCATCGGGCAGTTGGCCGTGGAGAACAACTTCTATATCGTCTCCGAC
Source organism: uncultured Syntrophorhabdaceae bacterium (assembly GCA_964408265.1). GTDB lineage: Bacteria > Desulfobacterota > Syntrophorhabdia > Syntrophorhabdales > Syntrophorhabdaceae > CAYOYU01. Next base: position 1,753 of record CAYOYU010000081.1, read on the forward strand.
GAGATCTACGAGAAGCTCACATACGATGACTACAAACATGTGAGTCTGGCTTCCATCGACCCGGCTTTCAAGGAACGGACCATCATCGCTCACGGGGTCTCGAAGACGTACTCGATGACGGGTTGGCGCATAGGATTCGCAGCCGGTCCTGAGTCCATAATTAAGGCCATGTCCAATATCCAGGGGCAGAGCACCTCAAACCCTACGTCAATCTCGCAGAGGGCCGCATTGGCAGCGCTCACGGGGCCGCAGGATGCCATTACGGAGATGGTGGCAGCCTTCAGAAAAAGGAAAGACTTTCTTGTGAACGCATTGAGGGCCATTCCCGGTGTCACCTGTTATAATCCGAGAGGCGCCTTTTATGTCTTCCCCAATTTCAGTGGTGTCCTGGGCAGGAAATTCAAAGGGAAGGTCATCGACTCTTCCACGGCCCTCACGCAACTTCTCCTTGAGGAGTTCCATACCGCCGTTGTTCCAGGCGTAGAGTTCGGCAAGGAAGGATATTTGCGCCTCTCTTTTGCCACCTCCATGGATGTTATCGAGAAGGGAGTAGAGCGCATCGCCAGGGCCGTCGCCTCCCTCACTTAAACATCTGCTTTGTATCTGTCCGTGACGTCAGGAGTGGGTGCCAACGGTCCTTGCAGTGAGGAGCAGGTCCTCGCTTCGTGCCGCCGGTGAATTTGTGTCCCCCGGCCCTGTCCTTCTGGTCCCGCAGGCAGGGCAGATGCTCCAGTCATCTTCAAGGGGAAGCCTGCACCTTGGGCAGGCGTTGAGTTTGACGGCACCACAATAGGGGCAGAAGAGGAACTTCACGTCTATCAGTTTGCCGCACCGCTCACAGTTTCTCTCGTGTCTTGTAGGCGGGCCAAGCACCCTCAGGAGTTCCTGAAGAGTAGTGACGCCACCCCGAACTTTTTCCACCCCGTCTTCCATAAGACTCTTCATGCCATCGGCGAGGGCAGCCTTCATTACATCCGCTTCCTTGTAATCGGTGTTTATGCGATGCCGGAGGTCATCATTGACCACGAAGACTTCAAAGATACCGATCCTGCCGTGGTACCCAGTGTTGTTGCAATGCTGACACCCTTTCCCGTAAGCTACCTCTGTCAGGGTGCCCGCAGGAATCTTGAGAAGGTTCAGGATATCCGTCTGTGCCGGTCCCGAGGTGCAGCAGTGGGGGCAGATCTTCCTGACGAGCCTTTGCGCGACTATCCCTTCGGTAGCGGAGGCGATTAGATAGGGTTTGATGCCTATGTCGATGAGCCGCGTTACGGAGGCCACAGTATTGTTGGTGTGGAGCGTGGTGAGAACCATGTGGCCGGTAAGGGCAGCCTTGAAGGCGACGTCGGCCGTTTCGTGGTCCCTGATTTCCCCGACAAGGAGCACGTCGGGATCCTGTCGGAGCATTGCCCTCAGCACCGAGGCAAAAGAGAGCCCTATCTGCTCCCTGACGTATATCTGGCTGGCGTCTTCCAGAAAGTATTCTATGGGGTCCTCGATGGTTTCGAAATTTCTGGTAGGCTGGAGCATCTCGTAGAGTATGGAGTAGAGCAGGGTAGTCTTGCCGCTTCCTGTAGGGCCTGTGGCAATCACGATCCCCTGAGGTTTCTTGATGATTACATCAAGCCTCTGGAGTGCTTCCGTGGAAATGCCCAGCTCCGAGAGCCTCTTGATGGCGCCGTTCTTGTCAAGTATACGCATAACGATCTTCTCGCCGATTATCGTAGGCATCGTAGAGACCCTGACATCGACGATCCTGGTCCCGGTCTTAATCGTCAGTCGTCCGTCCTGGGGTTTTCTCCGCTCCGAGATGTCCAGTTTTGCCAGTATCTTGATCCGTGACGTTACAGCAGGATGAAGGTTGGATGGTATCTTTAGCTTGCTGTGGAGCATGCCGTCGATCCGGTATCTTACCAGAGTATGTTTGGTTTTTGGCTCAATGTGTATGTCACTTGCCTTGTATCTCAGGGCTTCCAGTATTGTGGCATTGACGATACGCACAATAGGGGGGACCCCTGAAGAGTTGATCAACTCCTGGACATTGACGACGCTCTCGTCATCATCAATGACGATGTCGATTTCCTCCATCGGCTCGTATTCGATGGCCTCATTAATGCTCCTCGCCGCCTCCTCGCCTTCGTTTATTCCGTAGGTTTTCCGTATCTGCGCCAGGATATCCGAGGACTTGGATACCAGTGGAACCACTTTAAAACCGGTAAGCATTGAGATGTTGTCGAGTTTAATTATGTCGGTCGGGTCAGCCATGGCGAGACTGAGCGTCTTGCCTTCGATCCTGGTCGGAATGAGCCGATTCCTTTCGCAGAACTCATAGGGGAAGAACCTGGCAATGTTTGGGTTGATATTGATCTCTTTCAGGTCAACGGACTGTAGGTTCTGATGTTTCTTGATAGCAAGGACCATCTTCGCTTCCGATGCGAGATTGAGGCGAACCAAAGTGTCGACTATCAACTCGTCCTTTTGCTGTTCTTTCTGGGCGGTGAGCTGCTCTTCCTTTGTCAGGATGCCCTCCGACACGAGTATACTGGGGAGTATACCCCGGTATTCCTCAAAGAGCCTGGCATAAGTGGAAACCTTTTCCTGTTGATTTTTGGCACATTCCTTAAGGGCCTGGTTTTCCCGAACCAGCCTGTATTGATCCAGGGCTATGCTCACGGTTATCCTGAGATCGTCATCACTCCAGGGTTTGGTGATGAATTTGTAGACTGCACCTTCGTTCACTGCCCCCATGATGGCCTGTATGTCGGCATTGCCGGTGAGCATGATCCTGATCGACTCCGGGAACTTCCTTCTGATTTCCTTCAGCAGCTCGGCACCGTTCATGCCAGGCATCTTGTAGTCCGACATGACGAGATGCACCGGTTCGGCCTCCATGAGCTGAAGAGCTGTCTGACCTGAGGTTGCCGTCAGAATATGATAGTCCTCTTCCATGAAGACGCGCTTCAATGCTCTGAGCACGTTTTCCTCGTCATCCACAAAGAGGAGGGTGAACGGGCCGGACACGGCACTTTCCGTCTCCCCCGGTACAATCTTTCCCAAGGCACGGTCAGGTGATTCCATGAATCGGAAGAGGTCCGCGTATCTACTCATCACATCCCCCTTCAGAAGGAAGGGTCACCGTGAACAACGATCCGCGGTCAGGGACACTCTCTACCGTGATCCACCCTCCATGAGCCGCCACTATCTCATGGGCTACTGCCAATCCCATGCCTGTTCCCTTCCCCACTTCCTTGGTGGTGAAGAAGGGTTCGAATATCCTGTGAATCGTCTCTGGGTCAATGCCTTTGCCGTTGTCTCCGATGGCCATTACGGTCTTTCCCGCGGTATGACCGGTCCGTATGGTGATTTCCAATCCTTGCTCCCTTGCTTCAAGGGCGTTGGTGAGGATGTTCAGGATCACCTGGCAGATAAGGCCGGCGTTGCAGCTGACCGGTAGAACCGTGCCGTAGTCTCTCGTGATTACCGGCGATCTTTTCTTTATTTCATGGGACATAACAGTGAGGACGTTTTCGATCTCCCTGTTCAGGTCTATCTCTGTCCGGGGAGCCTCATCAACGTGGGAAAAGGTCTTTAGACTGGATACGATTCGAGCAATCCGGGAGGTCCCTTCCCGGCTCTGCGCGAGGAGATCCTGGACATCGGAGAGTATGAAGTCTATCTTCATAGCCTGCCTCGCGCGCGCCAGTTTCAGACGGTCAGGTCCTGAAAGACTTTCCATCTCATCGCAAAGGCGAATCATCTCCCCGAGGCTTTGAAGGTATCTGCCAAGAGTTGAGAGATTACTGGCAACGAATCCGAGGGGATTGTTGATTTCGTGCGCCATACCGGCAGCGAGCCGGCCGACGGATGCAAGTTTCTCCTGTTGGAGAAGTCTGGCCCAGGCACTGTGTAGCTCCTTCGTTCTGTCTTCCACCTGAACCTCGAGGCTGCTGGCAAGGTCCCTGTACCTGGCCTCTGAAAGGGTCAGCTTCCTGTTGGCCTCCAGGAGTTCTTCGTACGACCGGTTTACCACGGCTGTATGGACTTCCGTGGTCATGAGGCGTTGGGATGCAGAGCGTATCACGGTGTTGAGGGCTTGGGCGGCTACATCGGCAATTGCATCAAATGAACAATCTCCCTGCCCTTTTGTCGGGTGAAGCAGGATCGAACCGATGGTCTCTCCCTCGTGGGTAAGCGGTCGGACGAGACAGGATGCCGTGTTCTTCACGGGTTCCCCGGCCGACCACCGAACAGTGCCTTTGCTATCGGCAATGGATGCTCCTTTTATACCTGATCTTATAAGTGCCCTGAGGAGACCCATGGCGTCCGAAGAAGTGAGGAGATCGCCCAGCGTTGCCTCGGCGCCGATGCAGAAATCGATGATCCCGTCTACAGTCTCAGAGATCATCATTCACCTCGCGGCTGTTTTCAATCCTCACGAGCCCTGCTCTGAATGCCTCTTTTGTCACCATATACCGGTCGGCGATGCCGTACCGCGGCTGAATTGAATCGTAGACAAGGTCTATGAGCATCGAATATGTTTCCAGAACACCCTTTCCGTAAAGTGCCGATGCCAGCACGACGGGCAGGCCCGTTGGTTTCCAGATCCCGTCTATCTCCTCCTCACTGATGGTCCCTTCCAGATCCCGTTTGTTGAACTGTACGATAAGCGGTATCTTCTCCAGGTCTATCCCCACGAAGGCAAGGTTCTTCTCGAGGTTCTCAAAGCTTTCAAAGTTATTGCGCATCTCCCCGAGCTGGGAATCTGCCACGAAAACTATACCGTCAGCCCTCGTGAGCACCGCTTTTCTGGTAGCGTCATGCCGAACCTGTCCTGGGACGGTGTAGGTTTTCACCTTTATTCGCACACCAACCGGAAAGGTGCAAAAGAGCGGGAGAAGATCGAAGAAGATGGTTCGGTCGTCTTTCGTATCAAGCATCATAAGATCCCCCTTTCCGTTCTCGCTGATCAGATCATGGAGTTTGAGCAGGTTGGTCGTCTTTCCCGACAGGGCAGGCCCGTAATAGACCAGCTTCAAAACCATCTTCTTTTCTCTTTCGTCATACTCGATCAAGGACGACCCTCCCCTTCTTAACCTGTACGTAGACTCCGGCCTTTGCGGGGTCAAGATGGCTGGACCGTCTGGTGAGGTCAACGTCTCTCTCCGTAAGTATCATGCCCTTGCTGAGAAGGAGCAGCCCCGTGCCGCTCCTCAGATCCCTCGATATGACCATTCCTGGAAGGAGGTCTTTGGGGGAGAGTTCCGCCTCCTGTGATTCGACAGGTACGAAAGTCGGCATATTCTCTTGCAGGGCCTCCTTGAAGCAGGCGTAAAGTGCCGGGTCCAGTTGAGAACCGGAGATGGATTTCATCTGGTCAAGCGCACAGCCCAGCGGCAGCCTCAGGAGGATCCTGTCGAAGCGATCGCCCATCGCTATTATTCGGGCTCCGAGAGGGATGTCTTCGCCCGAGAGGCCGTCTGGGAAGCCGCTGCCGTCATAGTTCTCATGGTGGTGCCGGATTAGAATTCCGGCGTTGCGGAGATCATCGATGGGGTCAACTGCTGCTTGGCCTCTGACCGGGTGAAGGCGGTACTGGGTGTGCTCGTCAGCAGTGAGATCCTTCTCGGCCTTGAGAAGGATTATGTCTGGTATTCCAATTTTGCCTATGTCATGGAGTCTGGCGCCGATCCATATCTGATCTTTTTCGGATTGTGAGAGGCCCGCCTTTTCCGCCATTGCCGCGGAAAGAACCGAGACGTTCCTCGAGTGGCCGCTCACCGCCTGTGCCCTCAATTCTATAAGGTTGGAGACGACCTTCAGAAGATCATCAAAGTTCCTGCCGAGCCTCTGATTTGCGAGGTTCAGGTCCTGATTGCGCCTGGTGAGATCTATTGTCTGCTGCTGAACATAAAGCTCCAGCTCGCTGCTCCAGCGCTTCAGCTCCTCGTTCTGTTTTTGTACCAGTTCGGTTAGAGACCTGTTCTCTTTCTTCAGCCTGTAGAGCTCTACTGCATTGCGAACAGCAGAGAGAAGTTCCTGATCGTCCCATGGTTTGGCGAGGTATTGATGGGCGCCGCCTTTATTGATCGCATCTATAGCGGCGTTGATGTCGGCGTAGCCGGTGAGTACGATTCTGACAGATTCCGGTGACAGGCTCCTGCTCTTTGCCAGAAACTCGGCACCGCTCATCTCGGGCATCCTTTGGTCGGAAAGTATGACAGCCATCTCCTGTTTCCTCAGGATATCGAGCGCCTTTCCGCCTGATAGGGCGATCACGGTCTGAAAGGGCTCGTCGCTAAAGAGCCTGACTATGGAACGAAGCACGTTTTCCTCGTCATCGACGACAAGTACGCCGTAGGGTTCACTGGAGCCAGTCAGGGCCATGGTCATCCTCAACCTGTAATAGTGCAATGCCTGTCACTTCAGCGCCCGAGAAAGGATGGTGCGATATTACTTCACTCATTGGCAAATATCTTCTGTAGAAAACGCCAGGATGATCCCCTTCTGATTATCCTCGTTGTCCATGAGGACTCCCGACAGAATTCCCCTTACACCGTTTACCGTCATTTTCCTTCTCAGCCTCTTGCAGGTGTGGACCTCCTGAATGAAGGCCGCAACCTCGTTCGGTATATGGTTGGCCACATCCTGTCCCAGTATTGACCAAGGGGTGGAGGTGAGCCGTGTCCATGTTGAATTGCACAGGACGATGATATCGTTCAGATCCACCCCGAGGATCCCCACTGAAATGGAATCAAGGATGTTCTGATAGGCCACCACCACCTTGCTTCTAAATTCCAGGTTTCTCGACTTCTCTTCGAGGAGGTTTGCCAATTCACTGTTGAGGGAGGTCAGCTCATCATTCTTTTGCTTCAACTGTGTGGCGAGGTTCTGCTTCTCCTCATAAAGGTCGTAGAGTTCCACGGCATTTGCTACGGTGACCTTCAGCTCATCGTCATTCCAGGGCTTCGGTATGAACTTGTAGATCTGCCCCTCATTAATGGCCGCAACGATATAGGCGATATCCGCATATCCTGAAAGCACGATTCGTATGGTCTGGGGCTTGCGGAGCCGGACTTCTCTGAGAAATTCGACTCCATTCATCGACGGCATGCGGTAGTCAGATATGACGATTTGCACCTCCTCTTTTTCCAAGACCTCGAGACCTTCCTGCCCCGACGCTGCTGTACGGACCGTGTAAGGCTCTTCGAGAAACATTCTGGTCAGGGCCTTCAGTACGTTCGGTTCGTCATCCACAAATAGTATCTTCGAATCTTCCCTCATCTTTCTTCCTTTTCTGCCGGTATTTCTATGATAAAGGTGGAACCCTTTCCCACTATGCTTTCCACCTTGATCTCGCCTCCGTGTTTACTCACGATATCGTATGCTATGCTCAGACCGAGTCCGGTCCCCTGACCCACCTCCTTGGTGGTGAAAAAGGGTTCGAAGATGCGGGTCAGTTTATCCGGGGAAATTCCGCAGCCTGTGTCTGTAAAGGAGATGGCGATATGATTGTTCTCGCGCCAGGTTTTCACGGTAATGAGGCCGAATTTCTCGATGGCCTGTGCCCCGTTGACGAGAAGGTTCATGAATACCTGGTTGAGTTGTCCCGGGTTGCATTTGACAAGCGGGATCGTGCCGTATTCCTTTACTACTTTTGTTTTGTATTTCAACTAATTCCAGACTATGTTGATGGTGCTCTCCAGCCCCTCGTTGATGTCGGCCAGTTTGTGTTCAGACTCATCTATCCGGGAAAAGCTTTTCAGATCCTGGACTATCCTTTTCACCCGTTCGACTCCATCCAGGGATTCGGCGATAAGATTATCGAGGTCGGCGAGGACGTGATCAATCCTGAGTTCTTCTTTCGCACTGTTCACCGCGGTCAGTATGTCTGTGGTATTTCCGGGCCCTTCGGCAAGTTTTGCCGTGGCATCGGCCTGAGTTTCCAAGAAGAGACGAAGTTTCCCCGCATACTTTCTCAGACAAGTGAGGTTGCTGCTGACGAACCCCACGGGGTTGTTAATTTCATGAGCCACTCCGGCTGCCAGTTGGCCGATGGATGCCATCTTCTCCTGTTGGAGAATCTGAGAGTGGGCCAGTTTCAACTCGGAATTGGCTTTCTCAAGCTCCCTGTTTTTGACTTCCAGCATCTTCCTGTGTTCTTCGAGCTTCTCTTCGGATTTTTTCTTTTCTGTTACATCTCTGATATAGGCAAGTATGACTTTTTCGCCACCGTAGCGGATTGCGGCGGCGGAAACTTCCACATAAATAGTGGTCCCGTCCTTCCTGACACATTTTGCTTCGTACCTGTCCGGCACCGGTTTACCCTCGATCCGATTTCGTGCTATATTGATGACCCAATCCCTGGAATCCTGGTGCAGGATTGCGGAAACGGGCGTGCCAAGAATCTCGTCGGGTTCGGTGTAACCGAATATCTCCAGGAACTTCCGGTTTACATACACGTGCTGAAGGTTGCTGACCAGGGTAACTCCGTCTATGGAGTGTTCTATTGCAGTTCGGTACCGCTCCTGAGACTCAATGAGCTTCGATTCTGCCCGCTTCCGTAAAGTAATGTCCTCATAGAACATGAGGTAGTAGCCCGAATCGGGAAGACCCCCGACAGGCAGAACAACCGAGATATCGATGATTTTGACCGTTCCGTTCCGGTCGACAATCTCGAAAGTCCTGCTGTATTCCTCTCCGGGAAGGAGTGTCTCCACATCTTGCAGCCATGCCTTGATTGCGTTTTCCCTGTCCTTCTCGATGGGGAAAGCCTTTCTAAACCACCTGCGGCCATCGGGGATGTTCTCGAGGGTATATCCAAAAATCTTCGTGAATTTCCGGTTGACATAGAGGTAGCGGCCCGCCCGGTCAATCATGGCGATACCGAAGACTGCGTGTTCTGAAAAGGTTTGAAATTTTTCCTTTTCGGCACGGAGACTCAGTTCTGCAAGCTTCCGGTCGGTTATGTTTTCCGCTGTTCCCTCGTAGAGTGGTTTTCCTGCCTCATCAGCGACGAGCCTTGCATTTATGGAGATCCAGATTCTTTCCCCGTCCCTGCGGAGAATCATAGTTTCGAAATTGTCCACCTGGCCCGCGGATTTGAGGATGGATTTGAACTTCAGCCGGTCCCCGGGTACGACGTATTGCTGTTCGCCGATATCCGTATAGGCCGCTATCATATCTTCGGGCTTGTCAAAGCCAATCATTCTGGCCAGAGAAGGGTTGACGCTCAGATAGCTACCGTTCGGTGTGGTCCGGAATATCCCTTCCACGGCGTTTTCGAAGATGGTCCGGTATTTCTGTTCACTCTCCCTAAGAGCAAGCTCCATCTTTTTCCTGAGTGTGATGTTGTGACCGTAGATCCGCATTCGTTCCAGTTCCGGTACATAGTGAACGGTCTGCAGGAAATAGGCTTCCCCCACCCGTACCTCACGGGTAATGGACGTCCTGGTTCCCGATCTTAGCGACTCCACCTCCTTCTTGAGGTCTGTCAGGTAAGGATGATCAAATCCTTCTGCCTTGAGCCCGGGGATCAGAGTTTCCGTGGCAGGGTTGGTGTAGGTGAGCTTGGCGGTCATATCGGCTTCGATGCAGGAGTTTGGGTTCAGCCGGGTAAAAGAGGCAAGCCACTCTATCTCCTCTCTTATCTTTCTTTGCTCTGAAACGTCTCTGCATACCAGCAGGATCGAGCCGTCTCCAACAGGCGAGGCTCTCAGTTCGACGGGAAGCGGGTTCACCAGATCCCGCCTGAGGGTATCAAATTCCTCATATTCCGGACAGCTGGTTCTGGCCAGACTTTCAATATGCTCTCTGAACCGTGCCACGTCTTTCGGGGACAAATGCTCTACGAAGCTGAGCCCGACCATTTCATCGGCGGAACCATACCCGTATGACCTTGAGGCCTGACCGTTCGCCATTACGATGCGGAGGTCCCTGTTGCAGACCAGGATTATGTCCGGCGACGTCTCTATTAGGGTACGGTAACGCTCCTCGCTCCGACGGAGCGTCTGCTGCGCTTCCACAGCCACGGTAATGTCGAAAGCCGTTACAAGAAGAGAAGGCATCCCGTCCATTTCAACAGCAATGCCGCTCACGTCAAGCCACCGGGATGATCCAGACCCTGTGACGATCCGGCAGGTGAACCTCGGCAGGCTGCTGTCTGTCTCCTGAAAGAGTACCGGGAGAATCGAATCGGTCTGGTCCGGATGGACGATGTCCTGGAACCGCATGTTCAAAAGGTCTCGCGCAGAGTGCCCGGTGATTGCCTCGAAGAAAGGGTTGGCGTAATGGAATAATCCGTTCCGCAGGATGACTATTCCACAAGGGGCATGCTGGGCAAGAACCCTGAACCGGGCTTCGCTTTCTTTCAGGGCCACTTGGGCCTGCCTTATCTCCGTAATGTCTTTGAGGGCAACGACGGTACCGTGACCGCCGATCGTAGGGACATCATGAAGAGGGTAGCAGGTGCAGTTGAACCACTTACCTGAGTGGTGAAAGAACTCCATTCCGGTAGGACTGTCCAATTCCTGGCTGAATCCTTCTTCCAGGAGGACCTGCAGCCATTTTTTTCCGATCAGGTTCTGGAAGGGCTTCCCCGAGAGAACAGAGAGGATCTTGTTGAACCGAACAATAAGGCCATCAGGGCCGGTGAGGATGACGATGTCACCCAGGCAATCAACGGTCTGTTCCCATTCTTTCTTGAGGTTTTCCAAGAGCTTCAGCCTGTTGAGCCACTCGTCATCCCTGCCGCTCAATTCATCGGGTTCTTTCATCTCGGTTCCAGGCGTTTGTTCTGGGTGATGTACGGTAGATGGTGATCTTGTTGAATTAACCATGGTGCCTTTACAGAATCTTTATCGAATTAGTCAAAAAAAAGTTAAGCCAATTCTCAGAGAGCTGAAAATTCCTGGCAGGCCGACAATGTGCGTAGGATAAGGGGAGTTACGGAAGGGGTTTCTTGCCAGATTTCAGGTACATGAAGTAGTCTGCGATGATCTGTCCGTGATCGAAGGCGATGGAAGAGGGTAGGGTCTGCTCCGTGAAGACGGAAGCCCGGCGAGCGTCATCCCTCCCCCTCAAGGCTCCCGCCCCCTCCGCGATAAAGACCATGGTGACCGTATGAAACCTGGGATCACGATGAGGGTTGGAATAGGCGTGGAACTGTTCGATGAGGGCCACGTCAAGAGACGTCTCCTCTTTTGCCTCTCTCACAGCCGCTTCTTCCAGTGATTCCCCGCAATCAACGAAGCCTCCAGGCAGGGCCCACCCCGGGGGAGGGTTCTTTCGTTCTATGAGAACAATCCCACCCTTGTGTCGGATGATGATGTCCACGGTGAGGAAGGGGGTCTTTATGGCTGCCACTGTGGGTTCTCCTTCACAGAATATACTAAAGTTAGGAAAGCAGAAGTTAAGAAGGTAAGACAGGGTAAAATGACAGCCATTAGCGCAATTTCTTAACTTCTCAGTTTCTCACCTTCCTAACTTTTTACCCTCTAATCCTTTACTTCATATACCACCTGTGCTATTGGTTCTGCAATGGCCGAGTTCGAGATCATCATTGACAGCCATACCCACTGGGGACCGTCGCTGACGATGGGAATCAACATCACCACAGGCGAGCTTCTCCGTCAGCAGAAAGAGTCCGGTGTCACGCACGTGGTACTGGTTCCTTTTCCATCAACGGCAATTGAGAGCAACGACATAAACCTGCGGCTCCTCGACGAAACGGAGCGGGTGGCTCATTTCGTGCCCTATCACTACATCAGGGAGGATTTCGAAGGGGAGGATTTCGATCCCATTCCCCACAGCTACTATGGGGGCAAATGGCATTGGATGAGGGGAGTACAGGATGCGGCATCCAATTATGACGTCCTCAGTGATCCCCGATTATTGCCCCTTGTGGAGAAGCTCAAGGAAACGGGCAAGCCCGTCATTTTTGAGGAAGAACTGGCATTCACCGAGAGGTTTGTCGAGATGGCACCCGGCCTCAGGCTGATCATCCCGCATACCGGTCTTCTCGGGGGCAATCCTTTGGATTTTCTCAAGACATTCAAAGATAATGCGTCGATCTATTTCGATACTGCCCTTTCATCCCGGGACGTTATGCTGGAGTATGTGAGGAAGGTGGGTCCTGAGCGTATACTTTTCGGGTCGGATGTGCCCTTCGGCACCATGAAGAGTGAGCTGTCCAAAGTACTCTCTCTTCCTCTTTCCCATGCAGACAAAGAGCTTCTGCTTTTCAGGAACTTTGTGAGGCTTACCGGCTACAGACCCTAATCTAAGTCAGGGCCGTCATATCCTGTCGGCGTACTTCTTCTTTACAAAATCGAGGCCGGTCACCGGATAGAGGGCAACGGTCAAGATGTCGCCCAGGTCATCCGTGATTCCCCGCAGAACGTCCCGTACCTTCGGCATTTCAGGTTCAAGGATGTCCCCGGGCCGGCCGGTAATAGGGGTGGTTCCCCGGAGATATCCTTTGAGGGCTTTCGCCTGTACCTCCTCGTCCACCGGATAGGGGGGTTTCCCGTAAAGGCCGAAGAAGTAGTCTTTCACTTCGTTGGTGATCATCTTGTATCGACCCATGAGGACGTTGAGAACAGCCTGAACCCCCACAATCTGACTGGTAGGCGTTACAAGCGGGGGGTATCCCAGGTCCCTGCGGGTGCGGGGAATCTCCTCAAAGACTCTCTTGAGGTAGCGAATAGCGTTGGCTTGCTTGAGTTGAGAGACCAGGTTGGAGATCATTCCACCCGGAATCTGGTGCATGAGAACTCCGATATCGATAACGGCGAACCGGGTGCTGTCGGCAAAGGGGAGATACTTGGGGATGATGGTCTCCAGATAGTCGTCGATCTCGGCAATCTTCTCAAAATCGAGTCCGGGATCTCTGGGGGTGTCCTGAAGTGCAGCCATAAAGGGCTCCACTGCGGGGTGTGAGGAGCGCAGGGCGAAGGGTGCGCAACAGGTGTCGATACCGTCAGCGCCTGCTTCAATCGCCTTGAAGCAAGCCATGGATGCCATGCCGCTCGTGTAATGGGTATGGAGATGGACAGGGATATGAATGCTTGACTTGAGGGCCGAGACGAGGTCATATGCGTCATTAGGCGAGATAATCCCCGCCATGTCTTTTATGCAGAGTGAGTCTGCGCCCATTTCCTCGATTATTTTTGCTTTTTTCACGAAGTAATCTATGTTGAATATCGGGCCCCCGAGCCGCCTTTCGGTGAGCGAGTACGAGAGGGCTCCCTGGATGTGTTTGCCGCACTTCTTGATGGCCTGGAAGGCGGTTATAAAGTTTCGTTCATCGTTTAAAGCATCAAAGACTCTGAATATGTCAATGCCTACTTCGGCAGCTTTCTCTATGAATGCCTCCACAACGTCGTCGGGGTAATTTCTGTATCCAACCAGGTTCTGGCCGCGAAGGAGCATCTGAAATTTTGTGGAGGGCATCTTTAATTTAAGGAGACGGACCCTATCCCAGGGGTCTTCGTTAAGAAACCTCGTCATTACGTCGAAGGTAGCCCCGCCCCAGACCTCTATGGAATAGAAGCCCACCTCGTCCATTTTTTCTGCGATGGGAAGCATGTCCTCTGTCGTCATTCGCGTGGCAAAGAGGGACTGGTGCCCATCCCGTAAAGTAACATCCGTAATCTTCAGTTCCTGTGTCATATTGACCCCCTTCTGAGAAGTGCTGAATTAAATATCATCATCCCTGGACGAAAATCAATTGGTTTTCCTCCGTAAACTGGTGCCGGGGTGGGGTTGCCGGGCCGGGAGCGCCTGGCATGAAATCCGAAGGAGGATAACCTACGTGGAGCTCGTGAGGTTGTACTGTTTCAGCAGGGCGTAGAGGCGGGAACGGGACAGGCCGGAAATCTTGCAGGCCTCTTTAATACTGCCCCTCGTGTGGAACATGAGGTCTCGAAGGTATTGGTGTTCCATGGCTTCCCGGTACTCGTTGATAGGCGTAAGGTAAGGGGTGCCCGCTTTCTGCTGGTTCTGTTTTGATACCGGTCCCTTGGACATAGAGGACCGTGCTATTTTTACGCGGATATCGGTGGGGAGGTGTTTGGGAAAGAGGGTGGGCTCGAATTTCGCGACCGCAATGGCCTGCTCGATGGCATTGACGAGCTCCCGAACATTCCCCGGCCAATCATAGGTGGAGAGGGCGTCGAAGAACTCGGGTGAGAACCCTTTGGCGCCGATGCTGTATCTCTCACAGATCTTGGTCATGAAATGGATGGCAAGTTCTTTAATGTCCTCTGCCCGCTCCCGCAAAGGCGGAAGTTCGACGACCAGAGTCCTGATCCGGAAGGAGAGGTCCATGCGGAAGTCCCCAGTCTGTACCATCTCGTCTATGTTCCTGTTCGTGGCTGAAATGAGCCTGAAATCACTCTCGATTTCGTTCTTGCCTCCCACGGGTCGAAAACAATGCTCCTGCAGGACCCTCAGGAAGGCCTTCTGGATGGCAATAGGCAGCTCGCCGATTTCATCGAGGAAGAGCGTCCCCCCGTGGGCCTGTTTTACCAAACCTTCCCTTGCCCTGTCAGCGCCGGTGAAAGCACCCTTTTCGTTCCCGAAGAGCACGCTTTCCACCAGAGTCTCGGGCAGCGTGGTACAGTCCACAACCACGAAGTTCCGGTCGGCCCTGGCGCTATTGTCGTGGATGGCCCTGGCAAAGAGTTCCTTTCCTGTGCCTGTTTCCCCGGTGATAAGAACTGCCCCGTCGCTGTTTGCCACCTGGGCAAGACTGTCGATGGATGCCTTGATCTTCTGGCTGCTGCCGATGATACTGTTGAGCCTCAACGCCGCAACGGGTTTTCTCTGCTGCTTCTCCTCCCTGTACTGGAGGGCGCGCATGAAGGGGAGGGCAACTTCTTTTATGGAAGATGATTTCTTGATGTAATCCCAGGCGCCGTTCTTTATCGCCAACTCGGCTCCGTCGGGGTCGCCGAGACCGGTGATGATAATGACTTCCGGTCTCGTTGGTATTTCCCTGAGTTGGGGCAACAGGTCAAGGCCATTGCCGTCAGGCATCCGGATATCGAGAAAGACGACATCGATGCCTCCCTCCCGAGCTTTTCTCAGCCCTTCCTTGAGAGTGCTGGCCGAGGAAGCGTTGTGACCCATCCTCTGAACCATGTCCGTAAGCATTTCGCGGATCAGTTCATCATCGTCAATAATCAGAACCTGTGCCATCGGCCCTCTCGTCCGGTCCTTCTCAATTTCATCTATATTTTATACTACTATAATGAATCGAGTCTTGTCAAAAGTCTATGTTATTACTTTAATATACTTCTACCGCCCTTTTTCAAGTGTTAAGCTGTCATCCCGGTACGGCAATGAATTGATCTGGCTCGGGGCTTTGTTGCGTGTGCGGAGCAGTGTGATTATACTTATGAAACAATGTGCTTGTTGAATAAGGGATTGCGTGGAAACTCAGGTTTTACCCTGCTGGAACTGATCGTCGTGGTCCTCATCATCGGGGTGGCGTCGGGGATTGTTGCGGCCAGGTTCTACGGGAGTACCGACCAGGTGCGCCTGAAGGCATCGGCGAGAGATTTTGCGGCCTCCCTGCGTTATTCAAGAACTCATGCCGTTGCTGAGAAGCGTCCCTACGTAATTATCGTGAGCAGAACGGGCTACAGCGTCTTCACGTCGGTCCAGTCCCCCTTTGGAGGCTATGAGCCCAAACAGGTCCTCAAACGGGTGCTGCCCTCCGGCGTTGTTATCGACCTTCCTGGAGACGAAGAGGGGCGAATCGATTTCTTCCCCCTTGGCGACTCCACAGGAGGACAGGTGAAACTTGTCGCCAAGAACGGGGCACGACTTTTCGTAATGGTGGAACCGGTAACGGGGAGGGCAAGAATTGTCGGGTAACGTAAAGGAGAAACGGCCCCTCGCTGTCCGGCCCGCTGGGAATCGCGGGTTTACGCTCCTCGAAGTAGTCATCGCCATGGTCCTTCTCGCCCTGACTATCGCGGCAGCGCTGCAGCTGATAAACGGCGGCCTCAGGTCGGCACGCCTTTCCAGTGAATACACCATGGCAACGCTCCACGCAAGGGAGAAGATGGAAGAGATGTTCATCTTCCCGCACCCGGACGGGGGATTGTTGCCCAATGGCTTCCAATGGACCTCAGAGGTGGTGCCCTATGGGAAGGTAGACGGTGTGCTGCTGCAGAAGCTGACAGTGCGGGTCATATGGGGGGGGTTGCGGAAAGAGCGTAAGGTAGAACTCGTGAGCCTCAAGATGGTACCGCCGGAGTAGACTGATGAGAAAAGGTTTCACCCTGCTGGAAGTCATCCTTGCAATTTCTATACTTACCCTCGTGGTGGTCATTATCGGCGGCACGGTGAGGCTTGGCGTCAAGGCATGGGAGAAGGGCGAGGCCAGCGCGGATGCCTCCATGCGAGTCAGGACCCTTACGGAAAGGCTTACGCAGCAGATCAAGTCTATCTATCCTTACAAGATAATCTACGAGGAGAAGCCGGTACGGGTCTTTGCGGGAAGAAACGATGCCATGTTGTTTGTAGCCTCCACCCCCAATTATCTTTATGGGGGCTACAAGTGGTACTCCTATTACGTAAAAGATGGAAATCTGATGACAAAGGAAGGGTTTGTACCTGACAAAGAGTTTCTGACGAAGCTGTTTAACGATGGGCAGATCCTGGATCCGGGTATGGCGCTGGTCCGTTTTCGCTACCTCTCGCCTGAAGGAGAGTGGAAAGATGTCTGGCCTCTCACCGACAACATCCCTGCTGCCGTCTCGGTAACCCTCGGCAAAGAGACTTATGTGATTTACGTGCCCACGGCGAAGGCGGAAAACTCATGAAAAGTCCCATAGGGCCTATTGTCAGGAGTGCTCTGGGTAACCAGCGTGGTGTCGCCCT
>CAYOYU010000082.1:0-8994 GCA_964408265.1 uncultured Syntrophorhabdaceae bacterium
GAAGGCAAAGCGGATGTGGTATATGGATCGCGGTTCATGGGGGGTCCACACAGGGTTCTTTTCTTCTGGCATTTTATAGGGAACCGTGCCGTGACTCTGCTGTCCAATATGTTCACGAACCTCAATCTCACCGATATGGAGACGGGGTACAAAGTGTTCAGAAGAGAGATGCTGAAGGGTGTCACGATAGAGTCGAATCGCTTCGGGGTTGAACCCGAGATCACCGCAAAGATGGCGAAAAAGAAGGCAAGGATATATGAAGTCCCCATCTCCTATTACGGCAGGGGTTACGAGGAAGGCAAGAAGATTACATGGAAGGACGGGATAAAGGCTTTCTTCACCATTGTTAAATATAATGTGCTGCGATGAATCAAAGCACGGACAGCGCATTAGACATTGCCCATAACCACTCCCAAGCCGACGAGCGCGGTTTCACGATTGTCGAGCTTGTCACCGTTATTGTTGTGCTCGCAATTCTTGCAGCTGCCGTAATTGCCAAGTCGGGGATAAATACCTCACAGACGACCACGATGACTGCTTTGGACCAGGCTGTGGCTGACATCCAGTACACACAGATGCGGGCCATGGCGGATAGAGGGGCAGGTGCCGGCTTGACTATTAGCATCGTGTTTACCAGTGGTTCCGGTACCTACACAATTCGAGATGCGAGCAACAACGTGATTGAAACCAGGACTCTTCCCGGCGGCGCGGTTGCAGGCAACAACCGAACGTTTGCTTTCAATACGCTTGGAGAGTTGATAGGCGGGTCAAACCTTTCCGTGACTATCGGTAGTAGCACCATTACGGTTTATGCGATAACAGGGAAGACGGTGGTATCGTGAGCAAGAAGGGGTTCAGCCTTATTGAACTTGTCATATTCATTGTTGTGGCAGGGATATTCGTTCCACTTACCTACATAGCCTTCTCGTCAGCGATGAAACAGGGAAAGAACCCGGAGAACGTAACCACAGACAGGCTTAATACGGAGCAAGTAATCGAACTCACAGTGAAACAAATTCAGCAAGCTGTACCATTTCCCGCGACGATTCCTTCATTTGCTACGTGTGGCGGCATCGCGGGTTGCGCCGTGACTGCCACATACCAGACCTTCAATGGAAGTTCTTTTAGTAGTTCGGGTTCTGCAACGAATTATATTCTTATAACCGTGACGGTGAATGGTTTTACGACGAGTACTTTGGTGACCAATCATGGTTATTTATAAAACCGGAGCACAGAACAAGGGTTTTACTCTTATCGAAATGATCGTTACCCTCGTAATACTGTCTATTATATCTGTTTTCGGGTGGACGTTTTTCTCATCCAACGCCAGGACGTACGTTAACATGCGAAACCAGAGGACAGTCTTTCAGGAAGGTGCATACATAACTGAAAGAGTCACAAGGGAGCTGAGAGATGCCACAGGTTCATCGCCCTGCGGAACAACCTTTACCCTTGCTCACGGTACCCCTGCCGACCCGAGCACCACAGTGGCGTATGTGCTCTCAAGTGGTCAGTTAACGCGTAACGGGATTCTTATCGGGGATAACATTTCTAATTTCAGCGTGACTGGTACGAGTTGCTGTACAGTCGCTCTGACCAGAGGGGGGATTTCGTTCACTTCAATAGTCTGTCCGAAGAACATTCCTGGTGCATCCGGGGGTTATGGTGGGAACTATTACGATACTTACTAACAAGAAGGGTATATCCCTAATCCTGTTGGCTGTCATAATAGTCATAACAGGAATTCTGGGGGCAGGCATTGTCTCCTTTATGGGCGCCAAGCAGAAGAGCTACCCCTTTCCTGTGAACAGTTTCAAAGCCCTGCAGATTGCCAATGCAGGGGTGGAAGCGGCCATCCGGCGGGTGTTGGATACATCGGGCGTCATGTCGAACGCGAATCTCAACAACATCAGTTTCGGCGGCGGCACTTTCACTACTGTATATACGACGGGTACTGACGTCCTGACCTCCACCGGCACTTTCTTGGGGGTTAGTCGAGTGGTGACCTTGAATCAATTTTCTCGTTATGCGGCCCCCGGCATCTCCTTTGACAATGTCGACTGGAGCACCGATTTTCAGCCCATCGTCTCGAATTACGGTGATTCTGTGTCTGTAGATGCAGTGAATAAAACAGTGGGTCTCGGCAGGATCGATACGGGTTACACGTTCGGTGCAATCTGGTACAGCGGTGCCAACCTCTCCGGTAACTGCACGGACGGTAAATGTGATTTTGGCAAAGGAATCAGGGCCTTCTTTACCTTTAGCTTTGACACTACGTCTCAGGCAGATGG
This sequence comes from uncultured Syntrophorhabdaceae bacterium, assembly GCA_964408265.1. Taxonomy (GTDB): domain Bacteria; phylum Desulfobacterota; class Syntrophorhabdia; order Syntrophorhabdales; family Syntrophorhabdaceae; genus CAYOYU01. The sequence continues at coordinate 2,292 of CAYOYU010000082.1, forward strand.
CTTTATCTTTGCTCTTACGAATGGGTTCTACAACGATAAAAACACCATCGGAGGAGACTCCAGATATGGTGAATTTATCGCGTACTCAGGTGACAGCCGAACATTCTCGGGAGGAAATGTGGCGTTCTTCCGGGACAGGCGTGAAGGACTCGGGATAAGGCCGCCCAAGATGGGTGTGGAGTTCGATACCTGGTACAATGGATGCAGCGCTCTCGACAACGGGGTCAACTCCCGGTGCGATACGTGGTATGCCAATCCCTCCTATTCGGCGGTAAACCACCACATGGCCCATGTGTTCTGGGGGACTAAGAACCCGGTTACCACGGGCACCGCTATCCCTATCACCACCTATACACCCTGGCAGGACAGCGCCATTTTTTCCTTAAACCGGGTAATAGGGGTCTCTGTGGGAGGCGACATCTACTTTTACCGGGTGACTGCCGCAGGGACGAGCAATGACTCGGCGCATCCGCCTGGATTCGGAGGAGTGAAACAAGAGACCGTAACAGACAATACTATAACCTGGAAAGAATGTACCTGGAGACCAAGTACTGGTTTTACCAATGGCAACATCGTGGTTCCTACGACACCGAATGGAAACTATTACGTGATGTGCCGGAGCGGAACGAGAAACACCGGCGGATCGGAACCGGACTGGGATTCTATGAGTACTACGTGTCCCGGTAGTAATAATGATGGCCAGGCGCGCTGGAGGATTGGAGGCTCTGTCTTTATTCCCGGCAACAGCACCACCTACGACGATGGCCGGCACACGGCTGGCGGCGATGTGACGACAAACCCTGCAAACCTCACCACGGCCGGGGACTATTTCAGACCCGTTGCCCTCTCGGCAAGCGGTTTCTTCGGGCCTACCTGGGCTTTCAGGGTCGAAGTCATTCGTCCTCTTACCTCCGATGCCCCTGACACGAGCGGTCCGTGCATAGGCAATTATGGTTACCAGATCAAATCCTGGCTGAAGAAATGCTCTGAACTCGGCGGCAATGTCCTGTGTCCCGAGTATAACAGCAGTCTAAACACCACGACCTTTGATGTCACCACGGGTGACTATTCTGTCGATAGCCCGACGCTGGATCGGGTGGTCTGTCTCAGCGCTGCAGATCATGCCAATTTCAACAAGTTCCTCTTTGGATGGACGGAAGCGACCGGGGCGGGAACACAGAATGCCACAATTCGCAGGTTTAAGCTGGATTTCAGGAAATAGCCGGAGAGTCCGGTTGAAATGGTAAAATAGCCTGCGTGCGGTCCGGATCCCATGACAAATGAGCATCCGGACCTTCGTTCACTCCTTGAAATATCTGTCTTTAATCGCTAAATCCTATGCTGAGGTATAAGAAATCTGTTGACATGTGTCACGAATTGTAAGAGTATTACCGGTAAGAATAAGAAGGAGGCGTAAGGCATGAGAATCACATAGAAAGGACAGGTGACAATCCCGATCGAAATTAGGGAAAGACTGGGCCTTCTGCCGAACACGGAGGTTGAATTCAAACTTTCGGGGGAAGACGTCCTCCTTGTTAAGGCGAAGGTGCAGCAGGCAAAGGGAAGGAAGATAGTGGAGAGGATGAAAGGAAGGGCAACGGTCAAGATGACGACCGATGAGATTGTGGCCCTTACGAGAAAATAGCGTGGACATACTCGTTGACAGCAACGTGATTCTCGATGTAGTGACGGAGGACCCCGACTGGTACGCGTGGTCGTCAGACAGCCTTATTTCTTGTGCCAACAGCAATGACCTCGTCATTAATCATGTAATATATGCGGAGATATCAGTGGGATTTCACCGCATAGAGGATCTGGAGGATGTCATTCCCGCGCAATTCTACCGGCGGGATCTCTTGCCGTGGGAAGCCGCGTTCCTGGCAGCAAAATGTTTTCTAAAATATCGAAAGTCCGGAGGACAGGGGCTGTCACCATTGCCGCACTTCTATATCGGTGCTCATGCTGCTGTTACAGGTATGGCGCTGCTCACAAGGGATGGGTCAAAGTACAGAACATATTTTCCCAGGGTCACGCTCATATGCCCCGATGGGCAGGCAAGTGGAAAAGCAGCAAACGGTGAGGAGTAGGGATTGGATATCCTTGGAATCGACATAGGAACGGTCAGCGTAAAGTATGTGAGATGGAAGGGGAGCAAGGACAAGGGAAAAGTACTGTCCAAGAGTATATACCCCTATAAAGGAGAGCTTGACGATCTCAGGATGATATTGGCCGATATCAAGGCCAAGGAAGGAACGGATGTTCATGTGGCCATCGGTATTACTTCCCAGGACATCATCAAGAGAACCTTTACGATACCCATCCTCCCAAAAGATGAACTGGCTGAAGCTCTCGCCTGGTCGGCTTCGAAAGTAGCACCGGACCCGTTGGATGAGATGGTTTACGATTATGCCATGCTCGGAGAAGTCCTGGAGCGTGATGTGAGAAGACAAGAGGCACTATTTGTCGGAGCACGCAAGGAGTACACCAAGGGGCTGATTGATGTGTTTGAGGGCGTTGGTTTCTCCAAGTTCCTCTTTCTCAGTGATATTGCCTTTGCCTACGCTCCTGTCGTAGATAAAGCTACGGATAGCTCGGTAGCGGTCATCGACATCGGTGGGCGCCAAACAAGCATCTACCTCTATTCCGGGAAGAAGCTTATGTTCGCGAGAGAGCTTATGACCGCCTCCGAGAGCTTCACTGACGCCCTCATGTCCGGTCTCAACCTTTCCTATGACGAAGCCGAAACCTATAAGCAAGAAAAAGGGTTCAACGAAGAATCCCGGCAGATTCTTACAGTACCCCTTGAACGCCTGATAGGGGAGATGCAGAGGACATTCAACGTTTTTGGACAGAGGTACCCGGACAAACCACTCGCCAAGGTGTTTGTAACAGGCAGGGGCGCGAGAATACCCAACGTTCTCCCATTTATCAAGGAAGCCTTTCCTGAGGATGTGCAGCCGCTTTCTTACACTGCCTCGTCGATGGAACTGGAAGACGAATATGTGCCTGCCTTTGCGCTTTGTGCGTACCGTGATTCATTCGTGAATCTCCTCCCCGCAGAACTGAAACAGCGGGCAAGGCAGGGTGCCCTGACGAAATGGGTAAGGGTGGGCACTGTAGCGGTATGTGCTGTGTTGGTAGTCATCTCCATGGATATGTGGAGCCGGTTGAGCAAGACGACGGGCAACGTGGAAATGGAAAAGAAGGTCGTTGCGCAAAAGAAAGAGCAATTACAAGGATTCCGAACGTCTGTGTCAAAGCAGCCCCATTACGCAGAGATTCTCGCGGTGTCAGGTGAACTGCGCAAGAAAGATGTGACCTTCGTAACTCTTCTGAAACTCATCTCTGCCAACTTTCCGCGAGACGCATATCTTGCTGAGATTGGGTTTGATAAGTATTCCAGACAGGAAACATCGCAAAGGGAGAGAGACTTAGAACAGAGAGGGCTTATCTCGGTGAAGGAGGTAGTCACAGGTGCCATTAAAGAAACGATCACGGGCAAGCCAGCGAGTGCCCCTGGCTCCGAAGGACAGACCCCCCCTGCAAAAGAAACCGAGAAGGAACAAAAGGAGTATAGCGTGACATTGAAGGGTTATGTTTTTGGTGATCCCGAGTTATCGGAACCCGTTTTTTTGGGCGTCATCGTCAAGCTCGAAAACTCAGGACTTATCAAGGACATTCAGGTGGTGAACAAACAGCCAATAGAAATTCAGGGCCGGAAAGCCATGCAGTTCAACCTTCGGATGAGGTGCCTACCCTATGAAATCTAAACTGGCCTACCTATGGTTAGGGCTTCCCATTCTTGTCGTTGCCGTATGGATTCTGGCCTTCTATATGCCTTTCTCGCTGAAGATAAAGGCGAGAGAGAATGAATTAAAGAATGTTCGGCAGCAGGTCAACGATATGAACAGTCAGACCCAGATCATGATTGAAGCAAAGAAGAAGTCCGAGCAGGATAAGTCCTCCGTCGGAGAGATCAAGAAGAACATTCCCGTAGTTGATGAGTTTCCGGATTTTGTCAGGGGCCTTATCAAGAACGCGAAGAGCCACGGTGTTCAGGTCAATAGCCTCAATGGAAGGATCACATCTCCCGAAGGCCCGCAGAGTCTTCTGGTGAGCCCGATCTTCGAAATGGGACTCACAGGTGCCTTTCTGGATATAGCTAAATTTCTGGATGACCTGGAGCGCAAGGCAGCCTACAAGCGTATCACGAAAGCACATATCGGCTACGATGATAAAGAATACCCTGTCCTAAACACAACGTTCACTGCAGATTTCAGGGCCTGGCGGGGAGGAATTTTTGAAGATAAGTAAATCAACCATGGTATTCCTTTTGGTGGCGGCCCTAGCCCTTATCTATATCCTCTTCTTTACGGGACCGAAAAAGGGTGTACTCCAACCCACGGCCGTCGTGCCGGAAGCGCCCGTGGTCCCCGGGTTTTCGCCGACGGCGGAGACAGAAAAGCCTGTGCTTCGTAATGTCAAGCTCGCATGGGAGAGAGACCCCTTTCTGCTTCCGAAGCCCCCGGAGGGAAAGGCAGCGCGTCCTTCAAAGACATCATTGAGACTGGTAGGCATTTTAGATGGGAACAACGGGAGATTCGCCATACTCGATGAAGAGGTGGTGAGGAAAGGGGACGTCGTTGGAGGGGAGAGAATTCAGGAAGTCGGGAAGGACCGGGTGGTACTTGTCCGAGGCAACGTGAAACGGGTCCTGAGTCTGGAAGAAACGTTGCCCGAGGCGCTTGTGAAAAAGGACGGTGCCCAGGAGACGAAGAAGAAGACCGAGAAGGTGGTGAAATGATGGGTAGACAATTTGTTCTCGCAGTCTTGAGCCTCATGCTGGCATGTTGCGCCCACATGGAGAAGCCGGAGGTCGCGAAGGTGCCCAAGACACTTAGTCAACCGGCTATTCCGAGCCCCACGGCGTATCAGGTTGAGGTGGAGAAGAAAGCTGATGCCATCGGACTGGAGGAATACTATACCTTTTCGTTGAGAGAGGCTGATGTCAAGGACGTTTTGAGGGGAATTGCCAAGGAAACCAACTACAATGTTGTCATAGAGCCTGACGTGAAGGGTATGTGTACGGTCGATCTCAAGAATGTGACCCTCCCCAAGGCCCTGGAATACATCCTTGAGCCTCTGGAATTCACCTATAAAATAGATGGCAGGACGATATATGTCTCCAAACCGAAGCTCGAAACAAAAGTATTTAACGTCAACTATGTGTCGCTGAGAAAATTTGGCACAAGCAGTATAGTAGGTGATACTGCGTCGGCCGGTGGCACTGGCTCTACAGGTGGAACTACGGGGGCTGTATCGACAGCAGGTGCGACCCCTGGCGCTACGGGCGCAGTATCAGGCGCTGCCGGAGGCGGGCGGGCGGTGCAGTTGATGACGATTTCCGAGTCTGATATGTGGAAAACGTTAGCCGACAACGTGAAGAGTTTTCTCTCTAAGGATGGGCAATTTGCCATCAACAGCCAGGCCTTTGCCGTCGCTGTTACGGATTACCCGAAACATATCAGGAATGTTGGCATGTTTCTCCGGGCTATTGAAAAGAATGTGCAGAAACAGGTGATGATAGAGACAAAGATCATTGATATCGCACTGAATAAGACCAACCGGGAAGGCGTGAACTGGAGGTTGATCGGTGCACAGATTAACGGACTGACCTTTGGCGCGAATCAGGTATTTCTCAAGACTCCTAGTTTGCTTCCGGTGGGACCCACTGATCTCACCCCGTCCGGCACCGCCGTTGCAGACTCATATTTCCGATTCTTTGTGGGAGCTAAGCATCTTGACATGGATAATACTTTCATAGACCTCCTCAAGACGCAGGGGACTGTCAAGATCGTTTCAAGCCCGAAGATAACTGCCCTCAACAACCAGAGAGCAGTCATAAAGGTGGCCAGACAGGATGTCTATTTCGAGCAGCAGCAGTCTTCAGGCTCTGTGGGAGCCGGTAATATAGTGACCTTTACCCCGAAGTTTATCACCGAAGGGCTCATACTCGATGTTATCCCGCAGATTGACGACGAGGGCAACATACTCCTTAATATCCACCCCATGCTGACGGAAAAAGTGTCGGAAGTTGCCAACCCTGCCGGTGGGACTGTTCCCATTCTGGACGTGAGGGAAACGGATACAATGGTCAGAATCAGAGAAGGGGAGACGGTCATCATAGGGGGTCTGATACAGGACCAGAAGATCGATAATAGCACCGGAGTTAGCGGGCTGATGAACCTTCCGGGACTGGGGTGGATCTTTCGTGCGAAGAATGAGTCGGTTACGCGGAATGAACTCGTCATCTCCCTTACGCCGAGGATTATTTACGATAGGGACGGAAAATGAGTGTCATACTCGACGCCTGGAAGAAGGCGCAGGAACAAAGAAGGAAGCCATCTGCAGCTACCCCGCACCAGGAACTGCCTGGCCCTGTAAGATCTCGTAAACCCTTGTATCTGGCGATACTTGGTGGGCTTCTCTGTGTTGTGGTGATTGTAATAGTCCTACCATTGTTTTCCGGGCCGAAAGTCCCAAAAGTGGTAACGACCGTTCAGGCGCCCGCATCCGTTCCTCCGCAGGCACCTGTGAAACCTTCTCTTCCTGTGGCTGTGGCGGGTGCAGAGAAGACTGGTCCTTCGGAACAGCCTGTCGTTACGAGACGCAAGCCGCCGTTTGTCGCGGTCAAACCTGCTGC
>CAYOYU010000082.1:9004-11129 GCA_964408265.1 uncultured Syntrophorhabdaceae bacterium
GGCGTGAAGGCATTGGAAAAAGATTTGCCACCCCCACCTGTGAAACTGGCAAGCACTGCCGCCCCCGAACAGAAACAGGTTGATCGAGCCAAGGATGATGGGCATGTGTCTGTGGAGAAGGCCAGTGAAGCGAAGATCACCAATCTCTACAACAGTGCCGTGCGTGCAGCAACTCAGGGCGATTTGCAGGGGGCTAAGAAGCTTTATCTTACACTGCTTACAGAACGGCCCAACTACTCTGAAGCCCTAAACAACCTGGGTGTCATAGCGCTCAGGGAAGGAAAACCAAAGGATGCGGTTGCCTACTTCAGAAGATGTCTTGAAATAAAGAAGAACTATGCCAAGGCTTACAATAACTTGGGACTTGCAATGGTGCAGGACGGACAAAGGAACCTTGCCGAAGAGTACTTTCGAAAGGCCATCGAACTGGAGAGCGAAACCGTCGAACCTTACGTCAATCTTTCGTCGCTCCTTAGAGGTGAGCAGAGATTGGAGGAGGCATCGAACCTTCTTCGGTCGCTCATAAGCAGGAAGGTAAAAAATGCGGGTGTATATCTTTCTTATGCCCTTCTACAGGACGACATGGGGGAGTACAGGGAAGCAGTGCGTTTCTACCGGTATTTCCTTAACGAAGGTGGCGACAGGGAGACCAGGGCGGGAGTCATTGAGAGGTTGAAAGTACTTGAGGAAGATCGATCTACCCAGGATCATTGAGAGAGGCCTCTCCCTTGGTGTCAAGAGCATCTTTTTTTTCCCCGGTTTCCCCGTCCTCGGGAACGGCGGTGGCATTATCAGAATCGGCGAAACGAACCTCAACTCCCAGGATATCAACTCCATTCTGAAATCGACAACTACACCACGGCAGTACAGCAGATTCGAGACGCAGAAGGAACTTGAGTATGCCGTAAGCCTGGAAGGGTTTGGCAGATTCAGGGTCAGCGCCTTTCATCAGCGGTCTACTGTGGGCCTTGTGGCGAGGCCGGTGCCATCGGCTGTCCCCTCTTTCGAGACGCTGGGACTCCCGGAAAGGCTGAAACTTTTGTCCAGGGAACCCGATGGGCTTGTACTTGTGACGGGTCCCACGGGAAGCGGAAAGTCCACCACCCTGGCTGCTTTGCTCGATTTTATCAATCGTGAGCGATCCTGTCACATCGTAACCATCGAAGACCCCATTGAGTATGTCCACCAGTCAAAGAGATCCATAGTGAGCCAGAGGGAGGTGGGAAGAGACACCCGTACCTATGATGACTCCCTGCGGAGGGTTCTGCGGCAGGACCCGGATGTTATTTTCGTTGGAGAAATAAGGGATGGAAACCTTATGCGGATGATGCTGGAACTGCCCGAAACAGGCCACCTCGTATTCTCGACACTGCATACTACAGACTCGGTTCAGACCATAAACAGGATACTCGACTTCTTCCCGCGTCACGAGCAAGCTCAGGTGCGGACTCAACTCGCCGGGGTTCTGCGGGCTATAGCCTCCCAAAGGCTCCTGCCACGGATAGACGGGAAGGGGTATGCTTGTGCCGGTGGCCTCATGCTGACAAACCACGCCGTGAAAAACCTTATCAGGGATGGTAAAATCCATGAGATACGATCGATCATGGAGACATCGCGGAGAGAAGGCATGATTACTCTGGATAGAGCCCTGTTGAGTCTCAACCGCAGGGGGATTATAGGTATGCCTGAGGCCATCAGACACTCTTCGAGGGACAGAAGGTTCATGGAAAAGGTGGCCGACAGGAATCAGGGAAAAGAAGCGGCAGTCGGCGGGGAGACGTTTATCGGTCTTGAACAGGAGGAGGTAATCTATCGCTCCAATTTCGAGGCAGGGCGCCTTCGCTACTTTGACGGGTCCGGGACCCTTCTCGAAACACCGATGGGGCTTCTCTTCAGAGCATCCGGCATGAAGGGAAAAGAGTTTCATTTTGTTGCTGACTATACCGTACTGAACGGGGGGAGACCGCCATTCCCCCTACAGTCGATCATCCATGTATCCTACCGGATTCTCGATGTGTCATCCTCGAATGCCCGTATGAAGCTCCGCATCGTGGGGGACGAGAGGGAGGAGATGGAGCTACCTGCAAGACCCCTGAATCGTGTATCTGACGGCAACTAACAGACC
>CAYOYU010000082.1:11139-18538 GCA_964408265.1 uncultured Syntrophorhabdaceae bacterium
CAATCCACAAGATCCATCGAGGTAAAATGGTGAAGTATTTTATGATCCTTTTTGACCATAACGTCAGAGAAATCGTTTTTAACGACATAAGTTTTTTGTGAGGCGAAGGCGTGATATTACGAGAGATGCTTGAAATCATGGTGAAAAATAATGCATCCGACCTGCACCTGATTGAAGGGTTGCCGGCGACATTGCGGATAAATGGCGATTTGGCGCCCTTGGGTCGGGATAAGATTTCGGAACTGGACCTGAGCAGGTTTCTTGATGAGGCGCTGGTCGATGTGAAGAGAAAGAACCGGTTTGCTGAGGAACTGGAGACTGATTTTGCTTACGAACTCAAAGGCTTGGGCCGCTTCCGTATTAACTGTTACTACCAGAAGGGTTCTATTGCTTTCTCTGTGAGGCGAATACCTCTTGCCATACCAAGGCTTGAGGACCTCAATCTGCCTATCATTCTCAAAGACCTGCTCCGAAGGCAGAATGGTCTTATCTTGGTCACCGGACCCACGGGATGCGGAAAGTCTACAACCCTGGCGTCGATGATCGATCTCATCAATGAGGAGCAGTCACTGCACATCGTGACGGTAGAAGACCCTATCGAGTACGTATACTACCCGAGGAGATCGATTGTTTCACAAAGGGAGGTAGGTGAAGATACCCCTTCCTTTTCCAGCGCCCTGAGACACGTGTTGAGGCAGGACCCTGACGTAATCCTTATAGGTGAGATGCGAGATCTTGAAACCATGCAGGCCGCCATCACGGCAGCGGAGACAGGGCATCTCGTTTTCTCGACCCTCCATACAACAAGCGCCTCCCAGACCGTGGACAGGATCATCGATGTCTTTCCGCCCTACCAGCAGGATCAGGTCCGGTCACAACTCGCTATCACTCTCCAGGCGGTTGTCAGCCAGAGGCTTCACAAGAGAACTGATATGAAGGCCAGGATTCCAGCCACGGAGATCCTCATCGCCACACCGGCGGTCAGAAACCTTATCAGGGAAGGAAAGACGTATCAGCTCACATCGGTGATCGAGTTGGGACAGGAGTACGGCATGCATACTATGGAGCAAAGTTTTAGTGAGTTGATACACAAGAAGATGGTGAGGGAATGAAGCAATTTAGGATTTAGAAATTAGATATTAGGGTCTATACTGAATTAGGCATTGGGATTCCACCAATTTAGGATTTAGAAATTAGATATTAGGATTTATAACGAAATACCGTGTGAGGACAACATGGCTCAAAGAGTGAGAAAGAGGCTCGGTGAGATCCTGGTTGAAGCAAAGAAGATAAGCCAGGATGATCTTACGAAGGCATTGGCCGAGCAAAAGAAGTATGGTGAAAAGCTGGGCAAGGTAATCGTCAAGATCGGTCTGCTCTCAGAACGCGAGATCATGGATACAATAAGCAAGCAACTGAATATACCCATCGGCACACTTGATAAAAAAGAGATCCCCGTAGAATTGATCAACCTGATCCCGGAAGAAATCGAGAAGAACTACATGGTCCTTCCAATAGAGAGACGTTTCAATGTCATGAAGCTAGCCATGGTTGATCCTCTTGATATTAACGCAATCGACGAGGTTACTCGCCTTGTCCGTATGGAGGTGGAGCCCTACATAGTCACAGAAGCCGAGATGAAGCGGGCACTGGAAAAATACCGTGGCATGAAGACCCTCGTGGAAGAGACCCTTGAACGAATGAGGGATAAGGATGACATAACTTTTGTAAAAGAAGAGGAGGAACCACAGGAAAGCCAAATATCGAGCATGGCCGAAGAAGAGCCGATAGTCAGATTTGTGAACAGTCTGCTCGCCCAGGCGCTGAATGACAGCGCCAGCGACATTCACGTCGAACCCGGAGAACGGCGTATGCGCGTACGCATGAGAATTGATGGCAAGTTGCGCGAAGTGCCTTCACCGGATAAAAAAATGTTCCTTGCCATTATCTCAAGAATCAAAATCCTTGGAGGCATGGACATTGCCAAGACCAGGATACCTCAGGACGGTCGGTTCGACATGCGGGATGGGTCAAAGCAGGTGAGCATCAGGGTATCCACGTTTCCTACGATCCACGGTGAGAAGGCCGTCCTCAGGCTTCTCGACAAGAGCGCAGCCCTGTCCGGGATAGATAAACTCGGGCTTCTCCCGGAGGATGAAGAGAAGGTAAGAGACGTGCTGAAACGGCCATACGGGTTCATACTCTCCACGGGTCCCACGGGAAGCGGAAAGTCGACGACTCTATACGCCTTTCTCAACTATCTTAATTCACCTGAAGATAATATCATCACCGTTGAAGACCCAGTGGAATACACTCTTGAAGGCATCGCCCAGGCACAGGTGAACGTGAGGGCCGGGCTTACATTCGAGTCCGGGCTGAGATCGATCCTGAGGCAGGACCCTGACATTATAATGGTGGGCGAGATCAGGGACAAGGAGACCGCAACAATTGCAATCCACTCAGCCCTGACGGGCCATCTTGTCCTTTCCACACTTCACACCAATGATGCTCCAAGCGCCGTAACAAGGCTCGTGGAGATGGGTATTGAGCCATTTCTTGTTTCATCGTCGCTTTCCTGTGTTATCGGCCAAAGGCTTTTGAGAAAGATCTGCACCGAGTGCAAAGAGTCCTACCAGCCGTCCCGTCTTGTCTTGGACAGTCTCGGCATAGCTGACGATGTCGTGCTCTACAAGGGCAGGGGGTGCCCCACCTGTCGGGGAACCGGTTATAAGGGCCGGACAGGTATCTATGAAGTGCTCGTAATGGATGACGACATAAGGGAGCTTGTTTATGCGAAAGCGTCCGCAGATGAAGTGAGGAAACGGGCGATTGGGAAAGGCATGACCCTTATGAAAGATGATGCCATGAGAAAGGTCCTGCTGGGTATTACGACTATGGAGGAGGCCGTAAATACGACCCAGATCGATTAGCCCGCTGTCCATATCGTACGGGGGTGGGTTAGCTTGCAGCGCTTGTCTGATTGTGCGATAATTTGAAGTTGCTGTGCGTCGGGTAGGGGTTAGAATCTGGCGTTTAAGTTCAGAGTTTAGAAATTAGATATTAGGATTTGAGTTACTTATGCCCAAGTACACATATAAAGCCCGTGATGACAACGGCGCTCTGCTCACGGGAACCATAGATGCCGAAAACAAGATAGCGGTCCGCATGCAGATCGACGCCATGGGGTGCTGTCCCGTTTCCGTTGCCGAGGTGCAGGCTCAGGGGGTCAGCATGGGCGAACTCCTCGCCAAACTGAACCGGGTAAAGTTTGATGATCTCATCTTCTTCACGAGACAGCTCCAGACAATTATGCGCGCCGGGATCCCCTTGATCTCCGGCCTCAAGGCGCTTGAAGAACAGACAACTAACTTACGGCTCAAGACTGCGGTGCGGAACATTTATCAAGATCTTGATAGAGGCAAGAGTTTCTCGGATGCGCTCGAAGGGCAGGGTGGCATCTTTTCGGAGCTATACGTCAGCATGGTAAGGGCAGGCGAGACAGGCGGAGTTCTCGATGAGGTCTTTGAGAGGCTTTCAGGGCTTCTTGAATTCCAGATGAAGACTAAAGAGATGATGATGGCCGCGATAAGAATGCCGATGATTACAGTACTCGTTTTGATAGGGGCCTTTGCGATTTTGATCACCTTTGTTGTTCCGAAGTTTATGGGTATCTTTAAAGGGGCTAAAGTAGAGCTACCCTTGCCTACGAAGATTCTCATTCTGGTGAACGATGTGACCCAAAGCTATGGACTGTACCTCCTCGGAATCGTTGCAGCCTTGGCTGTTGTATTCGTCGTCTTTGTCAGAAGTGATCGTGGCACCTATCTCTTTGACAGGTTCAAACTGAAAATTCCTTTGTTGGGGCCTATCATACTGAAGATCTGCATGAGCAGATTCGCTAATATGCTGGAAAATCTTATCAGGGCAGGTGTTCCGATTATCAGGACCCTTGATATAGTATCAAGGACCATAGGCAATGCATTTATCGCTACAAGAATTAAGGAAATAGAAGCTAAGATCGAGAGGGGCAAGGGTATAGCAAAGCCCCTGAAGGATGCGAAGATATTTCCGCCTCTCGTGATCCATCTTGTCTCGACCGGGGAAGAGACGGGGTCGCTCGAAGAGATGCTGAAAGAAGTCTCAACACACTACGATCGAGAGATCACCTACTCGGTGTCAAGGCTCGGCCAATGGGTGGAACCTATCCTGATTATGGTTCTCGCAGGTGCGGTCCTGTTTATGGCTCTCGCCATCTTCATGCCGTGGTGGAGTATGATGAACGTGATGAAGGGCGGAGGTTGAAAGCATTCTTCGGGAATCCCCGGAACCTGCGTTACAATCTGAATACCATTATACCTGTCCTTGTATTTCTCACCAGTATCCTTTCGGCTGCCGTTGTCGGTTGGGCTGTTAAGTCCACGCAGACCCACCTGATACTGGTGCTCGGTGTTGCCGGTTTTTCAGCTTTCTGCTCACTCCTCGTGGTTCTGGCAATGACTCAGCCTGTGAAGGCTATAATGGTCAGGGCGGAAAAGATGATCAAGTTTGAAGAGTCTCGAAAGGAAAAAGGCCAGATGATCGAGGTATACCAACTCATCGAGCGCCTGATGGATCTGGCTGGGGAAAGAAACGCAGGCTCCCGCGGGCACGATGAAGGATTGGTGGCAGGTGTCGAGAACCTCGATTATATTATCCCGCTGGGGTATATGTCCCTTATGGTTGCACACGAAGTGCGGAACCCGTTGAGCACGATCACGGGTATGACGGAGCTGTTGAAAGGGAAGACAGATGATCCTACCCAGACCACCTATCTTAACACCATACTCGATGCATCAAAGAAGATTGATCTTTTTACCAATGACCTTCTCGATTTTACGGACGGTGAACTTGTCAGAGAACACATGGATATCCGGGATGTTGTAGAGGAAGCGCTGAATAGCGTTCGCGCCCAGTTCACCCAAGTGAAGTGCGACTTTGCCGGGGACCAAGGATGTATCTTCGACGGTGACAGGCATCGTATCTACCAGGCAGTCCAGAACATAGTCAAGAATGCCCTCGAATTCGAACGATCGGCTGGACCTGAGGGTCTGGTAACGGTGTCGATCGAATGCGGGGATGAGTTGATGGCGCTGCGCATTTCCAATCGGCACTCCCGGATAGAACCTGAGGATATGGGGTCAGTTTTCAAACCCTTCTTTACGAAGAAGAAAGGCGGTCGGGGAATCGGCCTTTTTATAGCCATGAGGAACGTGAAGATGCACGGTGGTGAAATAAAGGTCGAGAGTGGTGAGGATGGTACCACCTTCACCATCATGCTGCCGGTAAAAGAAGTCATGGGCTCAAAGAGATGAGGGGTCGAGTGAAAGAGGCAGGGTACAAGGGGTCGAGTGATGGGGCCAAGTACAAGGAGATTATTAGATGCTGTCAAATTACAAGGACTTGGTGGTTTGGCAAAAGTCGTACAGTCTATGTCTTCAGATTTACGCTCTAACTAAGAAGTTTCCGCAAGACGAGACGTATGGATTAACATCTCAGATGCGGCGCGCTGTGGTGTCAATTCCTTCAAATATAGCTGAGGGATATGGTCGGAGGACCACCCCAGATTACTTACGCGCACTACACATTGCATACGGATCCAACTGTGAATTGGAGACACAGTTACTTTTGGCTCATGATTTAGGGTATATTAGAACAGAGGATATGAGAGTGGTCCAGGAAAATATTCAAGAAGTCGAGAGAATGCTCAAATCCCTCATAAACTCACTAAAAAGGAAGATTGCGAAAGATTGAATCTTATCTCCTATCCTCTCACTCGACCCCTCGACCCTCGAACCCTATCTCTTATCCTCTCACTCGACCCCTCGACCCTCGAACCCTATCTCTTATCCTCCCACTCGAACCCTCGACCCCTCGACCCCTTGCCTGCTGCGCTCGGTTGGGTGACCAATGTCTGACAAGATCATAATAATAGAGGATGATTCGGGGGTGCGGTTCTTTCTTGAAGAGGCCCTGAAGGGTGAGAGTTACAATGTCCTCTCCTTCGACTCCTACGAGGCAGCCGTCGCACGACTTGATGGTTCTGTGGACCTCATTATCATGGACATCAATCTTCCCGGAGTAGACGGACTAACAGCCATTGATGATCTGAAGAAACGTATCTCTGTGCCTGTCCTTATCATTACTGCCTACGGTACGAAGAAGAACGCCATGGAGGCCATTAACAAGGGGGCCACCGATTTCTTCGTTAAGCCCATCCCTCTTGATGAACTGAAGATTATGGTCAGGAGGGTATTGGGACAGAGCAGGCTTAAGAAAGAGATACATCTTCTGAAAGAAGAACAGTTCGCGTCTGACGCCTTTCATGGTGTCCTGGCCAGATCGGAACAGATGAAGGAAATCTTCAGGCTGGCTGAAAAAATATCCGGCAAGGACCTGACAGTGCTTATTACAGGCGAGACGGGCGTAGGTAAGGAGGAGATAGCCAAACTGGTTCACCTTCTGTCCAAGCGAAAAGGCGATTTCATCGTGGTCAACTGTGCGTCGATTCCTGACAATCTGCTTGAGAGCGAACTCTTCGGCTACGAGAAAGGTGCTTTTACAGGAGCCACCCAGCAGAAGCCGGGACGAATGGAACTTGCCGACAAGGGCACAATCGTCCTGGATGAGATAGGGGAAATGAGTCCTTACCTTCAGGCAAAACTCTTAAGGGCGGTGGAAAAACAGGAGATTGAACGTCTCGGTTCCACCAAGCGACAATCGGTGGATGTGAAAGTGTTGTCGACGACGAACAGAATCCTGGCGGATGAGATAAAGAACGGCAGGTTCAGGGAGGATCTTTACTATCGTCTTTCTCAGATACATATAGATGTGCCTCCTCTTCGAGAGCGGAAGGATGATATTGAACTTTTGGCAGATGCACTGGTATCAAGTCTCGCTAAAGAATCGGGCCGTACCCTTACTTTCAACGATGATGCACGGACAGTACTACGCGATTACCGGTGGCCCGGCAATGTGAGGGAGCTTATAAATGTGGTCAAGAAGGCTGCAATCCTTTGCGAGGGTAACACCATTTCCGCGGATGACCTGCCGCTCCATCTCAGGGGAGACTACTCCCTTGACACCACCGACTTCTCTGACAAGACTTTGGATGAAGCAGTTGCTGCCCTCGAGAAGCGGATGCTCCTGGATGCGTTGAAAAAGACGAAGGGATCGCAGGTGAATGCTGCGAAACTCCTTGGAATATCAGAGCGGAGTATGTGGTACAGGGTGAAGAAATATGACATTACGGACGATTCCACCGACCAGAAAGAATCTTGATTGATTATCCCCAGAATATCACAGGACCGTGATTCACTCATCGAAGCAACAAATATTGTAGCCATCCTACCAAGAATGTAGC
>CAYOYU010000083.1:0-2215 GCA_964408265.1 uncultured Syntrophorhabdaceae bacterium
TGATTCAAGGAATAGGGAATCGTATTGGTCTGGAAGATCCTGTCCGAAGGATCTACGTTGGGAAGGTCCTTGAAAGAGCTGTTGGGGATGAAGTTGTATTGAAGCCTTGGCATAATGAGGCTCTGCATCTCACCTATATCGCAGAGGGCGGTGCTGTAGTTCCGGATGAACTGCATATTCGCATCCCCTTCCAGCTTGAAGGTCTTGCGCGTTCTTGTTCCATCCTCGATATTCTCACTTTCGCCGCCCCTTACGGAGTATCCCGTCCCTATCGCAGTGCCGCTGAACAACATGTTTACACCCTCAAGTGAGTACGGCATCCGAACCGACGGCTGGATGTTGAACCTCGAAACCTTATCGCCTGCCTCCCTGTAGAAGTTCGTGTAGTCGGCCTGCAGGTTGGTAAACACCTTGCCCTTGAGGAGCGGGATATATTCTGTAAAGAAGGAAAGGAAGGGATAATACTGGAAGGTGGAATCATTGTCCCTTGTGGTGAGGTTCTGAAAATTAGAGACCTCTGCGGTAAAAAGAGATTTCTTGAAGGGTTTCTCGATGAAGGCCGTTGACTTCAGAAGGTTCTCCGCCCGCTCGGCCCAGGAGAACGACCTGGCAAAATCCTGCAGATAGCTTATATCAGACACATGGTTCACATTCATCTTGAAACTCATATCGGTGAAGAGGCGCTGCTCATGCTTGCCCTTGATCTGCCACCGGGTACCGTTATAGTCCTGGTCCTTGATAATGGTTCCATACCAACTGCCCTTCGTATCTTCCGGGAGGGCATAGCGGAATTCCATGCCAGGTTTCAACCCCCTGTTTTGGATGTAATCGAGATACATTGTGGCATCCTTGTCCTTGGAAATTACCCAGAAATAGGAATTCTTCAGCACTGCCCCATCGCGTGTCGATGTCTGAATTTCGGGGAGCAGAAAACCGGACTGCCTTTCCGTCTTTACCGGAAATACTCCATAGGGCAGATAGAAGACCGTATGATTCCTGACCTGAAACAAGGCACCCTTTGTCTTGGCAAATCCCTCCAAGGTCACGTCAACATCTCTGGCCGTGAACTTCCAATCCGGTTTCTCGCCCTCACAGGTAGTTATCCCGCCGTCTTTAATGTTGTATGTGGCTTCACCGGTCTTCTCGATGCTCCCTCCGGTGATCCGAAAGTTCCCCTTCCGTATGAAGATCTTCCCCTTTTCAATGGTTCCTCTTTTGGTGATGAGGTTCAGGGAGAGTTTCTGGCACTCTACGATATCCTCTTCATCTTGAAAGACGACATTGCCCTCGGCAAGGATGTTCTTGGTGGAATCATCGAGGAACACATAGTCCGCGGTGAGCACCCGCAGCCCTTCCCTCACCTCTACATTGCCTTTGGCAGTGTACGTGTTGGCTTCTTTGTCATGTTCAAGCCTGTTGGCCGAGATATCGATGGGGTTGGAAATTGTCTTCAAATCAAGTGTTCTGGCTCCATAGAGCAGGCTGAAAGGAGACAGAACCAGTAGAAAGGCAACCAGAATTACAGACGGTCCGACCTTAGAATATTTCATCGACAAGGCCCCTCGCTTCGCCAACGGTATAAAAGGATCCACTGATGACTACGACATCTTCATTACGAGCCATATTCTTCGCAGCCTCCAGGGCACTCCTCACGTTTTCTGTCACCACTGCATCATGGGGCGCAACTTTCCTTAATTCCTCAGGAGATAGCGCCCGCTCCGTTTCAGGCTTCGTCAGTATGAATACATCGAAACAGGGTCGAAGTTCTTGAAACATCTCGTCATACTTCTTGTCTTTCATGACGCCGAAGAGAAGAATCTTCCTCCTGCCCGAAAAATGGGAGCGCATAAACTCTGCAAGGCTCCTCACCCCATGCGGATTGTGGGCCGCATCGAGCATGATAGTGGGATGCTCTTTTATAATCTCGAGCCTCCCCGGCCAGATGAGGCTGGAAAGTCCCCGTTCGACTGAGGAATCGGCCACTTCGAACCCTTGCGTCGAAAGCACCTCCGTCGCACAGATCGCGAGAGCGGCATTGGCAAATTGATGGTCTCCTCTGAGATTTACGTAAAGATCATCAAAATTACGATGGAGACCGGCGTAGGAGAAGTGCTGCTCCCCTGACTTGCTATAGGAAAAATCGCGTCCCAGCGTATAAAAGGGACTCCCCTGCTCTGCCGCCCTCTTTTCGATAATCTGCTGCGCGGCCCCTTCG
>CAYOYU010000083.1:2225-15302 GCA_964408265.1 uncultured Syntrophorhabdaceae bacterium
ACAACAGGTATCCCCCACTTGATAATCCCCGCTTTTTCCGCGGCTATCTCGGCGATGGTCCCCCCTAGATAGTCCGTATGGTCGAGGGCCACATTCGTTATAAGGCTCACGAGAGGCTTGATGACATTGGTGGAGTCGAGGCGCCCTCCAAGGCCCACCTCGATCACTGCAAGGTCAGTCTTCTTTCGTGCAAAGTATTCCAGCGCAAGGGCAGTGGTAAAATCAAAGAATGTGAAGAACCTCTCGCTGTCAACGTGATTTATCCTTTCCCTCATGTATTCCGTGATCTCAATAACCTCTTCTTCCGTGATCTCGACACCATTCACCGCTACCCTCTCCGTAAACGAGGAAAGGTGGGGAGAAGTGTACCTGCCAACCCGGTACCCGGCTTCTTCCAGGATGCCCGACAGCATACGGACCGTCGAACCCTTCCCGTTCGTGCCGCCCACGTGGACGGTGGGGTAGGATTCCTCGGGATTTCCAAGGAGATTGAGTATCCATTCGATGTTCTCCAGTCCAAAGACCATGCCGAACTTCTCGAGACCATAGAGGTAGGTCAAAGTTTCGGAAAAGTCTTTCATTGTACGAGCGACAGAAGTTTGTGTAATCCTTGCTTGAACTCCCTTCTGGAGAGAATCATATCGATAACGCCATGCTCCAGCAGGAACTCAGCCCTTTGAAAGCCCGCCGGCAATTCGGCCTTTATTGTATCCTTGATAACCCGTGGCCCCGCGAATCCGATCATCGCTTTAGGTTCGGCAATAATCACATCCCCCAGCATAGCCATGCTCGCCGTAACGCCTCCTAAAGTGGGGTCGGTGAGCACCGTTATATACGGGATCCCCTTGGACTTCAACTTTTCAATGGCTCCCGATACCTTCGCCATCTGCATGAGAGATATGATACCTTCCTGCATCCTTGCCCCGCCTGACGAGCAGAAGACGATCACAGGTATGCCCGTTGCAGCACCTTCCTCAAGGAGCCGGGTAATCTTTTCCCCTACCACGGAGCCTAGGCTCCCTCCCATGAAACTGAAATCAAAAATGGCTGCCAGGGCTTCGATACCGCCGATCTTCCCTTTCCCGCACACCATTGCATCAGCCCGCTTCGAGGACTCCCTCGTCTCTACCAGCTGCGTCTTGTAGGGTTTCAATGCTTTGAACTTGAGGAAGTCAACCGGTTCGATCCCGTCAAAAAGCTCGACAAAGCTTCCTTTATCGAAGGTTAAGCCGATCCGTGCTTCAACGGTGAGGGGAAAATGATATAGGCACTTGAGGCAGACAAACTGATTTCGCTCCACTTCCTTCCTGTACAAAAGCTCCTGACAGGAACTGCACTTTATCCATAAAGATTCTTCTTTTTCTGCCTTCTTGATCTCTTTCTGAATATCAATTTCTTTGTGGGGTTTCTTCTCTTTGTCTCTTTTTGTAAATAAACCCATTCATTTTCTCTATTGAAATTTTGTAAGAAAGCTACCAAAATAAGCAAGTCATGTCAATAAAAAGGGTCTCCATCGCATCCGACTACAGCCTCGAGGGAATCTTCCATGAAGGAAGCCGTCGGGGAGGTGTTGTGGTATGTCATCCCCACCCCCTGTACGGCGGCGAAATGGGCAACAATGTGGTCAGCGCCATTGAAACGGGCTTCTCGCAAAACGGCTTCACCACTCTCCGATTCAATTTCCGGGGCGTTGGGGCAAGCACGGGTGCCTATGACGACGGCAACGGAGAGGTTAGGGATGTACTGGCGGCACTGGTCTACCTGAAAGAGCATCTCGACAGGGACGCTTACGTAGTGCTCGCCGGCTACTCCTTTGGCGCATGGATGGCTTCAAAGGCAGCCTACGCCGAGGAAGGCATTGACGCACTCTTTCTTGTCTCCTTTCCTTTTGCCTTCTATTCCACCGAGGAATTAGAAGCTTTCCGGAAACCTATCTATCTGGTGGGCGGAACCGAGGACGAAATAGGGCCGCTGGAAGACCTTCTCCGGGTGTACAAGAACTTTGAACAGACCGAGAAGAACGTGAAGATAATAACCACGGACCACTTCTACGGCGGAAAGGAAAAGGAAATCGCGGCTTTTGTCTCCCAGCAGATTCCCTTGCCCTGAAAGCCGATCTTTCAAGCCGAAACTGCCCATAGTCCTTGCATAGATTCGAGCGTTGTGGTAATCTTATTCAATATTTAGCCTGTTGGCATCATTCTTTGACCCTGACAAGTCGATGGTCTTAGGTGGTGATGGCAGGTCATTTCATTTGAAGGATCGATAACCTTATGGAATACAAAGATACTTTAAATCTGCCGAAGACGCCATTTCCCATGAGGGGGAACCTCCCGGTAAAAGAGAAGGACATTTTGAAGCTCTGGGAGGAGAACAGATTATACTGGAAGCTCATCGAAAAGAGCCGGGACAATGAGAAGTTCATACTCCATGACGGCCCTCCCTACGCCAACGGCAACATTCATCTCGGAACGGCCCTCAACAAGATACTCAAAGACATCATTATCAAATCGAAGTTTATGTCAGGCTTCCGGGCCGACTACGTTCCCGGCTGGGACTGCCATGGTCTGCCCATTGAACACCAGATCGAAAAGGACACCAAGGAGAAGAAGCTTTCCACATCAAAGGTCGATGTAAGACACAGGTGCCGCGAGTACGCCGGAAAGTTTATCGATATCCAGCGCAACGAGTTCAGGAGGCTGGGAGGGGTCGGCGATTGGGAGCACCCTTACATCACCATGGACTTCCAGTATCAGGCCACAATCATCGAGGAAATACAGAAATTCTTTGAGCGCGATGAGGTCTACCGGAAGAAAAAACCGGTCTACTGGTGTATGAACTGCCTGACAGCCCTGGCTGAGGCGGAAATAGAGTATGATACGAAGAAATCAAACTCCATCTATGTGAAGTTCCCTTACAGGGGCAAGAAAGAAGGTGTTTTTGACGGCTACCCTGATAAACCCGTCTACATGCTCATTTGGACCACAACCCCATGGACCCTTCCCGCAAACCTGGCCATCGCCATCAACCCGGATTTTACCTATGTATCGGTGGACGTGGGGAACGAGGTCTACATCATTCTCGAAGACCTTCTGCAGGAGGTAATGGGAAAGGCCGGTATCACGGACTACAAAGTCATTGAAAAGGTATCCCCCCAGAAGCTGCGGACACTCACCTTTAAGCACCCCTTCATAGACAGGGAGTCTCTCGTCATATTCGCAGACTACGTGGCCGGCGACACAGGGACGGGAGCGGTTCATATCGCTCCGGGTCACGGCGAAGAAGACTATGAAACGGGGATGGAATATGGCCTCGCAATCTACTCTCCCGTCGATGAGAACGGCAGGTTTATTGACGAAGTGGAATTCTTCAGGGGGATGAACGTTTTCGAGAGCAACCAGCACGTGATACAGAAGCTTAAGGACCTGGGCGTACTGCTTCACACGGAAGAGATAGAACACTCCTACCCGCACTGCTGGCGCTGCAAGAAGCCCATTATTTTCAGGGCAACGGAACAGTGGTTCATATCCATCGACAAGCTAGGGCTCAGACAGAAGGCGCTGGCGGAAGTGGACCGCGTCAAGTGGATACCGGGATGGGGAAAGGACCGGATATACAACATGCTCCTCGTTCGGCCGGACTGGTGCATCTCCCGCCAGAGGAGCTGGGGCGTCCCGATCACAATCTTCTACTGCGAGAAGTGCCGCCAGCCCTATTGGAGCAGTGAAACCTTCGCCAAGGTCATTGCGGCAGTAAAGGAGCAGGGAGCAGACGTATGGTTCGAACAGGAGGCATCCTATTTCCTCCCTGAAGGAGCCAAATGCACACACTGCGGAAACGGTACCTTTGTCAAAGAGCAGGACATCCTGGATGTCTGGTTCGATTCGGGATCGAGCTTTGCCGCCGTCTGCAAGAAGAGGCCGAAGC
Source organism: uncultured Syntrophorhabdaceae bacterium (assembly GCA_964408265.1). GTDB lineage: Bacteria > Desulfobacterota > Syntrophorhabdia > Syntrophorhabdales > Syntrophorhabdaceae > CAYOYU01. The sequence goes on from CAYOYU010000083.1 coordinate 6,153, forward strand.
TTAAGTTTCCCGCAGACCTTTACCACGAGGGGAGCGATCAGCATCGTGGCTGGTTCCACAGCTCTCTCCTCGTTTCAGTGGGCAACGAGAAGCGCGCGCCCTATGATTCCGTCCTTACCCATGGCTTTGTCGTTGACGGTTCGGGCAGGAAGATGTCCAAATCTTTGGGCAACATTATTGCCCCCAGTGAGATTATAGAGAAATTCGGCGCCGAGATACTGAGGCTCTGGGTCACGTACGAGGACTACCGCGACGACATCAGAATCTCCAAAGACATCATAAACAGACTCATCGAGACCTATCGGCGCATCCGCAACACCCTGCGTTTTCTCCACGCCAACATTCACGATGATTTTAATCCCAAGACAGACCGCGTACCCTTCGAGCAGATGTCATACCTCGATAAATGGCTTGTATCCAGGCTGCAAAGGCTCACCGAGCGCGTCACGGAGGCTTACGGAACATACGCCTTCCACGTCATCTACCACAGCATACACAACTTCTGCACCGTGGACTTGAGCGCCCTCTACCTGGACATTGTGAAAGACAGGATGTACGTGGAGAAGAAAGATTCCGTAAAGAGACGGGCTTCACAGACCGTAATTTTTGATACGCTCATAGGTCTGACCAAGCTGATCGCACCGGTCCTCTCCTTTACCGCCGAGGAGATGTGGTCGTACCTGAAAGAGTACGTTGAAGAAGAAAGTGTCTTCCTTGCCGACTTTCCCGTCGCAGATCCTTCCCTGACCAGCAGCGCCATAGAGGAAGAGTGGGAGAATATTTGGAAGATACGGGAAGCCATCTATAAAAAGGTGGAAGAGAAAAGAACTGAGAAGGTCATAGGGCATGCCCTCGATGCCAGGGTTGTCCTCACCGTGTCGGAGCAGGATTACCAACTGCTCGGTAGACTCGGAGATGAACTGAAGGATGTGCTCATCGTGTCACAGATAGAGATCAGAAAGGGTGACGAGATTGCCGTGGCTGTTGAAAAAGCAGAGGGAGAGAAGTGTGAACGCTGTTGGCAGTATGCCACCGACATCCAGAAGACGGGACCCTTCCCCAACGTATGCAAACGATGCGCAGATACCTTGTCTTCCTTGTAGTCCCCTGCATCTTCATCCTGGACCGGTGGACGAAAGATCTCATCGTTGACCATATCCGCTTTATGGACGGGTTTTCTGTGGCTCCGTTCTTCAACATCGTTCACGCCCGGAACCTGGGGGGTGCCTTCGGCCTTTTGTCGCAGCACCACCTCGCAAAATATGTCTTCACCGTTTTCCCTCTCGCAGTCATAGCGGTGATCATCTACATGGTCTTCGCCCATCGTTTCATGTTTGCGAAACAGTTTTCCCTGCTCCTTATCCTCTCGGGAGCCATAGGGAATATGTATGACAGGCTGATGTACGGTTACGTCACCGATTTTCTCGATTTCTATTTCAAAGGCTGGCACTGGCCGGCCTTCAATGTGGCTGATATTTCCATTTCCGTGGGGATAGGGCTCTGGATCTTTGCAGAGTTATTCCCCGGCAAAAAGGCAGAGAAGAAACAGCCTGTTTAGGTATCTTTATGGATGACGAACTGAAGGATGAAGAAAAGAAGCTGAGGCGTCTCAGATTTATCGTGGATTTTTCCATCCAGTTCATCCTGACCCAGGATATTTCTCATGATCAGGCAATTTCGGTCGTAGAGGGAGTAAGAAGCCAGGCACTCAAGCTCTTCCCCGGCAAGGAAGACGTTTTTGATCTGATCTATGCACCCCGGTTCAAGCGCACACTGAACGACAAATTCAAGCGGTCCTGAGTCCCTATACCCGGGGGTTTTCTCAGAGGACACCGATACCCACGCCAATCTCATCGTGGGACGTGTAGGCTGCCTCAGTCAGGGCAAGTCCTTCCGCTCTGAGCTCGTCCTCTACCCGGTCGGCAACATCGTGGATCTGTTTTGCCATTTTCAGGCCGATCTTAAGCGGGTCGCGAGCGGCAAGCATTCTCTCCTTGGCTATCTTTTCCATGGTAGTCAAAGCTGCCACGAATGCCTTCTCCATCTTGTCAGGACCCGGTGAGACTTTTGCACAGGCTTTTGTTGATTTCCTTGTAGCCATTTTTCAGACCCCCTTTTATGCTCGTCGCATATACAGCTTCCTACCGCTTCCTCTCTCTCGCCATGCCTCGTCCGTCGCCCATGTCCTCGATAGCCGTCCGCCCATTGCAGACTATTTCAAGGAACCTGCCGATGCGTTGCTACTCCAAAGTATAGCCTTAGAATGGGGTTAGTCAAGTGTGCTTCATTTCACGATACAGGGAGATAGGCGCTATTTCCTGAACACCCAGTGTTCAAGGGTGAGGACTAAGACAACGCCCGTGACAAATCCATTTCCCATTATTGGTCTCAGAAAGAGAGGGAAAGAGGAGATTATTGACGGGGGCAGGAATGAGACAACCGTTCCCAGGAGGGTGGGCAGAGCAATGATGAGGCCCGTCTCCATCTGGAACTCTTCACCGCATTTGACCGCAGCCGACAGTCCCGCAGCTACCTGGAAGCAGAGTACATAGACGAGGACGCTTCCTATGACCACGGCAGGGACACCCCCTGCCAGCGCCACGACAAAAGGGGAAAAGGAGACTGCCAGCAGAATCACCGCTGCAGGAATAAGCGCAAACCTCGATGCGCACCCCGAAGCCATGATAACACCGGGGCTGATGGAATAATTCACAGGACCCACCACATTTGCGATTCCCGTGATGGACATCCCCCTGGTCACGCGTTTCCCCATATCGGGAGGACTCAGGAGCCCTTCCATGGATTCCATGGACCCGAGATCGTTCACGGCAAGCGCGATGAAACAGAAGAAGAAGGAAATGAGCACCCCTGGTTCAATAGAGAAATCCGTTGTAAGGTTCCGAAAGAAACCGACCGAGAAGGCCTCTCCCCTGATGGGCGGCATCCCTTCCCTGCTCTGGGGGAAGAGAAGGGTGAAGAGGAGACTGGCGGCAATCATGACCCACATGATGAGCGTCGACTTCCAGAGGCCCTTCGCATACTCCTGCAGCAGAAACATCCCCAGAATCATTGCAAAGGCGAAAATGAGGCTCATAAGCGGCGGGACACCGCTCCGGGCGCCGGAAATCATGGCCATAACCGTGGGCAGGAGCGTAAAAGCGATTAGCAGCAGTACCACAGCTACAACCTTCGGCGTGAAAAGCCTCCGCACATAACTGAAAAGACCGCTCACTCCGGCCACGGTAAACAGGATGCCACCTACAACTGCCGAACCGTAGACGGCATGGATCGGAAACTGCCGGCTCGCTATGATGCCTATGAGAAGTACCGTGGCAGGCCCCACGATGAGCGGCAGCCGATGTCCCCAGACTATCTGGACAAGAAGGGTCCCGCCTGTGACAAATATGAGTTTCTGGATGTAGATGACCTGATCGGCAGGACTGTGCCACTGGATAGATGCCACCACCTTCCCGATTATTACGATGGAAGGGATCGATACTGCAAGCCACTGGAGGCCGAAGAGAATAAGCTCGGAAAGAGGCAGCCGGTCATCCAGTCTATACTTGAAAACCACGTCCGAACCTTTTCCGTCCTTGGCTGACGCCGGCCCTTCAGAGGTAGACTACATGGACGGGGGCATCCGTTACACGCTCGAGCCGGTCCTTGCGCACGATGAAGTCTACTTCAATCCCCACTGCCCCTTCGCCGGGCATGATGAACTTGGGCTCATAGGCAAAAACCATCCCCTCCTTGAGGACTATGGGATGCCTCGGGGTAATGACGGGCAACTCGTTTATCTCGAGCCCCAGGCCATGGCCGATGAAAGCCACCTTCCCGGCGCCATACCCCATGAAATAATCATCGAGCCCTGCTTTTTTTGCCTTTTCCCTGGCCCTGTTGAAGACTTCCGTACCGAGCACGCCTTCTCTCGCCCATTCACCGGTATCCTCAACGATCTCAACAGCCACCTCATAGGCCTGCCGGAATTTCTCATTCATCTGCCCTACCACGTAGACCCGGGTTTCGTCTGTTATATAACCGTTGTACCCGCCGCCGTAGTCCACAACCACCGGCATATCCTTCCGGATCCTGTTAATCGACGGCCCCTGCGCGATAGCGTGGGTCACGCCGAACCCGGCAATAGGCACGTCACCATGGGAGGCGATGGTCCCCGAATATCCGTGTGTCACATAGATATTCATCATCTCCTGGTTCAGTCCCCTCATCCTGAGAAAACCCTGGTGCCCGCACCGTCGCCCCTGGGCATCCAGTTCCGCTGCTATCTCCACTTCGGACACGCCTTCCCTGATAACCTCGGCCGCCCTCTCAAAAACCCGTGAACAGATCTCGCCGGACCTTTTCACCTGTTTGATCTCAAAGGGACTCTTTACAAGCCTCACATCCCTCACGAGTGGTGAAATGTCGGCGACCTGGTCTACACCGAGCATCGATTTCCAGCGCTCGTAAAGGGTAACGGGAAGCACGTCGAGTTCCATGGCGCATCTGCCTTTCGCAGACTTCCTGTCGAGGAGGATCTCCCTCACGTCTTTGTCCCTCTTTATAGGGATCGGCTCGAGGGGTGTTTCCTTGACGGCCCTGTCCATGCTCCTCTCGATGAAAAGCATGGGATCACCGTCTACGGGTATAACGGCAATTCCCCTCTGGACAGTGCCCGTAAAATAGAAGAGATCAACGTTCTGCATGATCACGGCGTATCCCAGGCCGTTCTCTTCCATTTTCTTCTTTAACTCACCTATTCTTCTGTCAACTTCCTCTCTTGGTGTCAGATCACAGATGTTTAAGCTTTCGAACATAATCGACCACCTTTTCTACGACCTCTTCTTTTGCCACTTTCATGGAATCCTTCTCACTCCTAAGTTTTATCTCCACACAACCCTCTTTCAGGTTTCGCTCGCCCACGGTAACGCGCAGCGGGATCCCGATGAGGTCGCAGTCTTTGAATTTAATACCGGGTCTCTCGGGTCTGTCGTCGAGAACCACGTCGATGCCTCTGTCCAGAAGGGCCTTGTACACAGACATGGAGACTTCCATCGTCTCTTCATGGGAGGTATTGACGGGGAGCACACACACCTCGAAGGGTGCGATAGCTGCAGGCAGGATCATCCCGTTTTCATCGTTGCCCTGCTCTATGGCAGCCGCAACAGTCCTGCCTACCCCGATGCCGTAACACCCCATGATCATGAACTGCTCCTTCCCTTCCTTGTCCAGGAAGGTGGCCTTCATGCTTTCGCTGTACTTTGTTCCCAGTTTGAAGATATGACCCACTTCGATGCCACGGGTAGCTTCGTGGACCCCCTTGCACCTGGGGCAGATATCGCCGGGATTGGCAGTCTTCAGATCATAGAAGCCTTTCACCTTGAAGTCGCCTACATTCACTTTCACTATGTGGACATCCCGCTCGTTGCCTCCCACCACGAAATCCTCCATGAGCGACACGTCCTTATCCGCATAGAGGGGTATTTTCAGCCCGATCGGTCCGGTAAAGCCAAGGGGCCCGCCCGATACCTCTTCGATGGTGTACTCGTCGGCAAGTTCAACAAAATCGAAACGCATCAGGTTCTTCAGCTTCGTCTCGTTGATTTCCCTGTCGCCCTTTACGAGAACTCCTATAACACCCTGGTCGGTGTTGTAGATAAGCGTCTTCACGAGCTTGTCGGCTCTAACGCCAAGGAAAGAGGCCACTTCTTCAACCTTCCTCTGACCCGGCGTGGCAACTCTCTCAAAAAGGCCCTTCTTCTCGGCAACGCCCTTTTCTTCAGTCCCCACCTCGGCGCGCTCCAGATTTGCCGCGTATCCGCAGGCGGTGCAGGATATAATGGTGTCCTCGCCCGTCTCGGCAAGCACCATGAACTCGTGGGAGAAGCTGCCCCCTATCTGCCCGGAATCAGCCTCCACAACCTTGAAGCGGAAACCGCACCTCTTGAATATCCGGACATAAGCCTCATACATTTCCATGTAACTCTTCTCTGCGCTGGGCTCGTCAACGTCAAAGCTGTAGCCGTCCTTCATGAGGAATTCCCGGGACCTCATGACGCCGAAGCGCGGCCGGATCTCGTCGCGGAACTTCGTCTGGATCTGGTAGAGTATAACAGGCAGTTCCCTGTAGGAACGGACCTCCCGCTTCACCAGGTCTGTCACAACCTCTTCGTGCGTGGGACCAAGGCAGAGTTCCCGGTTGTTCCTGTCCACGAAGCGAAGCAATTCTTTTCCGTATTTTTCCCATCGCCCGCTTTCCACCCATATTTCCTTGGGCTGCACGGCGGGCATGAGTATTTCCTGAGCCCCCTTGGCGTTCATCTCTTCCCGGATGATCCGTTCCACTTTGCGCAAGGATTTGAGACCGAGCGGCAGCCAGGTATAGACGCCTGCAGAAAGTCTCCTGATGAATCCTGCCCTCAGCATGAGCCGGTGGCTCAAGACCTCCGCCTCCTTGGGATCCTCCTTCACGGTGGGAACAAAAATCTTTGAAAACAGCATAGGTGTACCCCCTCGAAATATGACCGTACCGGTCTGCAAAAATTACTCTATTCTGGAGCGTTGAATCAAGGTTTTTGCGGGCTTCGCGGGATTCAGTCCTGTCCTGCTTCGTTGTTTCGAAAGACCTTCATACTGCAAGGCATATTCTTGTGGACCAACGATTTCTTCAGAGTACAATAGACGGCAACGAAGGTGCGGCAACTTCCCGACCCGTCAACCGCATCGTCCTTCGGATTCTCGGCGTATTCACACATGAGGTCACAAAAATTGAGAAAACCGGCCATCCCCGCCCGCCAAAACTTCGATGATTTAACGTGTAATTGTACCAGATAAGCGGCGGATGTACAAAGGAAAAGCCCCTGAATCACTCTCTTTTCGGCGGTAACCGATGCTCCATGGGTCTGAGCGGTCTGTTATCCCCGCTGCCATCCCATAGATGGGACTGCCCGACCGTTCTCACCCTCTATCACCTGCATTTTCAAAATCTGATGAGAACTGGCGTGGAAATCCTCGTGGGCGCAGATTGGCTGGTTCCGCCCGTTGAGAAACCACTCATTCTGTTTAGGCTTTCTCACTTCCCCGGTTACTATGAATCTGATCTCCTGAATCATGCCGCACCCCCCGAAGGACGTTTTGTATCTCCTATTATCGTTCATCAGGGAAGCAACTTAAATTCGCGCATCCAGCTCCGGATCCTCGGCTACTTACAGAAGAGGTCTGGCTGGCCTGTCTTTACCCAGGTGCAACTTCATAACTTCTTCTGTGCGTGAGGATGAGAGGGTTGTTCCTTAAGATTCCACTTTTCCGTCAAGAAACCTGCCATACAAGCTCTCCATGCAATCCGGACAGATAGCGTGGCTGAACTCGACCTCGGAGTGATCCCGAATGTACGTCTCTATCTGTTCCCAATAGCCCATATCGTTGCGTATCTTCTTGCACGAGGCACAGATGGGCAGCATGCCGCTCAATTGCTTGATATCCCTGAGTGCCCGTTCAAGCTCCTCGTTGGTCAGCTCCAGGCTGGTCTTTGCGGTGCTCAGCTGCGTGTTCAACCGGCCTAATTCTACATTTCGCGAATGAAGTTCTTCCTGTGAACGTGTCCTCTCCGCTATTTCTCGCTGGAGCTGTGCATTGAGCTCCTCCTCCCTGGTCTTCTCGGCGGACAGAACGGAACTCAGCGCCTCATTGCGGATGCCCACAACAAGTGCCCGCAGGTTCGCGTCGTGCATAACCTTGCCCGTCTGCGCCAAAACGCCGGTGAACACCAATCCCAGCAGTCCGATGATGGTATATACCGGCCCGCCTTCTGCAATCATCCGGAGCGAAATGGGCACTGCTGTCAGAAAGAGGTATGGAACGTAGGCTGACGTCCAGGTGCAATACTTTGTCACTGCAGATGCGGCAAGGGCCACTATGCATATTGGCCAGATGATCTGATGCACCGGAGAATCGCCGGGCCACAAGAATAAGGACGGTACGGTCCATGCGGCACCGGACGCCACAACCCCCGCGACGTGCATCCTGGCCCACCGGTAAATATGGAGCCCTGAAGGCGTCTTACGTTGAAAGGCAGCAACCAGAAGGCCCCTTGCGGCGCTGATGGCGATCAATACGCCGGCCCATGTCAAGAGCTTCCAGTGAGGAATAACCGGCCAGAAGGCAAGGCAGACGAGAATCATGATGAGCATGATGCCGGCCAGACCGCCCCAGGTCTGTCCATACAACTGCTGAACCTGGGCCAGGCGCACCTTCAGCACAACATCAGCGTTTTCCCGTGCCTCCCACTTCTCTCTTCTCTTTTTCACTTCAATGATATTATCTGCCGCCATGGCAAATTATTAAGCTTCTGCCGGCATCTTCCGCCCATGTGGTGCCCCCTCAAGTGGAATTCACCCGTCAAATTCAATTCCCATGTGGCGACCCATAATGAAGAACTGGCCCAGCGTCATCTCGTACCCCGTCTGGATAGAACAGCCCCGCGCCTTTGCACCTGCAAGCCATGGCGTCATATCCGGCTCGGTCACCACATCGGCAACCAAGGTGTGAGAATCGAGGGTGTCCAGTGGAAAGGGCAGACGGGTGTCGCCGTTCATACCCAGCGGCGTCCCATTTACTGCGAGGTCGATCCCCGAGAGGGAATCGATCCTCCCGGAAAGTGCCACCCTTGGACACCGTGCCGCGATGAGATCGAGAAGATGCCGCTGCCTGGCATTGTCCGTATCGATAATCACCAGTTCCGCTGCTTCAGCGTGAGCAACCGCATAGGCTATGGCGCCTCCTGCTCCCCCTGCGCCGAAGACTGCGACGCGTTTGCCTTTCACCTCGAAACCATGGGTGCGCAGGGCCTCAAGGAAGCCCAGGCCATCGACCATATCCCCCAGGAGTCTTCCCTCCCCTGTCCTCCTGATTACATTCACCGCCCCCAGATCGCGGGCGCGGTCCGAAAGCTCGTCGGCACAGCGGGCCGCTTCCTGCTTGTGCGGTATGGTCACCACGCAGCCGGGGCAATTGCGCCACCCCCGGAGGAGGGAAAAGAAGTGATCCACATGCTCGGGGGGAACGTCGATGGCAATCATCACGCGGTCCATGCCTTTCTCTGCGAAATACCGGTTGAACGTGGTCGGCGACTTCACCTGTACCGTGGGGTGGCCG